>CAZJSI010000159.1:0-7602 GCA_964548675.1 uncultured Eubacterium sp. | reverse complement strand
CCTCATTCCATGAGATCACAATATTGTCCACGGAATCCCACAGTGTTCCGTCCAAATCAAAAATTACCGCTTTTTTCATGTCCACACTCCTGCACAAAGAGCCAAACGAACATACTTCCGTCTGGCTCCCATTTTTCATTTAAAGTCCGCCGCGCATAGACATTGCAGTGTCCTCAAACTCTGCTATGCCTCGTCAATCGCTTTTCCGATATCATGGCGCATATATTTGTTCTCAAAGTCAACCCACTCAGTTGCTTTGTAAGCATTCGCCCGGGCCTCTTTCAAATCGCTGCCCTTCGCGGTTACGCCGAGGACACGGCCGCCGTTTGTGACGATTCTGCCCTCCTCATTCAATTTACTTCCCGCATGGAAACAGTAATATCCATCATTACCCTCGAATTTTTCCAAACCTTTAATCTCGAAACCTTTTTCATAGGAAACCGGATAGCCGTCGCTGGCAAGCACTACGCAGACTGCCGCATTATCCTCAAACTGCAGGTCAATCTGGTCCAATGTGCCGTCGATGCATGCCTCCATCACATCGATGATATCATTTTTCATGCGGGGCAGCACAACCTGGGCTTCCGGATCACCGAAACGGGCGTTGTATTCCAGCACTTTCGGTCCGTCCTCTGTCAGCATCAGTCCGAAGAAAATGATTCCCTTAAAAGTTCTGCCCTCTGCCGCCATGGCATCCACCGTCGGCTGGAACACATATTTCCGGCAGAACTCATCTACTTCTTTTGTATAGAAAGGACTCGGTGAAAAGGTTCCCATACCACCGGTATTTAATCCCTGATCTCCGTCCTTTGCACGCTTGTGATCCTGGGCGGAGGACATTACCTTGATCGTTTTTCCGTCTACAAATGAAAGAACGGACACTTCGCGTCCTGTCATAAACTCTTCCACTACCATATGGTTTCCGGCAGTTCCAAATTTCTTATCCAACATGATCTCTTTGACTCCGGCTTTTGCTTCCTCCAAAGTCTGGCAGATCAGCACGCCCTTGCCAAGCGCAAGACCATCTGCTTTCAGCACGATCGGCATTTTTGCAGTCTCCAGATAAGCAAGCGCTTTCTCCGGATCATCAAAATTCTCATATGCCGCTGTCGGAATATTATATTTTTTCATCAGGTCCTTGGAAAACGCCTTGGAGCCCTCCAGGATCGCAGCCGCCTTATTCGGTCCAAACACCCGCAGTCCCTCTGCCTCAAATACATCTACCACGCCGCCGACTAATGGATCATCCATACCGATGATAGTAAGATCGATCTCATTTTCTTTCGCAAATGCTGCTAATTTATCAAATTCCATCGCACCGATAGAAACGCACTCGGCAATCTGACCGATACCCGCATTTCCAGGCGCACAGTAAATCTTATCTACACGGCTGCTCTTTGCCACGCTTGCAGCAATCGCGTGTTCCCTTCCGCCGCTGCCTACAATTAATACTTTCATGTTAAGCCTCCTTACTCTTCCACGATCGTTTTACCGTCCACAACGGACACTTTGCCGTTTGCGATCAGGTCAATCGCCTTCGGCATAATGATCCACTCTGCTTCCTCCATCACTCTCTGCTGCAGGATCTTCGGGGTATCCCCGTTTTTCACTTCCACAGCCTTCTGCAGGATAATCGGGCCGGTATCTGTCCCCTCATCCACAAAATGGCATGTCGCTCCGGTAATCTTCACCCCGCGGGCCAGAACGCCCTCGTGTACTTTCAAGCCATAATAGCCTGTCCCGCAAAAAGACGGAATCAGCGACGGATGAATGTTAATGATCCGATTCCTGTATTTTTGGATCATCGTTTCCGGAATGACTACAAGGAATCCGGCAAGTACGATCAGGTCCACGCCCGCCTCGTCAAGTGCCGCCAGCAGGGCGTCATGAAACTGTTCTCTGTTCTCATAGTCCTTCGGAGAAATACATTGATTTGGAATGCCCGCCTTTGCAGCTCTCTCCAGTGCAAAAGCGCTTTTATTATTACTGATAACAACTGCGATCTTCGTATTGGTGATAGTTCCGTCTGCGATGCGGTCAATGATCGCCTGCAGATTTGTACCGCCGCCGGAAACCAGAACTGCAATTTTTAGCATAAAGTTACTCCTTTTTCTCCTGCCTCAATTCTTCCAACTACATATGGCATATCTCCGGCTGCCTTAATTGCTTCCACAGCCTTGTCCACATCCGCCGGGTCTACTGCAACGATCATGCCAAGTCCCATATTGAACGTATTGTACATCATCTCTTCCGCAATATCGCCCTCTTTTGCCAGCAAACCAAAAATAGGCGGAACCGGGTAACTGTCTTTTTCAATAACCGCATGTGTACCGTCGATCAGCATACGCGGGATATTTTCATAAAAACCGCCGCCCGTAATATGGCTGCATGCTTTCACCGTCACCCCTGCATTTTTTATGCTCTTTAACGCTTTCAC
The DNA here is from genome assembly GCA_964548675.1 of uncultured Eubacterium sp. Classification (GTDB taxonomy): domain Bacteria; phylum Bacillota; class Clostridia; order Lachnospirales; family Lachnospiraceae; genus Eubacterium_I. The sequence goes on along the minus strand of CAZJSI010000159.1, from coordinate 5,165 downwards.
ATAAATTCTTGTAGGCGCAAGCAGGGCCTCGCCCAATGTTTTGCCCAGTTCATCATAATAAGTATCAAGAGACTCCCTGGTCATTTCAAATACTTTTCTCACAAGAGAAAAACCATTGCTGTGCACGCCGGTAGACGCCATGCCGATCAGTACGTCCCCGTCTTTTAAGTTTTCACCTGTGATCATGTCTTTTTTATCTACAACGCCGACCGCAAAACCTGCCAGATCATACTCATCCTCCGGCATCAGTCCCGGATGTTCCGCTGTCTCGCCGCCTACCAGAGCTGCTTCAGACTGCACACAGCCTTCAGCCACACCGCTGACGATCGCTGCGATCTTTTCAGGATAATTTTTTCCACATGCGATGTAATCCAGGAAAAATAACGGTTCTCCACCGGAGCATGCAATATCATTGACACACATTGCTACCGCGTCAATACCGATCGTATCATGTTTGTCCATGATAAACGCCAGTTTTACTTTTGTGCCGCAGCCGTCTGTTCCGGATAAGAGCACCGGCTCTTCCATCTGTTTGATCTTATCCAGAGAAAAAGCTCCCGCAAAACCGCCTAAACCGCCAAGGACTTCCTCACGCATGGTTCTCTTTACATGTGCCTTCATCAATTCTACTGATTTGTAACCAGCCTCGATATCCACACCTGCATTCTTGTAATCCATAAACTGATCCTCCATCTATGTGTTTTTATTAATAGTTTTTATATCCAACTTTCTGAAGTCTTGCGTCTTTCTCTTCCACCTGCTCCTTCAGCTCTTTTGAGTACGCTTTCAGTCTCTCCAAAAGTTCCGGATCTGAAGTTGCAAGAATCTTTGCCGCCAGAATTCCCGCATTTGCACCGCCGTTGATGGCAACAGTTGCCACCGGAATACCGGAAGGCATCTGTACGATGGAATATAAGGAGTCCACGCCGCCCAGATCTGATGTCTTCATCGGGATGCCGATCACCGGCATAGGGAAAATAGCCGCGCACATACCCGGAAGGTGAGCTGCTTTTCCGGCGCCTGCAATGATGACCTTAAAGCCTTTCTCCTCCGCACTTTTCGCGTACTCAAAGAAAACATCCGGTTCACGGTGAGCAGAGATGATCTTCATCTCATAATCCACACCCAGTTTATCCAGAATCTCTGCCGCCTTTGCCATGATCGGCATATCTGAGTCACTCCCCATTACAATTCCTACTTTTGCCATTCGTAAGTCTCCTTTCATTCAAATATAAAATTATGCTTTAAATAACGCTCTTATCTTACTCTGTATGGAAAAAATTTACCAATTATATCTCATAATAAATTCTATTAGATATTCTTATATTTATTTCAAAATATATATTTCATTCTTATAAATACATACTTATTTAAAATCCGCCTGCTGATTCTTCCGCAAGATGCCTGATATAATATTTTTCTGCTATTTGTCCGCACTCTGCATCTCCAGCAGCGGCTGATTCAGCTCCTCGGCTCCGGCTGTCTGAAATAATCCGTCGCGTATGATATCTTCCCGGCTTCCGTCTTTCCGGACCACTGTAACAGCCCCAAGTTCATCATAGGGAATTGTAATGTCCGTATGGCAGTTGAAATAGGCTTTGGACATATCTTTCTTTCGAAGCAGACTGATCTCATTATCCCTCGCCACAATTTCTTTTCCATTCGGATTATAAACCGCCGTATCCTCCGCATGGGAATAACAGGTATCGCCCACGGCAAAATGCGGGCCTGTTTTTTCCGCAATCAGTATCGGAAGTTTGTCAGCGATTTTATATTTTTCCGCCATGCGGTAAGCGGTAGTGTTTGTACCGATTGCAAACTCGCCGATCGGCAGGGTATCATGGTGCATCAGCACATTGTCGCGAATATATTTCTTATTTTCCTCCTCATCCGCAAAGTTCCCGCAGGTGTAAGAAATGATCATACCGTCTTTGAATGTCAGTTCCAGGTCCAGATATTGCAGCCCATTTAAGAATACCTCCGATACATGGAACACGCCGTCTGTCCCTGCCAGAACCGGAGAAGTAAACACTTCTCCCACAGGAATATTCACATCCGCCACACAGTTTTCAAAGGCCGTCTGATGCTCAGGATCAGACAGCTGCCGGATCGCCACAGTCAGGTTTGTGCGATTTTTTCCTTTTCCCACAATTTCCACCCTCTCTGCCTGGTCCAGCACGTCAATGATATTCTGCTGCATCTTCTGATATTTCTCATAATCTAATGTATTGATTACAACAGTCTCGGCAAAAATATCCGCGAAATCCGCTCCGATCTCCGGGACGGGATAAGCGATAATCGTAAAACTGCGTTCCTCGCCCCTGATATACTCATTTGTAATCTGACCTGACACAGATGCGTTGTAAACCGACAGCTGCTGCTGTTTTTCGTCATAATGAATTGCCGCTTTTTTATTCTCAGGTGAAAAAGGCATCTCACCGAACACTTCCAGCACTGCGGGTCCCCCATGCTGCGCCGCCTGTACTTTATGCTGTTCAAAAACGGTCCGCAGCACCTCCAGGCGACGTTCCACAAAGGCCTTATCAAAATAAAATGCCTTATCCTCCCTGTGGTCAAAATCATATTGACGGTTCAGGGAAGTAGAATAGGCTCCCCGCTTTTCACCGCCCTTATTTAAGAAAGAGGATACCGGCTCCCGGCTGATCGTAGGCTGCAATCCCATTTTTTCAAAATTACGGATCGCGGCACGGATCATGCGCTCAAATCCGATCTGATAATGAATCTGCACCGTTTTCTTTTTTGAGAGGTCTTTTCCCGTTACCTCAAAACCGATACGATATCCTTCCGTATAAGTATCCGCCATCGCCTGTACATCTTCTTCCGGCATAGAATTCAAAAACCCGGCAATGCCAAGTTCATTCTCTCCCACCGGAAGGCCGTATTGGTAAAGATAGCGGACATCCGTCAGATCTGCATGCAAAATAATATCCGCAAAGAAATTGTTCTCCGGATCTATCATATCCCGGATCTGATTTTCCACAAATATTTCGCTGTAATCATGAAAATACCAGTATATCGTCTGTTTTGCCTCCCTGATATCTTCTGCTTCAAAACAGTTATACACCTGCACAAATAACTCAAACAGAAGGGTCAGCTCCAGGAGCTTTCCCTCAAAAGCATGCGCAATGCATCCCTCCAGTTCAGAACACAAAAAAGAGAGAAGCTGCCCGGCATCTTCTCCAAATTGTTCCACTGCATACGCCGGATTTGCATAGCTTGTGCCATAATTTTCCGGTAAAATACTGCGGTATAACCGCTTCTGATCCTCACGGCATTCTTCCATTGTCCGCTCGCCCAGAAAGCCATCCCGCTTTTTTTCATAAATACGTGCCGCACATAACAGGAAATCGGATCTCTCAGCGAAATACTCCTTATATTTCTCCGAAACTGTACATTCATTCAGAATTTCCCGAATCCGCTCCAACATCAATTCATAGCGCTCCATCAATGTCTCATCTGAACATTCATTCCATGCCATATCACTCATAAACTGCCTCCGATTTCCTTTTTATATGTAAATATCCAAAATTCTCTCACACCCAGCCATATACATACATTCCGCCAAGCGCCAATGTAAAGATCACTCCGAGTATGATCCCTGTTTTCGGCGGAAGGGGCCGGACATTTTTTTCCCTCAGGCAAAGTGCTCCGAGTATCCATGCTCCCAGCGCCAGTATCAGGCCCAGCAGTCCAAGACTGCCGACGCGAAAATCCGCCTCTCCGGACATCTGATACGATTTCACCACAGATGCCGCAAACAGGACAACCGCCGCCAGCGCCGACGCCAGAGACAGCATCCCGGTGGGGGATTGTTTTAATTCCCGCATTCTGCTCTTTCTTGTACGGCGGAAATATTTTCTTCTGTTATTTGCCATCTTGTATCCTCCTGTATTTATCTGTCCTGCTCCATGCGCCTCCTGTCAGCGTCCTTGTCCCGTTTACGCTGTACAACTGCATAAGCCGCATATCCCAGTATACCGCCGATCGTATTCAGCAGAAGATCGTCTATATCGCAGCTGCCCGTTTTTGTGACAAGCTGAACGCATTCCACGACCAGACTGAGCTCCATACTCAGCAGCGTCACGCGGAAAAAACTCCTCAGCTTCCTGCTCATTGTAGGGAGCAGGAAGCCAAAAGGAGTAAAAATCAAAATATTGCCTGCCAGGTTGGAAAATACTGCTGCCGTTCCCAACTGCTCACGATAAATAATGAAACGTTTTATTTCCTTAAACGGAATCAGATTATAATGGTATGTCCGATTTATATTAGTTCTTCCCAGCATCTCTGCGAAGAAAAGGAAATATACCAGCAGGGCAATGTATAATCCAAACAGGATTATGCACAAAATCCGTATACTTTTTTTATGTTTTGTTATGAACATGACTCTCCAAAATTCTAGTTTGCACCATACTGTTCATAGTATGCGTCAATTGCTGTTTTTAATGAGTCATCGATCACAATTTTTCCGTTACATGGTTTATTATAGAGATGCTCCACCACCTCTGCCATCGTAACGATCGCATTTGTCTCAAACCCGTACAGATCTTTCACCTCATCCAATGCGCATTTTTCTCCGCCTTTTCCGACCTCCATACGATCCAGAGACACCATCAGCCCGACAATCTCCACATCTGCCGCGCCCCTTACCTTTGGCACGGTCTCCTCCATAGATTTTCCGGATGTCGTCACATCCTCGATCATAACTACACGGTCTCCATCCTGAAGCCTGCTTCCCAGAAAGCTTCCCTTGTCCGCGCCATGATCTTTCTCTTCCTTCCTGTCAGAGCAATAACGAATTTCCTTTCCGTATAACTCGCTGTATGCGATTGCTGTTACCACGCTGATTGGAATTCCTTTGTAGGCCGGTCCGAATAACACATCAAAATCATCCCCGTATTTATCATGGATTGCTTTTGCATAATATTCACCCAGTCTCTTTAACTGAGAACCGGTCACATAAGCTCCCGCATTCATAAAAAACGGGGATTTTCTGCCGCTTTTTAATGTAAATTCGCCAAATTTCAAAACGTCTGACTCTACCATAAATTCTATAAATTCCTGTTTATACTGTTCCATTTCACCAGATCCTCCTTATTCCAGGTCTATTTCCAAATTTCTGTTGTTATCATTTTTGTGTAATTCCA
>CAZJSI010000158.1:2868-7632 GCA_964548675.1 uncultured Eubacterium sp. | reverse complement strand
GTATTCGTATCCTGATACTCATCCACCATAATATAGCGAAAACGTTCCTGATAATAATCCAATACCTGGTCGTCGTTTTTCAAAAGCTCCACACATTTGACAATAAGATCGTCGAAATCCAGGGCATTATTTTTTTTCAGTACCTGCTGGTATTCCCGGTAGACCTGCGCCTGTTTCTGTTTTGCATAATCTCCCGCCGCCTGCAGGGTAAACTCCTCCGGAGAGACCAGCTCATCCTTTGCGGAAGAGATCACATTCAAAAATGTCTTTTCCTTGTAGCGCTTCGTATCTATCTGTAATCTCTTGCAGATATCTTTCATTACCGTTTTCTGGTCATCCGCATCATAAATCGTAAAATTATTGTCAAATCCCAGGCGGTCAATATGGCGCCGCAGTATCCGGACACAGGTGGAGTGAAATGTACTCACCCAGATGCTCTCCGATCCGAATCCAACCAGATCGTCAATACGCTCACGCATCTCTCCCGCCGCCTTGTTGGTAAACGTGATCGCCATAATATTATAAGGGTTGACGCCCATCTCTTCTATCAGGTATGCGGTCCTGTGAGTCAGAACCCGCGTTTTTCCGGAACCGGCGCCTGCCAGGATCAGCACCGGACCCTCTGTCTGATATACAGCCTCTCTCTGCTGCTCATTTAATGTATCGTATCTACTCAATGTTACCTCCAATTGTCGAACATGTTTTCTAACATTTCTACCATAATACCCTATTCATTTGTCCATTTCAACCATTTCGGGAGAAAAATCTTGTCATCCGGTTTTGAATACTATATAATCACAGCTAGAGGTGCAAATCATGACAATTGATACAAAAGACTTATTGAACAGTATAATGGAGAGCTTGTCCCGCATCGAAAACATCCGACCGGAAACCTTGCCGGACATCAATCTGTACATGGATCAGGTCACTACTTTCATGGATACACAGCTTCATGCCACAAAACGCCATGAAGATGACAAGATCCTGACCAAGACCATGATCAATAACTATGCAAAAAATAACTTGCTCCCTCCGCCGGTAAAAAAGAAATACTCTAAGGAACATCTTTTGACGCTGATTTTTATCTACTATTTTAAAAATGTACTGAGCATCAATGATATTCAGAATATTTTGAATCCCCTGACGGACCGCTATTTCGGGAAACAGGGAACGCCCTCTCTGGAAGAGATCTATACGATCGTATTCCAGTTGGAGGAACAACAGGTAGAACGTCTGAAAAAAACGATACAGGAAGAATTTATGATAAGCGAGTCCGTATTCAGCGATCTGGAAAATCTGAATGAAAGCGAGGCCGGTTTCCTGCAGAAGTTCACATTTATCTGCCTGCTCAATTTTGATGTATACGTAAAGAAACTGCTGATAGAAAAAATTATTGATTCCATGGAGAAGCCCGACTCCTCCAAGGGGAAACGCAAACGTTGATAAACGGAAAGTTAAAGATCAAGATCAATTGTATTTTAGATTTCAGTGAAAACGCAAACGTTGACAAATGGGAAGACTTCCTTTTTCGGAAATCTTCCCATTTATTAACCTTTCTTATTCCTCTTCCTGTTTTCTCATTCTCTCAAATACCATGTCATACCCGTCGTTTCCATAATTCAATGACCGGTTGACGCGGCTGATCGTCGCTGTGGAAGCCCCTGTCTTCTCTGCAATATCCAGATACGTTTTTTTCTGGCGCAGCATATGTGCCACCTCAAACCTCTGGGACAATGACAGAATCTCGTTGATCGTACACACATCTTCAAAAAAAGTATAGCACTCTTCTTTATCTTTCAGGCATAAAATTGCCTCAAACAAATGATCTACTGCCTCTGTTCTGATTTTTTTACTCATTCTGGTATTCCTCCCGCGGCAGAACCCGTTCTTCTTTCTACCGCAAATTTCGTTTACTGTTACTATGCAGAATTTTACCATACTAAAGTTTTAAAGTAAAGAGGTCTTTCAAAAATTCACGCACTTATAAATTCTGTGGTTATTTTTCGCCCTTGCCCTGCACTGTGCTTCATGCCCTGTACTACGCTTCACGCCCTGCACTGTGCTTCATGCCCTGCACTGCGCTTCACGCCCTGTACTGCGCTTCGGGGCAGAGCAAAACTACAGATCCGGTTTATAATTTATATAAGAAAAATACCTGTCAAGGTCCGTGTTCACGATCAGCTCTTCCGGAAACTTTTCTTCCCTGATCAAATTCCATGCACGGGCATGATCCCCCACCGACACATCCACATGAGCATCCGAATCCACAATGACCGGAACCTCATACTCTCTGCACAATGCAAGCATTTCCCTGTAATTTTCCTCTGCATTCTGCCGGAAACTGGTCGGGGACAGAGAGGAACTGTTCACTTCCAGGAGCTTGTGATGCTCCCTGGCCGCCTGGACCAGCACCCTGTAATCTATCGGATACCGGCCGTCATCCGGATGACCGATTATGTTGATATACGGATTTTTCATCACATTCAGATATGCTTCTATATGTGCACTGTCATCCTCCTCATGATAGCAGGGCGGATGAATGCTGGCTATCACCACATCCAGATTTTTTATCGCATTCTGCGGCAGATCAACGTCACCGTTGCGGTTTAATATGTTTAATTCCACTCCCTGGAGCACCCACAGATCTCCGTATTTTTTGGGAACAACTTTCAAATTGTTGAAATAAAAGGGCGGACAGGTACCCGGCATATCCGGAGCATGCTCCGTGATCGCCAGCAGCGAAAGCCCTTTTTCTTTCGCCGCTGCGATCATATCATTCATCGTGCTGTACGCATGCCCGCTGGCAATCGTATGAGTATGAGAGTCCAGTAAATCTATCATAATTCTTCATCCTCCAGTGCTTTCACCACTTCATCCATGATTTTTTGAACCGTGCCATCCGCAAAAGGATTGCCCAGATCTGCCATTTTCAGCATGTTGAAATAGCCGTAATTTCCGCCGATGCTGCACAGCTTATAATAATCTTTCCACGCAGCCGCCCTGTCTTTGCGGAATTTCCCGTAAAACTCAAAAGCTCCCATCTGCGCCAGGGAATACTCGATATAATAAAACGGGAACAGGAAAATGTGCTGCTTCTGCATCCAGAAACCGCCTTCCTCCAAAAAACCGTGTCCGCCATAATTTCTCCACGGCAGATATTCCTGTTCCAGTTTTTTCCACACGCTTCGGCGCTCTTTTCCATCCATTTGCGGATTCTCGAACACTTTATGCTGGAACTCATCCACACAGACCAGATAAGGGATCACGGTCAAAGCCTGCGACAGATGCGCCTTTTTGTACTGCTCTGTTTTCTCCCCGAAGAAAAGCTCCATCCACGGATAGGTGATCAGCTCCATGGACATGGAATGGATCTCTGCCACCTCATTGTTCGGGAAAATATAATCGCTTATAATATCCCTTTTTCCGGATTCATAGGCTGCAAAAGAGTGGCCCGCCTCATGGGTGAGCACATCCACATCCGCGGACGTGCCGTTAAAATTGGAAAATATAAAAGGTGCATGGAAGCCGGACAGATAGGTGCAGTAGCCGCCCGGGCGCTTGCCCGGTTTTGTCTCCAGGTCAAAAAGCTGATGCTCCACCATAAAGTCAAAAAATTCTCCCGTCTGCGGAGATAACTCCCGGTACATCTGCTGTGCCTTTGCAACCAGTTCCTCCGGCGTTCCCTCCGGAACCGCATTTCCCTCCGGATAAAACAGCGCCTCGTCGTAATAATACAGCGTATCTACACCAAGACGCTCTCTCTGCTTTTCAAATTCCTTTTCGCAGATCGGCACTACAATCTCCCTGATTTGGCGGCGGAAATTCTCCACATCCGCCGGGGTATAATCATAGCAGTGCAGTCCCGCATAGCGGTAATCGATATAGTTGTCAAATCCCTGCTTCTTCGCCATTCCGACACGAAGCTTTACCAGCTCGTCATACAATTCGTCCAGTTTTGGCGCTGTCTGCTCATACAAGTCCGCCCATGCCAGAAATGCCTCTTTCCGCGTCTGTCTGTCAGTGTCCTGCATGTATTTCAGCAGGCGGTAAAAGTTGCACTCCTCGCCGCGGAATTCTGTGCTGCATGTGGCCGAAACCTTGGAATACTCCTGGCAAAGCCGGGCTTCTTTCTCCATATCCTCCACGATCGCCTCAGAAGCCAGCTTCTGATTGATCTCCATATCCGCGAGCAGTGTCTCCGGCAGGCCCTCTGCAAATTCCTCGCGGAAACCGGAATCCAAAATGACCTTATCCGCCTCCTGGTACAAAAGGATCAGCGCAGGGACTCTCTTGTGGAACATCTGCAATTCTTCTTCATAAAAGGTATCCGTTGTATCGATGGAATTTCGAATACTGGCGATTGTCTGCATCGTCGCAAACGTATCGCACCGTCTCTGTTCCTCCCGATAAATTTTCCGCATCTCCTCCGCGTTTTTTGCGCCTTTCAATTTTTCAATATAATCCCTGACCGCAGCCTCCTCCGCGTCAAAATCCGGGCGCCTGTATTCAATCTCATTAAATTTCTCCATAAATGCCTCCTTGCTCTCGGATATTCAGGGCTGTTTATAAACTTTCTGCTTTCCCGGATTCAAAAACCAGAAATACTGCCGGGTCTGTGCAATCCTCTGTTTTAAAGCATTCTGCTTTCCCGAATCCCCTGAATTCTCCATTTGTTGAAAATTTATTCCTATATTGTCCCGTTTTTCAGACAAACATTCATATCTATTTTTCTTACTTTAAGTTATTATAGTGGGGAAATCAAAT
>CAZJSI010000158.1:0-2768 GCA_964548675.1 uncultured Eubacterium sp. | reverse complement strand
CAAAGCCGCAATAGCAGAGAAACTGCCCCGGGACACATCTCCCATGGCAGTTTCTCTGTTCAAGATCATGCTTTTTATCCGCAGAGCCTCTGCACCAGCTTCACGGCCTCGGCGGCATCCTTGGAATAGCCGTCGGCTCCGATCTCATCTGCAAAGCTCTGGGTGATCACGGCTCCTCCGATGATCACCTTTGTGTTCAGGTTTTTCTCTTTCACCAGCTCCACGACATCTTTCATGCGCATCATGGTAGTCGTCATCAGGGCGGAAAGTGCGATAATATCCGCCTTTTCATCTATCGCCGCCTGCACGATCACCTCTTTCGGAACATCCTTTCCAAGATCGATAACACGGTAGCCATAGTTTTTCAGCATGAGTGCCACCAGATTCTTTCCGATATCGTGAATATCCCCCTCTACCGTAGCGATCACGATAGTGATCTTTGTGCCGCCCTCATCGTCGGAGGAAAGCATCGGTTCGAGATATTCAATGGCGGTTTTCATCGTCTCCGCGCTGGCGATGAGCTGGGGCAGGAAGTACACTTGTTTTTCAAACAGGTCCCCCACTTCGTTGATGGCCGGGATCAGCTCCTCGTTGATAATAATTCCCGGTTCTTTTCCCTCTGACAGTTCCTGCTTCACCTCATCCAGAACCGTCTTACGGCTGCCCTTTAATACACACTGGAACACTCCGGTTCCCTTTTTTTCCTGCTCTTTCGGCTTTTCCGCAGAGACTTTCGTCACTACCTTTGTTTCCGTGAAATTGCTCATCCGGTCGATATACCGGATATCCGCCCCCTCTTTGTTTAAAAGCAGGTCGCTGGCGTATGCCAGATTCATCATGATATCGCTGGACGGGTTGGCGATCGCCATCGTCAGTCCATTCTGGATCGCCATCGTGACAAACGCACCGTTTACATACCCGCGGTTCGGCAGGCCAAAGGAAATGTTTGACAAGCCTCCCACCGTCGCCAGACCAAGCTCGTTCTTACAATAGGCAATCGTCTCCAATGTCTCGATCGCCGCCCGCTTGTTTGCGCCGACCGTGGCAACCAGGCCATCCACCACGATATCCTCCCGGTGAATGCCGAGCTCCAGCGCCCGTTCCAGAATCTTATGAATAATAGCTTTCTTCTCCCCGATATTTTTCGGAAGCCCCTCGTCGGAGAGGGGAAGCAAAATAAACATCGCCCCGTATTTTTTCGCGATCGGAAGCAGTTTTTCAAACTTTTCCTTTTCCAAAGAAATAGAATTGATGAGCGCTTTTCCCGGATAATTGCGAAGCGCCGCCTCAATAATGTACACATGACTGGAATCGATACAGAGGGGCAGGCTGGTAGTCAGCGTCACCTCCTCGATCGCTTTCAGCATCATAGCTTTCTCATCGATCCCGTTCATTCCCATATTCACATCGAGAATATCCGCGCCCATTTCCTCCTGCTGCTCCGCCATCTCTGTGACGACCTCCATGCTGCCCTCCCGCAGAGATGCCTGCAGCCTCTTTTTGCCCGTAGGATTGATGCGCTCTCCGATCACAAGAAACGGCCCGTCAATGTCGATTTCCTGGACTTTCCGCTCCGACGCAAGAATCCTGTGGCGAACCTGACTGAACGGCTCCGGCTTTCTGTCCACAGTCGCCTGTACCAGTTTCGCAATGTGCTCCGGCGTGGTACCGCAGCATCCGCCGAGCACCGCTGCCCCCGCCTCGACCAGCGCAGGGCCAAAGGAGGCAAACTCGTCCGCTTCCATATTATAGACTGTCTCACCGTCGATCAGTTCCGGAAGTCCCGCGTTCGGCTTTGCCATGATCGGAATATTTGCATATTTTTTCATTCTGCTGACTATTTCCGTCATTTCTCCCGGGCCAGTGGAACAGTTCACCCCGACGATGTCCGCGCCAAGACTTTGCAGTACGACCATGGCGGTCTCCGGGTCCGTGCCGTACAGGGTACGGCCGTCCTCCGCGAAAGTCATGGACACCATGATCGGCAGGTCACAGGTCTCCCGAATGGCGAGAACCGCCGCCCTCGTCTCCGCCAGGCTCATCATCGTTTCCACCACAAACAGATCCACTTCCGCGCGGTATAAAATAGACGCCTGCTCCTTATAAATATCGATCAGTTCCTCCGTCTGAAGTTTTCCCATCGGGGCGAGGCTCTCCCCCGTCATCGTCAGGTTTCCGGCGACAAAGCATCTCCCGCCGGCAGCTTCCCGGGACAATTTTACAAGTTCACTGTTGATCTCCTCGATACGGTCCTCCAATCCGTACTCCCGCAGTTTGAGACGGTTTCCGGAAAAGGTGGGCGCATACAGGATCTGAGTTCCCGCTTCCACATAGCGCCGCTGCAGATCGATCAGCGTATCCGGATGCTCCAGGATCCAGAGCTCCGGGCAGACTCCCGTCGGCATTCCCGCTTTCTGCAGATTGCTGCCGGTGGCTCCGTCCAGATACAAAGGCCTGTCCTCTATCAATGAATATAATTCTTCTCTCGTCATACTATCTCTCCATTCCGTCAATGATATCACAGATTAACTGTACACGGTTAAAGGGCGTCATAAAATAAAAACCGTCCGCAATGTTCTCCAGTTTCCGGATCACGGACAATGAAATCCGCTTTGCCACGTCTTCCGCCTCTTTTCGGCCCATATCCGGCCGGTACTGTGCCAGAACTTCATCCGGGACGAAAATCCCCGGCATCTCATTTTTGATAAAAGCAGCGTTGCGGTAACTCACAAGCGGCATAATACCGCAGAGGATTCTCGTGTTCAATC
>CAZJSI010000157.1:0-7724 GCA_964548675.1 uncultured Eubacterium sp. | reverse complement strand
CAAGACCGAAACAAAGCGTTGACGTGGCCCGCCAGCTTTAGGTAGGTCGCTTGAGGTAACTGGCAACAGTTATCCTAGATAGATGATCATTCACGACATAACCCGGCTTATCGTTTTGCTTAAGAAGGGGGCTGTGGCGCTGAGTATTCAGCGCACAGCTCCTATTATCTAAAGTATTTCTAAAATTATTCTGAAAAGAAAATAGAATAGTTGACAGTCAAATTCTCAAACGGTACAGTATAAATGATGAATAGTACAAGAGATGAGAGAGGTGTTTCTTTTGAGAGAACGTTTTCAACAGTTTATGTATGGTCGGTACGGAATGGATCAGATGAATCGTTTTTTGTCCACGGCAGCTTTGGTCATACTGATCATTGCTTTGTTTATACGTATTCCGATATTGGATATAGCGGCGTTGGTTTTACTGGCATGGTGTTATTTCCGTATGTTTTCCCGAAATACGTCCAGGAGATATGTGGAAAATGAGAAATTTCTGAATTTCACATCGAAATTTACCGGACGGTTCCGAAAAGGAAGTTCTTATGGGTACGGGAAAAAGAGCTTTGACAGAAAGGTATATTGGGAGCAGAGAAAAAATTATAAGTTCTTTACCTGTCCGCATTGCGCACAGAAAGTCCGTGTGCCTCGTGGGAAAGGAAAAATCTGCATTACCTGCCCGAAGTGCAGGACAGAATTTATAAAAAGAAGTTAGGTGCTGTTATGTTTGGGTACATTTATATTAATCGTTCAGAACTTTCCGAGGAAAGCAAGAAAGCGTATCAGGCATATTATTGCGGACTCTGTCAGGTATTGCGGAAAAGCAGCGGTGTCAAGGGACAGATGCTGCTGAATTATGATATGACATTCCTGATCATTCTTTTAACAGGGCTTTATGAGCTGGAGAATGATGAGGCGCAGTTCGTGTGTCCGCTTCATCCTGGGAAGAAAAAGCTGGCTTATATCAACGATGCGACGAAGTATGCATCTGATATGAATGTGCTTTTGTCATATTATAATATGCTGGACGACTGGAAAGATGACCGCAATTATCCAAAACATGTGATATCCATGATGTTGAAAAAAGATTATCGGCGGATTTCCAGAAAATATCCGCGGCAGGCGGAAGCGTTGGAAACTTATATGAGAAATCTGGAGATGCTTGAGTCAAAGAGAGAGCGGAATATCGATGCCATTGCAGGTCTGACAGGTGAGATGCTTGGTGAGATTTTTGCATGGAAGGAAGATATCTGGTCTGAGGAGCTTCATTGTCTTGGATTTTATATGGGGAAATTTATTTATCTGATGGATGCCTATGAGGATTTGGAGAAAGACCAGAAGAAAAACGAATATAATCCATTTGAGGATCTGGTAAAGAACAGTCCGAAGGATTTTGAAACGATCAGCAAACTGATCCTGACCAGTATGATGTCGGAATGTTCTAAATCTTTTGAACGGCTGCCAATTCTGCTCCATGCAGATATTATCAGGAATATTCTTTATTCCGGCATTTGGTCTAAATATGAATATTTACAGTTAAAGAAGAAAAAAAGGAGGAAATCCCGGTGAGAAATCCTTATGAAGTGCTGGGCGTCTCACCCGGTGCCACCGATGAAGAGATAAAAAAGGCTTACCGGCGTCTGAGCCGTCAATATCATCCGGACGCCAATGTGAACAGTCCGAATCCAAAACTTGTTGAGGAAAAGTTTAAGGAAGTCCAACAGGCATATAACCAGATCATGAAAGAGAAACAACAGGGATATGCCGGAGGATATCAGAATGGAAGTTCCCAGTCCCGCAGCGGCTACGGTTATGGCGGCCAGGGATATGATCAGGGCGGCTATGGCGGTTCCGGTTATGGGCAGGGCGGCTATGGTAATTCCGGTTATGGACAGAGTGATTATGGAAATTATGGCTATGGGCAAAGCGGCTATGGAGGATATGGATCCGCCGGAAATGATTCGGTAGAAATGAGAGCCGCCGCAAATTATATTAACAATGGATATTTTAATGAGGCTTTAAATATATTAAATCGTATGCCAGCGAATCAGCGGACAGCGCGCTGGTATTTCTTTGCGGCCGCGGCTAACCAGGGTGCAGGCAATAATGTTATTGCAATGGAATATGCAAGAAAAGCCGTGGAGATGGAGCCGAGCAATATGGAATATCGGCAGTTTTTACAGAATCTGGAATTTGGAGGGACCTGGTATCAGAATATGGGTTCTTCTTACCAGAAGCCTTTTTCCAGTGCAGCAGGGATGTGTATGTCGTTATGCTGCCTGTCTATGTTGTTTGGCGGATGCTGCTGCCGTCCGTTTTAAAGTGAAAATGATATGTTGGATGCTGCTGCTGTCCGTTTTAAAGTAAAAAATGATATGCCGGGTGTTCTTATGCGGAATAGCGGCATATCATTTTTGTTTGAATTTTAAGATTTCTGCTTGATTTTGCAAAGAATTCGATTTTAAAGGCTCACTTTACTATGCTAATACGTTACCACTGGGTAATTATAATTGATAAAAAGCGCAAAAATGGTGCCAAAATTTAAAAAATATTGTGAAAGAATCTTTTCCAAAAATTGCTTCTTAAAATTAAATTAATTTTTTGTTGTGCAAAATATCTTGAAAGACTCATTCTTTTGGAAAAAATAGGTAAAATTGAATGAAAAAAAGGGGATGAGCACCCTGAAAACAAGCTTTTTTTGGGCGAAAATTACAGAAAGAAAAATTTGACAAATTTGGAAAGTCGTGCAATAATGCACCCGAGTTGAAGATATCAACTGAAAAGTTTTCTTTTATTGAAAGAAAGGGTGGATAAAATCATGAATGAAAAGAGAATTCAGTTAAAAGCAACAGATGAAGTACAGGAGTTTGTAAAAGCTGCTTCGGAGTGTGATTTTGACATTAACTTGCATTATGAGCGTGCGATCGTGGATGCAAAATCTTTTCTGGGCGTGTTAAGTCTCGGTCTTTCGAAAAATTTGCTAGTTTCCTACGGCGGCACCGATTGCAGATTTGAGCGAATTCTTAACAAGTATGCAGTTGCGTAAATGATGCAGCGAAGTGTGAGAGAGGTGAAGAAGTGTATAGGGCAGTAGGAGCATATGAAATTGAAAAATAAAATAACAATGGAATAAATCAATGTATAAGAGACAGTGCTTTGGGTTGGGAGCGCTGTCTCTTTTTTGATCGAGAGAGTATGCGGGAAACAATTGTTTCCTGTGCAAAAAGTGGTATAATAGTTCCATTAAGACAGCCGGGGAGACAGGAATGGAAAAAAAGCAGGAGAAAACAAAAATCAGAATATCTGTCCGCAATCTGGTGGAATTTATCATGCGTTCCGGCGATATTGACAATCGGATCGGAAAGGGAGCGCAGAAAGAGGCGATGCAGGAGGGGAGCCGGATGCACCGCAAGATTCAGCGCCGGATGGGGACGGAATACCGTGCGGAGGTTCCATTGAAGATAGAACTGGAAGAGGAACATTATATGATCTCCCTGGAGGGAAGAGCGGATGGTATCATTACCGGGGAAGAGGGTGTTGTCATTGACGAGATCAAGTGTATGTACACGGATGTGACCCGGTTTGAGGAAGCCCTGGAGGTCCACCGCGCACAGGCGATGTGTTACGCTTATATTTATGCCCGCCAGAGTGCGTTGGAAGAGATCGGCATCCGGATTACCTACTGCAATCTGGATACCGAGGAAATCAAACGGTTTCCGGAGATGTTTTCCTTTGGTTTTTTACGTATCTGGTTTGAAAACCTGATGGATGCTTACCGAAAGTGGACAGAGTTCCAATATGAGTGGAACCGGATCCGGCAGGCGTCTATCCGTGAGTTGGAATTCCCCTTTTCTTACCGCAGGGGACAGAAAAAACTAGCCGGCGATGTGTACCGCACGATTGCCCGGAAAAAGATTCTGTTTATTCAGGCGCCCACCGGAACGGGGAAAACAATTTCCACGGTATTTCCGGCGGTAAAAGCGGTCGGGGAGGGGTTGGGAGATAAGATTTTTTATCTGACGGCTAAGACGATCACCCGAACCGTGGCGAAAGATGCATTTGACCTGTTGAAAGAAAATGGATACCGCGGCAAGGTATTGGCCATTACGGCAAAGGAGAAGCTGTGTCCCTGTGAGCAGATGGACTGTAATCCGGTGAATTGTATTTATGCGAAAGGACATTATGACCGGGTGAATGATGCGGTTTATGAATTGATCACCACAGAGCATGATTTTACGAGGGAATTGCTTTTGGCGCAGGCAGAGCGGCATCAGGTGTGTCCTTTTGAGATGGCATTGGATGCTTCTCTCTGGTCGGATGTGATCATCTGTGATTACAATTATGTGTTTGATCCGAATATCTATCTGAAACGTTTTTTTGCGGAGGGCGTGAAAGGAGACTATCTGTTTTTGATCGATGAGGCCCACAATCTGGTGGAGCGGGGCCGGGAGATGTACAGCGCTATTCTGGTCAAAGAGGATTTTCTCAGGATGAAGAAGATACTAAGCCCGCATAATCGAAAGCTGGGAACTGCATTGGAAAAATGCAACCGCCAGATGTTGGAATGGAAGCGGGAGTGTGAGAGATATACCGTTTATGAGAGCATCGGAACATTTGCCTTTTCGCTGATGCGTTTGATGTCTTTGCTGGATACATTTTTGCAGAGCCGAAGTGAATTTCCGGAGCGGAAAGAGGTGACGGATTTTTACCTGAATCTGAGGCATTTTATGAATATGTTTGAGCGGATGGACGAAAACTATGTGATCTACACGGATTTTCGGGAGGACGGCAGTTTTTGCCTGCATCTATACTGTGTAAATCCATCGGTCAATCTGCAGGAATGTCTGGACAGAGGAAATAGTGCCGTGTATTTTTCAGCAACGCTTCTTCCGATTCAGTATTATAAAAATTTGCTCAGCTCCAGAGAAGACAATTATGCAGTTTATGCTGAATCCACCTTTGAACAGAATCAGAGACTGCTGTTTGTGGGAAAGGATGTCAGCAGCTTATATACAAGAAGGACGGAGGATGAATTTCGGCGGATCGCTTCTTACATTCAATTGACGGCAAGGGCAAAAAAGGGAAATTATATCGTGTTTTTTCCATCATACAAATTTATGGAGGATGTATATGAACAGTTTTTGGCGATAAACCTTGGGGAGATGGACTGTATTTTGCAGAGCAGCAGTATGAACGAGGCGGAGCGGGAGGAATTTATGGCGGAGTTTGCCGTTGACAGAGCGTGTCCTTTGGTGGGATTTTGTGTATTGGGCGGTATTTTTTCCGAGGGTATCGATCTGAAACATGAGCAGCTGATCGGCGTTCTGATCGCCGGAACGGGACTGCCCCAGATCTGTAATGAGCGGGAAGTGCTGAAAAATTATTATCAGGAGGAAAACGGGCAGGGATTTGATTACGCATACCAGTATCCGGGCATGAATAAAGTGCTGCAGGCAGCAGGCCGGGTCATCCGTACCGCTGCGGACTGCGGTGTGATCGGCCTGTTGGATGAACGCTTTCTGCAGCGGGATTATCAGCAGTTGTTTCCAAGAGAGTGGAATGATTACCAGGTGCATACGCTAAAGAGCCTGCCGGGGGCATTGGAAGAGTTCTGGAGGAACAAAGCAGTTCCCGATTGACATGGCATCCGGCTATAATGTGGGCAGCAATTCCAGAAATGCCTCCGTGGATGCACTGGACGGCAGGGACGGATTGACCGAGGCCACGATCTGTCGTGCGGGCATGGTTTCCTTTGTGTTCAGAATGACAAGTTCCTCCGGATTTGCCCTGGCGCAGTAATCCGGCACAAAAGCGATCCCAAGTCCGATGCGGGCCAGATCAATGAGCAGGTCATTGCTGGAAAGTTCGATTGCCGGAAGGAGTTCCAGCTGATGCTGTAAAAAGAGGTTATGTAAAAATTCGCTGGTGGTACAGTGCCGTTCCAGTGTGATCAGCGGGTATTGAGTCAGTTCACTCAGTTTAAGTTCTCTTTGCTTGAATTGGAAGTAGGCCGGATTTGCGATAAACACATCCCGGAATTCGCAGAGCATTTTGCGGATATAGGATTGGTTCAGCCGGGTGTTCGGTGAATTGGTCACGATCATATCTACCTTTCCCTGTTCCAGCAGGTCCACACAATTCAGCGAAGTTGCATTTGTCACTTTGATCGGTACATTTGGAAACTTCTGATGAAATTCTTTCAAATACGGCACCAGAAAATACCGGCAGATGGTGTCGCTTGCGCCGATGTGCAGCTGCCCCAGGCCGAGACTCTTACTGTCAAAAAGCTGGTTTTCACCCCGGCGGATCAGATTCATCGCCGGTTCGATATATTTTAGCAGCAGTTGCCCTGCGGGGGTGAGCTGCACTTTTTTTGTGCTGCGGATGAAAAGAGGCTGCTCCAGCTTGCGTTCCAGTGTTTTGATCGACTGGCTGACGGCGGACTGGGAGATAAACAAGTGTTTGCTTGCCTCGGAAAAACTCAGTGTGACTGCTACATAATAAAATACTTTGTACAATTCATAGTTAATATCCAATTTTCGCTCCTTATCCCTGATAGTCTTTGACACTTCAGCTCTTTTATATTAGTATATAAATAAAGTTCCGGAGTTGTCAATTAGAAATTAGATATACTTATATATAGAATTAAATATATTAATTTTCCTAATTGAATATACTGGGGTATACTATAATAAAAATATCAACTGTTCAGAGTCAGGCTGAATTGCCCTGGCTCTGAACAGTTACAAAATGGAGGAATCAAGATGAGTGGTGTACGCAGAGTCTATGTAGAGAAGAAAAAAGCCTTTGCTGTCAAGGCAAAGGAACTGCACTCTGAAATTAAGAGTTATCTTGGTATTAAGACTGTTACAGGAGTGCGTGTTTTGATCCGCTATGATGTGGAAAATATTTCTGATGAGACTTATCAGAAAGCGCTGGTAAGTGTATTTTCAGAGCCGCCTGTGGATGACGTTTATGAGGAAAACTTTGACCTGAACGGCGCAAAATGCTTTAGCGTGGAATTTCTGCCGGGACAGTTTGACCAGCGAGCGGATTCCGCGGAACAGTGTGTGAAACTGTTGAATGAGGAAGAAGAACCGATCATCCGTACTGCAACTACTTATGTGATCGAGGGTGAGGTTGATGATGTGCAGCTGGAGGCGATCAAGGCTCATTGCATCAATCCGGTGGATTCCCGCGAGACAGGCCTGGAAAAACCGGAAACTCTGGTTCAGAAATTTGACGAGCCGGCGGATGTGATCGTATTTGACGGTTTCAATTCCATGCCGGAAGATCAGTTAAGAGAGCTTTATGATTCCCTGAATCTTGCCATGACATTCAAGGATTTTCTGCATATTCAGAATTATTTTTCAAAGGACGAGCACAGAGATCCGACAATGACAGAGATCCGTGTGTTGGATACTTACTGGTCCGACCACTGCCGTCATACGACATTCTCCACAGAGCTGAAGGATGTTCAGTTTAAGGACGGCTATTATCTGGAGCCGATTCAGAAAACTTATGAGAGTTACAAAGAGACTTATGCGGAGCTGTATAAGGACAGAGATGATAAATTTGTCTGCCTGATGGATCTTGCCCTGATGGGTATGAAGAAATTGAAAAAAGAGGGAAAATTGCAGGATCAGGAGGAATCCGATGAGATCAACGCCTGCAGTATCGTAGTGCCTCTGGAAGTGGATGGGGAGACGGAAGAGTGGCTCATCAAC
>CAZJSI010000156.1:0-7732 GCA_964548675.1 uncultured Eubacterium sp. | reverse complement strand
GAGAACTATCCGGAGTGCCAGGATATGGCTCCCTGGGATAAGGAAATGATCGCCGACCACTATATGGATCAGGGGGAATACAGGAGTGCGCTGCATTGGCTCGGCGGTCAGTTAATGACACTTCCCCCGTCTAACTACAGGCACCTCAACAAAATACATCTGCTCGTGCGAATTGCAGAGATTCAGTATAAATACCGTGGTTTTTGGTATGACGCTGAGGATCTTCTTATCTATTCGTTAAAGGAGATGTATGATATGCAGGATGCCCTCTATTGCCATAAGATCATGATCAGCCTGTTGGATTTATATTATACTATGGACAGGCGCTGTATAGCGAAGAAGCTTGAAAAAGCGGAGGAGATTTTTGAAAAATACTGCAGCCGCGACCTGTCCGGCATACGCAGAGAGGATGATATTCAGAAATTTAGCGCCGGTATGGTGTGGATACAGCTTGCGGGACAGATGAAAAAGGCGGGAATTAAGGGGGACAGAGAATTTGCCGGGCAGGGAATGGGGCTTCTAAGAGAAGCCTTTGCTGAATTTGGCATTGTCAATGAAGATTACGGATATGTGAAAATTGCGGATAGAAGCACATGGCATGTAGATGCTTTGAAGAAAAAATTATGTGAACTCGAGAGTGTACTTGAGGAGGTGTTTGCCCAGTGATGAAAAAAGCAGCGCTTATGGGATTTGGAAAACAGGGTATCCGGGCTGTCTCGGAAGTATCAACGGAAAATCTGCCTTTCCGGCGGTTCTATGTGGACAGAGAGAGGGATGTGCCAGAAGAATATCTTTCAGATGGCTGGAAAGTGGATGCAGCGTTTGGAAATGATGTGAAAACGGGTGACGGCTCCTATGTCCTGAAAGACTGGTTCCGGGATAACAGAAAAAAGGTTCTGCGTTTTTTTGACAATTTTTCCATGGTGAT
The DNA here is from genome assembly GCA_964548675.1 of uncultured Eubacterium sp. Classification (GTDB taxonomy): domain Bacteria; phylum Bacillota; class Clostridia; order Lachnospirales; family Lachnospiraceae; genus Eubacterium_I. The sequence continues at coordinate 6,804 of CAZJSI010000156.1, read as the reverse complement.
CATTTCCATGGGGCTTGGCGGGAGCATGGCGGAAGACGCCATTGACACGGCGTTTTTCCTGAAAGAAAACAGACCGAATCTTGTTACATATATTGTGTGCAGTCAGCCTTTTCGATGCGAGACGGATTACCGGCATAATTCTTTCAGCAGAAAAGCAATTCAACGTATGAAAGATCATGGGCTGACATGGACAATGGTTGAGAATGAAAAAGTATATCTGGAAAATGAGAAAAAATTTTCCATGGCGTATGAAAAATCCCATTGCTATTTGGCAGATGTGATGGAGTGTATTTTGAATCTGCCGGGCAGCGGAGTGTGGAATTCCGGGATAACGTTCTCAGAGATGCGGGATTACTTTCCGGAAGGTATGACATATGTTGCGGATCTGGAAAATAAAAGAACACATTCTGTTATCAAAAGGGATCTGTATCATACATTTCTGCCGTATGATATTGAGTGGAAAGCAGATAAGATTTTGATGTCCATTCAGATATCGGAGGGGATTTCCATTGTGGATCTGGCGGATATCATTGATGAGACGGTAAATTGTTTTGAGGGAAAATGTGAGTATCTGTTCCGGGTCTGGCCGGGTTATCCGATACCGGGTGGATACAGAATGGCAGTGGTGGCGCCGGGAAAGGAGACGGACCAGAGGCATATTTCTCATCATGACATTACAGTGTTGAATGTTGGAAATTAGGGAAAAAGGAGAAAATGCAGATGGTTGAATATAAAAATATACTGGATGAAATCATGCATGGAACGATGGAACCGGTTTCACGGAAGGAGGTGAGCGCTTTAGAAACCGAGGATGGAGTTTATTTTGATCTGCCCTGTGAAAAGAGGGATTGCGTCGCTATGATCTGGCCAAAACACAGGATCGCATTAGTGTCAGAAGAGAGGTGGGAACGGATATTAAAGTCGGCCAGTGAGATAATGGAAGAGATACCGGCTATGCGCAGGAACATGAGATTTCTGATGATAACCGCATGTTTTCTGGAATATGAGGAAGGAAAAGGATATTGTATTCCGAAACTCCTGTTTCACTCATTGGGGGACGGCGGCAGATGGGAATACCTGGAAGCGGGGGAGAATGAAAGTCCCTTCGGGTATATCAGATGCACCTCTACAGATGTTGAGTAACAAATTTGTATCAATGGCGGCCTGGCGACGCCAGCCCGGCAAATTATGCGGAGAGGCAGGTGGTAGATAAAAGAGTTTGACGCCAGCCCGGCAAGCTATGTGGAAAGGCAGGTGGTAAATAAAAGAGTTTGAGGCGATGGCAGATTTCCTGTCACCGCCTTATCGTATTTTAGGACATGGATATCATTTTGTCTGAAACATATTTTCCACGTAATTGCGCATCTGATCGTGAGACCTCATTTTTTTTGCGCCATCCACGATAAAATCCTGCTGTTCCTTTGGAAGCTGCGCAAACTGATTCAGGACGTCAGAGTGCTGTGCCAGTTCCATTGTAAAACCGATTGGAAGTTCCTGGTTGTTTATCATTATGATCACCTCATCATTAGTATGCCCGAAAATGCCAGGATATATACGGAAAATTCCTTTTTAACAAAGGGATGTTGTGTTACAATAAAAACATATGAAAAAGCAGGAGGTTAATGAGTATTTATGGGAATTATTTTCAGCGAAAACAGTAAAACACTTACTTTGCACACAAAGAATACTTCTTATCAGATGAAGATTGGCAATTTGGATTATCTGCTGCATCTTTATTATGGACCGTCCATATGCGATGCGGACATGAGCTATCAGATCATGCAGTATGACAGAGGATTTTCCGGCAATCCGTATGAATCCAGAAATGCCAGGACGTTTTCTCTGGACGCGCTTCCTCAGGAATACAGTACGCAGCAGCAGGGAGATTTTCGCACAACGAGCATCGAGGTAGTGAATGGTGACGGAAGTTATTCTTTTAATGGAAGAGTTGCGGATTTCAGGATTACAAAGGGGAAATATCATTTAGATACGCTTCCGAGTGTGTTTGCAAATGAAAAGGATACTGCCGATACGCTGGAGGTGACACTGGTTGATACGGTCAGCAAAGTGCAGGTGATCCTGCTCTACAGTGTGTTTGAGGAAGCGGATATCATCACCCGTGCCGTGAAGGTGAAAAATATGGGGGACAAGTCTGTTCATCTGAGAAAGATTATGTCGATGTGCCTGGATTTTATGAATGGCGCTGATATGGACCTGGTAAGCCTGCCCGGACGTTATGGACAGGAGCGGCAGGTGGAACGTCAGAGAATGACGCATCATATCCACAATATCGGGAGTGTGCGCGGTTCTTCCAGTCATCAGCAGAATCCATTTGTTATTTTGTGTGACAGGAATGCCACAGAGGATTACGGGAGATGTTATGGATTTTCATTGATGTACAGCGGCAATTTCCTTGCAGAGGCGGAACTTGACCAGTATGATCAGCTTCGTCTGGTAATGGGAATCAATCCGAAGCAGTTTGTCTATGAGATAAAGCCCGGGAAAGTGTTTGAGGGACCGGAGGTAGTGACGGCGTTTTCCGAAAAAGGATTTACCGGACTTTCACACCTGTATCATGATTTTTACAGAACTAATCTGTGCAAAAGTAAATTTGTGACAGAGGTGCAGCGTCCGGTGCTGATCAACAGCTGGGAAGCGGCGTTTATGGATTTTGATGATGTGAAACTGGTGGAGATTGCCAAAGCTGCTAAAAATATGGGCGTAGATCTGCTGGTCATGGATGACGGCTGGTTTGGAAAGAGGGATGATGATAACAGCGGGTTAGGAGACTGGTATGTCAATGAGAATAAGATCAAATGTGGTTTGAACAAACTGGTGGAGCAGATTAATGACCTTGGAATGAAGTTCGGTATCTGGTTCGAACCGGAGATGGTGTCCGAGGACAGTGACTTGTACCGGACACATCCGGAATGGGCGATGCAGATTCCGGGACGGCATGCGGTGAGAAGCCGCAACCAGATAGCCCTTGATATGAGCCGCAGAGATGTGCAGGATTATCTGATCGAAAAGGTAAATGCAATCCTGGACAGCGCCAATATTTTCTATGTGAAATGGGATATCAACCGCTCCCTTACTGATATCTGGTCTAATATTGTGTCGGCGGAAAAGCAGGGGGAGGTTTATCACCGCTACATACGGGGATTGTATCGGGTGATGAATAATATTATCATAACGCATCCGGATATCCTGTTTGAGGGATGCAGCGGCGGAGGCGGACGCTATGATCCGGCAATGCTGCACTATTATCCGCAGTACTGGGTCAGCGACAATAACAACCCGATCGATCGCTTAAAACTTCATTACGGAACTTCTTTTGTGTATCCGACCTGTACGATGGGAGCGCATATATCCGACAGCGGAAAGTTTGTACCGCTTAGGACAAAAGCAGTTGTGGCAATGTGCGGAACCTTTGGATATGAGCTGGATGCCACGCATTTAACCGCAGAGGAACAGGAAATTTGCAGGGAACAGAGTGAATTGTTCCGGAAATATTACCATATTACTTTTAAGGGAGATTTCTACCGTCTGAGTAATCCTTTTGAGATGGGAAATATGACTGCATGGCAGCATGTGACAAAGGATAAGAGCGAATCCCTTTTGAGTGTGGTCGTTACAAACCTTACCTGTAATGGTCCGCAGGAATATGTCCGTGCAAAAGGACTGGAGCCGGATGCTATGTATACCATTAATGGTGGAAAAGAACTCTATTCCGGATCGGCATTGATGAATGCGGGGCTCCCCATTAACCGGGAGGTGCCGGAGTACAGTGCGTTCCAGTTCCATATAGAACGGGTAAAATAGGAGCTTGTGCGGCAAATGAGTCCTGAAAAGAGAAACAGAATTTTCAGTGAGATGTTTTTGATGTAAGAAAAGTAAGATCGGAAAGAGATAACGGAATGGAAAAACAAATTATTCAAACAAAGTATGGAACTGTGAGAGGCGTGAAGGAGGGAAAGTGTCTTGTATTTAAAGGCATCCCTTATGCAAAGCCTCCGGTAGGCGGGCTCAGGTATAAAGCTCCGCAGAAACCGGATGTTTTTGTGGGGATTTATGAGGCGGACAAATATCCGAACCGGAGCGCCCAGGCAGCGGGCGGCTCGTCGGACAGTCTTTATAAAAAGGAGTTTTATGAGGATACGGTTTATGAAACTCCGATTTCGGAGGACAGTCTGTATCTGAATATATGGACGCTGGATGAAGAGGCAGATGAAAAACTTCCGGTTTTGGTTTATATTCATGGAGGCGGATTTGTGGGCGGCACTGGTCATGAGGTAGAGTTTCGGACAGATGCATATGCAGAGCGGGGAATTATTCTCGTTACGATCAATTACCGTCTTGGGATATTTGGTTTCCTGGCACATCCGTGGCTTGAGGAAGAGGACAGGACGGCATGTGGAAATTATGGTATCCTTGACCAGATCGCAGCGTTGGACTGGATAAAAGAAAATATTTCCGCTTTCGGCGGGGATCCGGATAATATTACGATCTGCGGGCAGTCAGCAGGGGGAATGAGTGTGCAGACGCTCCTGGCATCCAGACTGGCAGACGGCAAATATCACAGGGCGATCATCCAGAGCGCCGGAGGGTATCCGAACGATATTGTCAATAATGAGACTTTGGAATATGCCATGAATCTGGGGGAACATGCAGTGAAGCTTTCCGGAGTGGGTTCGCTCAATGGGCTGCGCGATCTGACGATGGAACAGCTTTTGGCGGTTCAGGACCAGATCATCAAAGAGAGCTTCCAATCCGGCCGCGGCCTGCCATATGCGCCCGTGATCAACGGTGAAGTATTGCAGGACAGTGTGCAGGGGCATATTGAAAGGGGACAGATGAATCCGGTTCCTACAATGATCGGATGTACAAAACATGATATCACGGTGACGCCGGAAGAAATTGAGACCGGGGACAGTAAAATTCAAAGGTCAGATGTGAATTACAGCCTGATCAACGAGAGGCTGTTGGATAATCCGTCCTATGTATATTATTTTAAGAGAGAACTTCCCGGGGATAAGGCGGGAGCGTTTCATTCTTCGGAGCTGTGGTATATGTTCGGAACCCTGAAAGAGTGTTGGAGGCCGATGGGAAAAGAGGATTTTGCCCTCTCAGAGCGGATGGTGGATTATTGGAGCAATTTTGTTAAGACCGGAAATCCAAATGGGGGAGAGTTGGAACGCTGGGAACTCTGTACGGAGGAAAATCCTTTTGTAAAGGAATTTGATATCTGAGAACAGAGCAGCCAAAATCGGAAATAATATGAGGAAAAATGAGGCAGCAGGAGAAAAATTACTCCTCTGCCTCAGCAACGATCTGTTCCAGTACGGCGATCAGATCATACATCGTGTTTAATTGTACATCACGCTCGAGAATGTCGTTTTTCAGATCGACAGATAAAGATTCAAATTTGTCCCGGATAGCCGGGGATACATAGGATGCCATCGAATATCACCTCCCGGGCTATCTTGCCTTGGAAAATTTGTCTACAAGAAGTTCTATCTCTTCCAGGCAGGCGCCGCAGATCGTTCCGGCACCGGTTTCGTCCTGTACCTCCGCAAGTGAACCAGCGCCATTTTGAACTGCGTCTTTGATCGCACCGTAGGTGACGCCGGTACAGGTACATATTACTTTTTCATTTTCTTCCATATCTTCAATATTTTCCATAGTGCACCGTCCTTTCGGGGATAGGATGTGCAGAAAGGAAAATTTTATACGGAGAAAAAAGGGGAATTTCAGAGTTATGCAAATATTTATAAAAGTGTGCCCAAATCCTGGTATGTCAATATAAATAAAAAGAGTTGTCCCGGTTGTGGTCATTAACATAAAAAACCCTTGAAAATACTGGATTTTCAAGGGTTTATTTCATGCAGGAAAAGGGACTTGAACCCTCATGAACGCAATGTTCACACGGACCTGAACCGTGCGCGTCTGCCAATTCCGCCATTCCTGCAAAGCGAACTCGCAGGTATTATAATACCGAAAACTTCATCGAATGTCAAGCATTATTTTTAATTTTTTTGAAAAAATTGTAACAGTAATGGGGGCAGCTTTTTCAGGGCACAGTTTTTCAGGGCATAGTTTTTCCGGGGACAATTGATTTCTGCTTTTTTTCGTGTTATACTCCTGATAGAGCATATTTTCTATATGCAGAACCTGTTATAAAAAAGGTCTGCAATTCAGCGTCTCAATGACGATCCAAAATTTTATCATTAATAACAGTTGAAAAAGGCGGAATATGTTTTCAATTGTTTATTTCATTTCAGAAAATTCATGCTTAAAAATTCAATTAAAAAAGGCAGGAGTTTTCAAAGAAATGCTCCTGCGAGAGTAGGAGGAATTGCATATGGGAAAAGATGATGGACTGAAAGAATTTTTTTCAGACGATGAGCGGTATGCGGATGTTGTAAATGGCCTGGGATTTGGCGGCAGGCAGGTGATCCGAAAAGGGGATCTGCAGGATTTGGACACCCAGACAGGAGTATGGAGGAGCCCCCGGTTCATAAAAAAGCAATATCCAAGACAGAAAAAGAGGATTAAATACCGTGATGCTGTGCGTAAAATTGCAATGGGGATGAATTTTGCTGTTGTGGGCATCGAGAATCAGGATGAAATTGATTATTCTATGGTGCTTAGAAATATGGTTTATGATGTGGATGAGTATGAACGCCAGGCTTCCAAAATTCGAAAGGAAATTCGAAAAAACAGAGATGGATTGAGCCGAGGGGAGTATATCAAGAATGCTCCAGCATTCTTGCTGCGAGGCATGCATCGGCTCTGCCGATATCA
>CAZJSI010000155.1:0-7751 GCA_964548675.1 uncultured Eubacterium sp. | reverse complement strand
GGAGATGCGTTATGAAGAGAGAAGATAAATTAAAGCAGATTGCCAAAGAAGCAAAAGCTGTACTCTGGGCGTTACTTGCGATCATCCTGTTCTGGATCGTTGCGGGGCTTGGCGTCAGCAAGCTGGACATTACCGTATTCCATACACCTCTATGGGCGATTACAGGCTGCATCGGCACATGGATCTTTTCCATTATTGTCGTTGTATTTCTTGTAAAACGTGTTTTTAAAGATTTTGATCTGGAGGAGGAAGAAGAGGATGAATAAGAATATTTTGGCGCTCATGCCGGTATTTATCTTTATGATCTGTATGCTGGGTGTCAGTATTGGCGTCCGGCGGGCGTCGGCAAAGAGATCTTCCGGCGGTTTTGTAAAGGATTACTTTATCGGTTCCAGAAGTCTGGGCGGTTTCGTGCTGGCGATGACGACAGTGGCTACTTACAGTTCTGTGAGTTCTTTTGTAGGCGGACCGGGGCAGGCATGGGATATCGGTTTCGGATGGATCTATATGTCTGTGGTCCAGGTCACGGCGCTGCTGCTGGTGCTCGGCGTCCTGGGCAAAAAAATGGCAATGGTGTCCCGCAAAATTGATGCGGTGACGATCATTGATATTATAAGACACCGCTATCAGTCCGATGCATTGGCAAATATTTCCGCCATTATTATTGTCGTATTTTTTGCCACAACTATGATAGCTCAATTTGTAGGCGGGGCAAAACTGTTTGAGGCCGTGACCGGATACTCATATCTGACAGGCCTGGTCGTATTTGGACTGGTTGTCGTTATCTATACAACAGTAGGAGGATTTCGCGGAGTGGCAATTACCGACGCGGTCTGTGCAGTCGCCATGCTGATCGGAATGGGTATTCTGTTAGTGGGGATTATCAGACAGGGCGGGGGATATGAAGCCATTATGACTCATATTTCCGTGAACAAACCGCAAATGCTGGAACCTTTGTCCGGCGGAAATATGCCGATCAGCCTGTATATTTCCCAGTGGATGCTGGTGGGCGTATTTACGCTCGGGCTTCCTCAGTCTGTCGTGCGGTGTCTCAGCTATAAAAATACGAAATCCCTGCATCGTGCGATCATTCTCGGTACGGTTGTCGTAGGCGCAATGAATATCGGCATGTGCTTTATCGGCGTGTTGTCGGCAGGAGTACTGCGTGAAGATCTGGCAAGCTATGGAAACAGCGTGGATAATATTATTCCCCTTGCAATTGCAGGTTCCCTGAAGCCGCTTTTGGCAGGCATCTGTATCATCGGCCCCATCGCAGCTTCCATCTCCACGATCTCGTCTCTGCTTTTGAGCGCCACGTCCTCGATTGTGAAAGATATTTATATGCATGAAAAAGAGAAGAGGAACCAGAAGATTTCGGAGAAAAAGACAACTGCCTTGAGCCAGGTGTATACGCTGCTGATCGGGCTGGTCATTTTCTTTATCTCCATCAATCCGCCAAATGTGATATGGAAGATTAATATGTTTGCGTTCGGCGGTCTGGAAAGTGCATTTTTCTGGATTTTCCTGTTGGGAATGTTCTGGAAGAGAGCAAACAGACTGGGAGCGCTGAGCGCAATTATTGGAGGTACGGTCTCTTATTGTGTGACTATGTTTTTCGACATAAAAGTGGCAAATCTACACCAGATTTTGATCGGTATTCTCGTATCTTTAGCCTGTATGATCATCGGCTCTGTACTTGGAAAGAAAAACAGGCAGGATATATTGGACGTATATTTTTAAAACCGACAGTATCCGGGTGGAAATAATGCGCAGAAATTGTGAGAAAAAGACTTGCGCAACATGGGAAAAATAGATAAACTGTACTGGATAGAAAAGCAGTTATGAGGTATGACATGAATTTATATATTATGAGACATGGGGAAACCTATTGGAATAAAGAGGGGCTGATTCAAGGGTCCTCCGATATCGAACTGACAGAATTTGGCGTAGAGCTGGCAGAAAAGACGAGAGACGGATTTGTAAAAGACAAGGTACGTTTTCAGAGAATCTACACAAGCCCCTACCTAAGAGCGGTAAAAACGGCGGAGGTGATCAATGAAAGACAGCAGGCGTCACTGATCGTGGACGAGCGGGTTCGGGAGATGTGCTTTGGAAAATATGAAGGACTGCCCTTGAAAAAGATCAAAGATTCCGACCGGAATATCCGCAACTGTTTTTCAATCCCATCCCTCTACGAACCGGATGAGACAGGCGAAAGCTTTGAAGATGTTTACGCCCGCATCGATGATTTTCTGGAAAACGAGATAAAACCGCTGGAACAAGATCCGGACATTGAAAATGTGCTTGTTGTGTGCCACGGCGCGGTGATCCGGGCTTTTCTCACCAGGATCCGGAATATGGATCTGGACGAGTTTTGGACGATACATCAGCCGAACTGCAGCATCAACAGGATTGAGTTAAAGAACAGCAGATTTACTTCCATAAAAGAAAACATTCTTTACTACGAATCGGAAGAATTGACGCACCGGGGGATTTTGTAATGCCCACATGGAATTCAAGGGGCCTGAGAGGCTCCACACTGGAAGAGTTTATCAACCGCACCAATGAAAAATATCTGGAGAACGGACTGGCGCTGATCCAGAAAATACCGACGCCGATTACCCCGATCAATATAGACAAGGAGAGCAGGCACATCACGCTGGCATATTTCGAGCAGAAGAGTACGGTGGACTATATCGGAGCAGTACAGGGGATTCCGGTCTGTTTTGACGCTAAGGAATGTAAAACGGACACATTCCCGCTGCAAAATGTCCATGAGCACCAGATCCGGTTTATGGAGGACTTTGAAAAGCAGGGAGGGATTGCCTTTCTGATCATTTTTTTTGCCCACAGAGATTCCTTTTATTATCTGACTTTCCGGGAGTTGAAACGTTTCTGGGATCGCAGTGTAAACGGAGGAAGAAAGAGCTTTCGCGTGGAAGAACTGGATGAAGCTTATTTTTTTACGGGGCATGGCGGACTGTTGGTTCCCTATCTGGAACCTCTTCAAATTGACTTGAATAACAGGGATTGACTTTTGGATACAAATCTCATATAATAGATAAGAATTTTCTCATGGTAGCATGGTAGCACGCTAAAGTATAGAAAACTGACAGATGGAGGATGACGTGAAAAATCAATTATTACATACACCGGAAGGTGTCAGGGACATTTACAACGATGAATGTGAAAGAAAGATCATACTGGAAGATAAACTTTTGGGGGTGTTGAGATCATACGGCTACCGTCCGATCCAGACGCCTACCTTTGAGTTTTTTGATATATTCGGAAAGGAAATCGGTACGACGCCCTCGAAAGAACTGTACAAATTCTTTGACAAGGAGGGAAATACCCTTGTGCTCCGGCCGGATATCACTCCGTCCATCGCCCGCTGCGCGTCCAAATATTACATGGAAGACCGGATTCCGATCCGTTTGTGTTATACGGGTAACACATTTATTAATAACAACAGATATCAGGGACGCTTAAAAGAGCGTACCCAGTCCGGGGCAGAGCTGATCGGAGACTGTTCCGTGGAGGCAGATGCAGAGATGCTGGCGCTGGCGGTGCAGTTGATGCTGGCTGCCGGATTAAAGGAATTTCAGCTGAGCGTTGGCCATGTGGATTTCCTGAGGGGACTGTTTGAAGCTGCAGACCTCGATGAAGATACGGAGTTTGAGATCCGTGAGCTGCTCCAAAACCGGAATTTTTATGGTGTGGAAGAGGTGATCTCCAGATTTTCCCTGGATGAAAACCTGGTATATCTGTTCGGGTTGTTAAAGGATGTTATGATGACTCAGGAGAAAATTATAAAGGCAAAGGAAAAGGCTTCTGTATATCCGAAGATCTATCATGCCCTGGAACGTCTGGAACAGCTGGAGGATCTGCTGCGGATCTATAAGATTGAACAGTACGTGTACTATGAACTTGCCATGATCTCAGGATTCAATTATTATACAGGCGTTATTTTTGCCGGATATACTTTCGGAAGCGGGGAAGCTGTCGTGAACGGCGGACGTTACGACAACCTGTTAAAATCCTTTGGAAAAACGGCTCCGTCCATCGGTTTCGCCGTGATCATCGACCAGTTGATGGCGGCTCTGCAGCGGCAGAATATCCATATCCCGTTTGAGAACACCACGAAATGGTTTATTTACAGTGAAAACTATCGTTCCGACGCCATCAAGGATGCACAGGTGCTCCGGAAGCGGGGAGAAAAGGTGGAGCTGATGCCGCTGACAAAAGAAAATACAAAAGAAGTCTATGAAGATTACGCAAAACGCAACAATATTCAGGACATTATTTACTACATATAGGAGGCCATATGAGATACTTAACATTTGCACTTGGAAAAGGCCGGCTGGCGAAAAAGACATTGGAAATGTTGGAACGGATCGGTATTACTTGTGAGGAGATGAAAGATAAGGATACAAGAAAGCTGATCTTTGTCAATGAGGAGCTGAAGCTTCGCTTTTTCCTGTCAAAAGGCCCTGATGTGCCGACCTATGTAGAGTACGGCGCGGCGGATATCGGCGTGGTCGGACGTGACACAATTCTGCAGGAGTCGAGAAATATCTATGAAGTCCTGGACCTGGGATTCGGAAAATGTAAGATGTGCGTCTGCGGTCCCGCATCCGCGAAAGACCTGCTGCAGCATCACGAACAGATCCGGGTGGCAACCAAATATCCAAAAATTGCCAAGGACTATTTTTACAATAAAAAACATCAGACTGTGGAGATCATCAAATTAAACGGTTCCATTGAGCTTGCCCCCATCGTGGGCCTGGCAGATGTGATCGTCGATATTGTGGAGACCGGCTCCACACTGCGGGAGAACGGACTTACCGTACTGGAGGAGGTCTGCCCGCTCTCCGCACGGATGGTAGTAAATCCGGTCAGCATGAAGATGGAACAGGAGCGCATCAGTAAACTAATCACTGATCTGCGCCGGGTATTAGAGGAGAACAATTAAGGAGGATCGATCATGCGTACATTGAAATTGACAAAAGACACGATCAGCAGGCTTCTGAGCGATCTGCTGAAACGCAGCCCCAATAATTATACTCAGTACGAGAGCAGTGTAAACGAGATTATTGCCAATGTCCGGGAAAAGAGAGATGAAGCTGTTTTCGCTTACACGGAGAAGTTTGACGGCGCAAAGATCACGGCCGATAATATAGAAGTCACGGAAGCGGAGATTGAGGAAGCGTATACACTGGTACAGCCGGAGCTTCTGGAGGTAATCCGCAAGGCTAAGGAGAACGTGCGCGTTTATCATGAAAAACAGAAACAGTACAGTTGGTTTGACAGCTCCATCCCGGGCACAATGCTCGGCCAGAAGGTGACTCCGATCGCAAAAGCGGGCGTCTATGTGCCGGGGGGAAAGGCGGTGTATCCGTCCTCCGTGCTGATGAACGTTATGCCTGCAAAGGTGGCCGGCGTGGGAGAGATCATTATGACCACCCCCTGCAATAGAGAAGGAAAGGTAAATCCGTCCACTCTGGTGGCTGCCAAAGAAGCGGGAGTGGACCGTATTTTTAAGGTGGGCGGAGCTCAGGCGATCGCGGCTCTCGCATTTGGTACGGAGAGTATTCCAAAGGTAGACAAGATCGTGGGACCGGGCAACATCTATGTCGCACTGGCAAAGAAGGCCGTCTTCGGGCATGTCAGCATTGATTCCATCGCCGGACCGAGTGAAATCCTTGTACTGGCGGACGAAACCGCAAATCCCCGCTATGTGGCGGCGGACCTGCTTTCCCAGGCGGAACACGATGAACTTGCCTCGGCAATCCTGATCACTACCAGTGAGGAATTGGCGGCAAAGGTTTCCGGGGAAGTAGATGCTTTCACGGCAAAACTGTCCAGAAAAGAGATCATCACAAAATCTCTGGAGAATTATGGATATATATTGATCGCTCCGGATATGGATACGGCTATTGAGACGGCAAATGAGATTGCCTCCGAGCATCTGGAGATCGTGACGGCAAATGCATTTGAAGTGATGACAAAGATTAAAAATGCGGGGGCAATCTTCCTTGGAGAGTACAGCAGCGAACCGCTGGGAGATTATTTTGCGGGACCGAACCATGTACTTCCGACAAATGGAACGGCAAAATTTTTCTCTCCGCTGAGTGTGGACGATTTTATCAAAAAATCCAGTATTATTTCTTATTCAAGAGAGGCATTGGAGGCAGTTTATAAAGATATTGCACAGTTTGCGGATTGTGAGCAGCTCACTGCACATGCAAATTCGATCCGTGTAAGATTTGAAGATCAGAATGATTGATCCGGCGGATCATATAAGACTTTGGAGGAAAGGGACTTGATCATGAGCGAAAACAGAATTGCAGGTATTGCGAGAAAGACAAATGAAACCGATATTTCTCTCACTTTAAATCTGGATGGCAGCGGAAAACAGGAAATCCATACAGGTATCGGTTTTTTCGACCATATGCTGTCCGGTTTTACGCGACACGGTTTTTTTGACCTCAGTGTAAATGTGGACGGAGATCTGGATGTGGACTGTCATCACACGATAGAAGATACCGGAATTGTGCTTGGAAATGCGATCCGGGAGGCAGTGGGAGATAAAAAGGGCATCAAACGTTTTGGCAGTATGATCCTGCCGATGGATGAGACACTGGTCTTATGCGCCATCGATCTGTCCGGACGTCCCTATTTTTCCTTTGACGCGGAGTTCACCACGGACCGGGTGGGAGATATGGACACGGAGATGGTGCGGGAGTTTTTCTATGCCATTTCCTACGCGGCGGGCATGAACCTGCACATGAAAGTTTTGTCCGGAACAAATAATCATCATATCATCGAAGCGCTGTTTAAAGCATTTGGGAAAGCGCTGGATGATGCCGTTTCCTACGACCCGAGAATTACCGACATTTTATCTACGAAAGGCAGTTTATAAATCATGAAATACGGTCAAAAAAATCTGATTGCAACGATATTTTTAAAAAACGGGAAGCTGGTCCGAAGCTTTCAGGATCACACTCCGGAGGGAGACCTGATCGAACGGATCCGCGTTTACAACGACAACGGGATCGATAAAATCTATCTGTTCGATCTCTCCGACAATGATGCGGAACACGAATTGAATCTGCACACAATGAAAGAGATAAACAGAGTTTCAGAAATTCCGATCTATGCAGGCGGCAATGTCAACCGCCTGGAGGATATCAAAAAGATCCTCTACACCGGCTGCAAAAAGGTGATTTTAAATCCGGTAAAGGATGTCACCGCGCAGCTTTCAAAGGAGGGAGAACTCCGATTCGGAAAGGATAAGCTGGCCTTGTCCATCCATAATGTGGATCTGTTTTTCAAACAAAAAGCAAGTGTGGAGAGCAGTATCAGTGAACTGATCGTGTTGGACCCGCATTTATCCGGAACGATGGAAAATGTGACAGATATGCCCTATTCCATCATTCTGAAAAACGCGGATTTTGAGGAGATCAGGAAAGTTCTCACATCGGAGGGAACGATCCAGGGCATTTCCGCAGCTTCCATCAGTAAAGAGGACGCCAATGTAATGGAGTTGAAAGCATTTCTTTCGGAGCAGGGAATCCCGACGGGACGTCTTCAAAGCGCCGTGGACTGGTCCGAATTCAAGCTCAATAAGGACGGCCTGATCCCGGTCATTACACAGGATCACCGGACGAATGAAGTGCTGATGCTGGCATATATGAACGAGGAGGCTTTCCGCATGACATTGTGCATCGGAAAGATGACCTATTACAGCA
>CAZJSI010000154.1:2426-7756 GCA_964548675.1 uncultured Eubacterium sp. | reverse complement strand
ATAGTGAATTTTACGTATCTTGGGCTAGCCGTTGCGCCAGCGACTTGGTACAATGACAAAAATGAATGATAACAGCTTGTCTCAAACAATGGGGGAACCAGGGATGAATAAAGACGACAGGAAAAGTCAAATCCACAAAACAATGAATAATATGACGGCAGTCAGCATTGCCGCCATGCTTATATTTGCCATCTGTTATCGAATAAGCCACAGCGGAGTTTTTTTGTCTCTGGCAATTACATTCGGTACGATTTCCTATCATCTGGCGATGAGATTGATTGTCGGATGGGGAACCCTTGGTTTGATAAAGCGTGATCTCAATTACAACGGAAAATGGTTTTCGCCCAAAAAGTTTGAAACCGGACTTTATAAAAAGCTGAGGGTAAAACGCTGGAAAGGAAAAATGCCGACATACAATCCAAGCACGTTTTCCCTCACGGAACATTCCCCGGAAGAAATTATCCGGACAATGTGCATTTCGGAGATAGGCCATGAGATAAATGTAATATTCAGCTTTGTCCCACTGTCTTTCGCATTGATCTGGGGAGATTTCCCGGTGTTTCTGGTTACTTCGATTGCCGGTGCGCTGGTGGATATACCTTTTGTGATCATGCAGAGATATAACAGACCGAGACTGGTACGGATGCTGGAAAAACGAAAATCATCCCAAAACGCATAAAAACTAAAGCAGCCGGATAGGTTTGTGTGGGAGCAGATTTTGACAGGTAAGTATGAAAAATAACGGCCGAATAAAGGAGATCACCCTATGTTTTTGGAAAAGAACAGGAAACGGATCATACGGGATTTTGAAGAATTTTGCCGGAACATACCCGGGATTTCCGACAGGATGCAAAAAGATTTTTGTGCGCTTGATGAGGACACAGCTCTTGCAATGAAGTTTTTTTATGGAAATATGCCATACAGCGATGCCGGAAATTATCCTTTTGACTTTTTTCTGGATTATGCACAGCATGGCGTATTTCTTTGGAAAAATGTTTCCAGGTGCAGGGAAATACCGGAGGAGATTTTTCTCGAAGATGTACTGTATTATCGTATCAATGAGGAAGAGATAAAGCCCTGTAGAACATATTTTTATGAACAGTTGAAAGATCGGACTGCGGGAAAGGGTCAAAGAGATGCTATCCTGGAGGTAAATTACTGGTGTGCCGGAGAGGTGTCCTACCAGACTACGGACGAGCGGACAAGCTCTGCATGGGATGTTTTCAGGAAAGGATATGGACGCTGCGGGGAGGAGACGGTATTTACCGTAAATGCGCTCCGGAGCGTCGGAATTCCTGCGAGACAGGTTTATGCACCATTCTGGTCTCACTGTGACGATAATCATGCATGGATAGAGGTATGGTGTGACGGAGAATGGCATTATCTGGGGGCATGTGAGCCGGAAGCAGTTCTGGATAGAGGATGGTTTACAAATGCTTCCTCCCGTGCAATGATGATACATTCCCGCAGCTTTTTTGACAATTCTCCTGAAAAAGCTGTGGGTCGGGAAGGGATTACTGTAATCCGCAATCAGCTTGCGCGGTATGCGGAAACAAAAATAATTACTATTCGTGTGGAATACCCTGGCGGATATCCCGTGGAGGGAGCGGAAATTCGGGCAGAGGTGCTGAATTATTCCGAGTTTTCTCCCATTGCCCGTTTTATCACCGGAGCAGACGGGACGGCAGAGTTGGAGACGGGGTTGGGAAGCCTGCATATTTTTGCAGTTTTTCAGGGGGAACATGCGGAATGTCTGATCCATACAGGGGAAGAGGATAGCTGTTGTTGTATTCTTGGAGAGCAAAAAACAGAAGATAACTGGGTAGACTTTGATATGTATGCGCCAGTGGATTCGGCGAAAAAACAGAAGCCTGTCCCTCAGGAAATGGAAATGGAAAACAGCCGTCGCGTGGAAGAGGCGGCGAAAATACGCAAAATAAAAACAGAAACTTTTCATCCGGACTGGAAAGAAGATTTTCTGCCGGATGATCCAAAAAAGGCAGCAAAATATATGGCGGTTTTGTCCGAAAAAGACAGACAGGATGCAGACCCGGAAATTCTGATGGAGCATTATAGGGAGGCTGTGTTATATGAACGGCAGTATCCGGAAGACATCTTTCTTTCCTTTTTGTGGAATCCGAGAGTGGAACATGAGATATTAACAAAATGGCGCAGGAAAATTCTGGATTATTTTACTGTGCGGCAAAAAGAGTTGTTTCGGAATGCACCAATGGAAATATGGAAGTGGATCGGGAAAAATCTGTATTTTTATCCGGAACGGGAGCGCCTGAGTTTATATACGGTACCGGGAGCAGCTCTGGAGTTGGGTATTGCAGACAGAAAATCCAGACGGGTATTGTTCGTCGCTATTGCCAGAACACTGGGAATTCCGGCCAGAGTGAATCCTGTATATGGTTTTGCCGAATACTGGAATGACGGATATTTTATAAGTGCGGAAAAGACTTTGGAGAAAAGTGCTCATTTGACTTTGACGGGAGAAGAAGATATTATATGGAACTATTTCCAAAACTGGTCCATTGCGAGACTGGAAGAGGACGGGTACCATTCTCTCATGCTGCAGGGGATTCGTCTGGAAGGAGGACATCTGGAACTGGATGTGAAACCTGGTGAATACAGAATTCTTACCGCAAATCGCCTGCCAACGGGAAACATTTTTGCAAAACGTTATGATTTTCGGATGGAAAAGGAAGACTGCAGAGAAATTTCCCTTGAAATGCGCAGATCAAGTCTCAGGGACATGCTTGATCGGCACAGCATTCCTGATTACGAACTGAAAGACGAGGAGGGAAATTCACATTCTATTGGCGAGTTGACAAACGTGAGCAGAAAGATCCTTTTTTGGCTGGAGGTCAGCAAGGAGCCGACAGAGCATATTCTCAATGAACTTGTTGACCGGAAAGAAGAGTATGAAAAATATCAGGACAAGCTTCTGTTTATTATCCGTGAGCCAAAGGAATTGACAGATCCGACTTTTTCCAAATGCAGAACAGCGCTGCCGGATGTAAGGATTTTATTTGATGTTTTCGCAAAGGACCTGGAGATGACTGCCCGGAGAATGTATGTAGATCCGGATAAACTGCCGCTTCTGGTAGTGACGGATGGAGCGGCCACGGGCATTTTTGCGGTCAGCGGATATTCGGTTGGTATGGCGGATATGCTTTTGCGTGTTTTAGAAAGTTAAAAAAGAAAATGGAGGTACAGATATGACAGAATTAGAAAAATGTATGGCCGGAGAATATTATAACTGCCATGATAAAATTTTTCTGGAATTTAAAAATACTGCCAGAAGATTGCTGGCCCGGTACAATGCCTTTGCATATGACCAAAAAGCGGAAAAGACAGCTGTTTTAAAACAGCTCTTTGGAAGCATTGGGACGAATGTATCGGTGGGGCTGCCTTTCCTGTGTGATTATGGGCGGAACATTTATATAGGTAATAATGTATCGGTAAATATGAACTGCACATTTGTGGACTGTAACCGGATTGAAATAGGTGATAATGTGCTGATCGCATCGAATGTTCAGTTATATACATCGACACATCCGGTCGAACTGTCAGAAAGATTAACTCCCGGCTGGTCTTTGGGGGAGGAAACATATTTTTGCAGAACCTATGCTTTGCCAATCAAAATTGGAAATGGCTGCTGGCTTGGAGGCGGCGTTATCGTTCTTCCCGGAGTGACGATCGGGGATGGCTGCGTAATAGGCGCCGGAAGTGTTGTAACGAAGGATATACCGGCTGATTCTCTGGCTGTGGGAAATCCGTGCAGGGTAATCCGCCGGATTAATGAGGGATATGAAAGAAGGATAGAATGACAGACTTTTACGGAGGTTGAGAACATGATACATGAAAAGATAGCAATTCAGGCAAAAGGATTGGGTGAAACAGGATATTTATATACCTATTTTTTAGACAGTTCTCCGGAAATGCGTCCGGATGAAAAGCGTCCGGTGGTGCTTATGTGTCCGGGCGGGGGATATGAGATGACTTCAGACAGGGAAGCAGAGCCGATGGCACTTCGTTTTCTGGCAATGGGATATCATGCGGTGATTCTGCGCTATTCTGTATATCCTGCACTGTATCCGGCTGCTTTGTTACAGGTTGCGGGAACCGTGAAATATTTAAAAGATCATGCAGCGCAATACCATATCGATCCGGATAAAATTATCGTACAGGGATGCTCCGCCGGAGGGCATCTGGCGGCCAGTTACGGCGTATTTTGGAAGGAAGAGTTTTTGGCAGGGGCAATGGGTGTGGAGAGTGATTATCTGAAGCCGGCAGGTCTTTTGCTCTGTTATCCGGTCATCACTTCCGGCGAAAAGGCTCATGAAGGTTCTTTCCGACATTTGCTGGGAGAACGATATGACGAATTGAAAGAAAAAATGTCTCTGGAAAATCAGGTGTCAGAGCATACGCCGAGGACATTTTTGTGGCACACTGTCACAGATGATACGGTTCCGGTTGAAAATTCCATCTGTTTCTTTCAGGCGTTACATGAAAAAAATATTCCGGTGGAGCTGCATATTTATCCGGTTGGCGGTCACGGGCTCAGCCTGGCAAATGCGGAAACGTGCCGTGAAAACGGGATCGGCATCCAGGAAGAATGTCAGAGCTGGATTGATCTGGCCTGTGACTGGTTGAGGACATTTTAAATCTAAAAGAACGAGGGCGTAATCAAGTTCGTACAGGAGGGGCTGCTGCAAAATAGATGGAGAATCATCTGTGGCGCAGTGGCCCTGTTTTTATAGGTAAATACGTATAAGATATTGACAGACGTTTGACAAGGTGTTATCTTTAAAGAAAGCGTTTGGTTTCTAAGTAGTTCTGGCAACAGAGATGTTGCTCTTATATCAATTGTCTTGTAATTCATAAATTTTAGAAATATCAATGCTTTTCATTTTCACCAAAAAATAGCAATAGATAAGGGGGAATGCCAATGCGTGAGGAGTAAAAAATTCTTTTCTATCATTATAAATTATGTTAAACTGGAGGAGAAATCGATGAGAACACAATTAAATATAGTACCGCTGAGGGATTTGAACCTTACTAACCGTTTCCTTTTTGACGAAGTAATGGAGGATTTGGAAGCACACAAAGAAGCTCTCTCCATTATTTTTGGAAAGGAGATTCCTTTATTGGAGCAGGCAGAAGCAGAAAAGGAACTGAGAGTATCTCCATTGATACGGTCAATCAGAATGGATGTCATTTCTATAGATGAAGAAAAGACGGTATATAATTCAGAAATGCAGACAGAACGGAAAACAGATCTGGCAAAAAGAAGCAGATATTATCAGGCATTAGTGGATACA
>CAZJSI010000154.1:0-2326 GCA_964548675.1 uncultured Eubacterium sp. | reverse complement strand
GGGATTGAAGAGACATTCCTTATACAGACCGGGGCAGTCCCCATACATCTTCCGCTTTATAGTAGGTCAGCAGTAATGTCTTTTCCCTATCGTTGTCGACAATTTTACAGTGAAATTCCATCTGCCCCCTGAAACGGCTGTTTGTCCAATAGGAGTGAATTTTATAAGTTTGGCCGGATATTCGGACATAAAGCGGGGCAATATGCCCGCAGGAATCAAAGGAGGCAATTACCGGAACTGCCGTAATTGGCGTATAATCATGCGATGTATATGATATAATTTCAGACATATGACATATTCCTTTCTGCTGCAATATATTTATGGTTAATAGCTTTTTTCTTAAAAAACATTATACGAACAGGAGTTCGAAAAGTAAACAGGAAAAATTTTCTAGGAATGGGAAAAAGAAAAGCTGTATGCCAGGATTTGCAATCTTGACATTTGTGGCATTGCAGGTTACAATAGCAGATAAGCAAACATATGTTCGCTATGTTTCTTGAAAGGAAAACATATGGAGAAAGTAAGAACTTATCTGGCAGTGGACCTGAAATCTTTTTATGCATCTGTGGAATGTGTTTTTCGCGGGTTGGATCCGTTGTCAGCGCGGCTTGTGGTTGCTGATAAATCGAGGACGAATAAAACCATTTGCCTGGCTGTCTCTCCGGCGCTGAAGCAATATGGCATTCCTGGCAGGGCACGCCTTTTTGAAGTGGAACAAAAGGTGAGGGATATAGAAAGCCGGACAGGGGAAACCATAGATTATATAGTTGCGCCGCCAAGGATGGCGAGCTATATCGAGATATCCGCAGAAATATATAGAATTTATCTGCAGTATGTCAGTGCGGAAGATATCCATGTTTACAGCATTGATGAATGTTTTATGGATATTACGGATTATCTGCGCCTGTACCGTATGACTGCCCATGAATTAGCCGGAAAAATCATCCGCAGCGTACTGGAACAGACGGGAATTACGGCGACTGCGGGAATTGGAAGCAACCTGTATTTATGCAAGATTGCCATGGATATCGTGGCAAAACATGTTCCCGCGGACAGGGATGGAGTACGCATTGCAGAATTGGATACGTTGGATTACCGCAGGTTGTTATGGAATCACAGGCCGCTCACGGATTTTTGGCAGATTGGGAGAGGCATTTCCAACCGTCTGGAGAAAAACGGGATTTATACGATGGGCGATATCGCCAGAGTGTCTTTGTATAATGAGGACATTCTATATAAAATGTTTGGGATAAATGCGGAAATACTGATTGACCATGCATGGGGATATGAGCCATGTACGATGAAGGATATAAAGAATTATAAGCCCGATTCGAACAGCATTTCTTCGGGGCAGGTTTTGAAATGTCCCTACGATATGAAAAAGACACGGTTAGTCGTTCGGGAGATGGCAGACCAGTTGGTGTTTGACCTGGTGGAAAAAGAAATGGTGACAGACAGCCTGACACTGACCATAGGATATGACAGCAGCAGTCTGGAACTGACCGGATATAATGGCCCTGTAAAATGTGACTTTTACGGCAGGCTGGTTCCAAAACCTGCACACGGAACCGTCCGGTTAGATGAAAAGACGAACCGGGCGGAAAAAATTATGCAGGCTGCACTGCAGTTATTTGACCGCATTGTATCGCCGGAGCTGCTGGCCAGAAGGATTACGATTGCGGCAAACCGGATTTCGAGCCGGGAATATGAACAGTTAAATCTGTTTGCCGATTTCCGGGCGCAGGAAAAAGAGAGACGGCTGCAGGAAGCCGTACTTTCGATCCGGAGCAGATATGGGAACAATGCGCTTCTGAAAGGAAACAGCCTGGAGGATGGCGCAACGGCCAGAGAGCGCAACCGGCAAATTGGAGGCCATAAAGCCTGAACCAGGAGGTGATGTGATCGTGAAAATGGATTTTGTCATGTCAAATATTTCCAATAAGTATGATGATATGATCCAATATGAATATCCCAGGCCGGATAGGAATGTGACGAAACATCCGCCTATGGACCGGGAAAAACGGGCAAAGAATTTTGTACCCTTTGCAGCCCTGAAAGGATACGAGGAAGCTATTTTGGATCAACAAAAACAACATGTAATAAATACCTGAAAACACATCCTTTTCCATGTGTTTTTCAAATTCCTCTGCACATACTATTATCGTAACCGAAAGTTACAACTTGAACAACACACAAAGGAGGAAGCAAGATATGTCCAGAAGTACAAACAAGGCTTCAGTTCCAGAAGCAAAGAGCGCATTAAATCGTTTCAAATTCGAGGTTGCGAATGAGCTTGGTGTGCCGTTAAAGGAAGGTTACAACGGCG
>CAZJSI010000153.1:0-7786 GCA_964548675.1 uncultured Eubacterium sp. | reverse complement strand
TGTTTCATTTCATCAATAAAGGGCGTCTGTGATTCGATGCTGCTGCCGAATCCGTAAACATAAACGAGGGTTTTCCCCGTTCCTTCATCGACATACTTGATTTGGGTCCCATCGGACGCAATGAAAGTTTTGATCGTGTTTGACATAAATACCTCCTTCTTTTTTGCTTATAATCTCTCGGGATCCGGGATTCCGGGAGATTATGTTCGCTTGTCTGTTCTGGTTTTCATTGAGTTCCCTGATTTTTGTGAAAGCATACAATTTCTCATTCTTATTTTTCGTAAAAACTATAGATTTCAACAAAAACATTTTATTTGGGATAACATTATTTTAGCAAAATAACATAAAAACGACCAATACTTGGATTGAATATTATCTATGCCTGTCAGTAATAGATCAAAGGCATTTTTCAACTGTTTGAAAAATAACTGCAGATAAATTCTTTCAGCTTCGCGGCGGCAAATGACTGATAATAACCCTTTTGATGGATTACTGCGATATCCCATGGGAAATATTGCTTTAGCGATATGGTCTTCAGATTATCAGTAATATATCTGCGGATAACCGGTTCCGGAAGAATTGCTATACAGTTGCTGCTTTCGATCATCTCGACTATAAAGTTAGGCATAAGAGTTTTGTAGGCAATATTGGGAAAAAAATCATTATTTTCACATAAACGTATAAACTGTGTATACAAAGTTGCGGTATCCCCAAAAGTAATTATTTGCTCTTCCTCTAAATCCTTGACGGATATTCGGTCATATTTCGCCAGCCTGTGGTTTTTATTTAACATGATTTTAACTGATTCCTGTAAAACAACGGTCGTATTCAGCCGGGATGCATGATCGACAGGAAGCATGACCATTCCAAGATCTGCCCGGTTCTCCAGAATAGAATCAACAACCTGTATGGATCCTTCTTCCACAATACTGATACCAATGTCCGGATATTTTTTACGGAAAAGCAACAGCAGAGGCGCAAAAAACATATCTAACAGGACGCCCGGAAGATGAATTTTCACTTCTCCCCGACGGACTGATTTAACATCGTCAATAATCTGATATAAGTTCTGATATCTGATTAAAAGATCCTCTGCCTGCTGATAAAACGTTTCCCCCGCATCAGTCAGATGAAAATATTTGCTTGTCCTTTCTATCAATTGTATTCCCAGTTCTGCCTCCAGCTGTTTGATGACACGGGTCAGCATAGGCTGCGTAACATACAGGCGCTCTGAGGCGCGGGTAAAATTTTTGCATTTTGCGATTTCTACAAAATATTTCAGTTGCTGAATTTCCATATCAATTGATTCTCTCCTTTCATGAAATCTGCAGATCAATATAGAATCTGCCTTTTTACCGAAGCATTTATAAAAGAATACATAAAATAGATTTATTTAAAAATGGTCAAAGTTCATATAAAAAATCGCAAATTTAAATTACTTTAGACAAATTTATAACATTTATGCGGTTAATTTATAAAAATAATTTATTTATAAAAATATTTTTGTTAAAATGTGCCAAACAGAACGGGGACGTATTTTTTTGATCATTACTCCTGATTATAGACGGCAGACAAAATAATCATTTTACAATCTGCTTTCCGTAAATTTAAAATAAAAAAACAGAAAAACTAAGAGAAAGGTAGATGATCAATCATGAAAGTGATGACTGCTGAAGAAGCTGTCAGGAGATATTTAATAGATGGCTCCACGGTAGCCTGCGGCGGTTTTGTGGGAGCAATGGTGCCGGAAGAAATCCATCAGACGGCGCAAAAGCTTTTTCTTGAGGAGGGGAGCCCCGGAAATCTGACCGTTATTTTTGCCGCAGGGCAGGGAGATTCTGATTCAAAGGGAATGAACCATTACGGTGAAGAAGGCATGGTCAGCAAAATCATTGCCGGGCATTATGGTCTTGTTCCGCGTCTGCAAAAGCTGGCTGTTGAAAACAAATGTGCGGCATATAATCTGCCTCAGGGAGTTATTGCCCAGATGTTTCGCGACACAGCGGCCGGAAAGCCCGGCGTTATCACTCACGTCGGACTGAAAACTTTCGTAGATCCCCGGATTGAGGGCGGTATGTTAAATGAAAAAGCAAAAGAGGCCGGGGCGATTGTGGAAATTGTTAATATTGCCCATCAGGAAAAACTGTTTTATCATGCAATTCCTATTGACGTAGCTATTATTCGGGCCAGTTACGCAGATACCCGGGGGAACTGCACTTTTGAACACGAAGGCGTTATGGCTGAGGCACTCGCTATGTGCCAGGCAGCCCGTAATTGCGGCGGAAAAGTCATTGTACAGGTCGAACGGATTGTGGAATATGGATGTCTGGATGTTCGTCTGGTCAGATTACCCGGGATATATGTTGATGCGCTGGTAGTTTCCCGGCCGGATAATCACATGCAGACCTTTGGCACAGCCTATAACCCGGCATTTTGCGGAGAAGTTCGAAACCCGTCGGGAGCCGTCCGGCCGCTTCTTTTGAATGAACGTAAAATTATCGCCCGCAGGGCAGCTATGGAACTGATTCCCAATGCGGTGGTGAATCTGGGGATCGGCATGCCGGAAGGCGTGTCTGTTGTCGCCGCGGAAGAGGATCTGCCGGATATGATCCTCACAACAGAAGCCGGCACAATCGGAGGCATTCCCCAGGGCGGGAAAGATTTTGGCGTAACTATGAATGCTGACTGTATTCTGGATCAGCCGGCACAGTTTGACTTTTATGACGGAGGCGGGCTGGATATGGCGTTTCTGGGGCTTGCCCAGGCAGATTCAAGCGGGAATGTGAACGTCAGCAAATTCGGCCCCAGAATTGCGGGAGCCGGCGGCTTTATTAATATTACCCAAAATACGCCGAAGGTTGTTTTTTGTGGGACCTTTACTGCCGGAGGCCTGAAGTTGTCTGTGAAAAACGGTGAATTATCTGTGCTGCAGGAAGGCCGGACAGGGAAATTTCCGCAGAAAGTAGAGCAGATCACATTTTCCGGGGATTATGCCAGAGAGAGCGGACAAACAGTGATGTATATTACGGAACGCGCAGTATTTCAATTGACCCGTGAGGGGCTGGAATTGATGGAAATTGCTCCCGGAATCGATATGGAAAAAGATATTTTGTCCCATATGGATTTTATGCCGGTAGTAAAAAATGTAAAATTTATGGATCAGCGGATTTTTGAAGATAAGGTGATGGGGCTGAAATCCCAATTTGAATAGTAGTCTGCGGCAGAATAAAATAAAAGGAGAGACAGAATATGACAATTCAGGATATGTATATCGGGCAAAGCGACAGAGTCACAAAAACGATCAGCGAAACAGATGTTTATTTGTTTGCCGGCATCACCGGAGATCTGAATCCGGCACATACGAATGAAGTTGCCGCAAAGCAAACTTCCTTTGGCGGACGTATTGCGCACGGCATCCTGTCTGCGGGATTTATTTCGGCGGTTCTGGGTATGCGCCTGCCGGGTCCCGGGACGATTTACCTCGGACAGGAACTCAAATTTACAAAACCGGTTTATATTGGAGATACAATTACGGCGACTTGCACGGTTTCCGAAATAAAAACAGACAAAAATATGGTAAAGCTGGATACCGTTTGCACGAATCAGAACGGAGTAATTGTCGTGAAAGGACAGGCTACCGTTATGCCTCCGAAAAATAAGAATACGTAGCAACGTCCACGGACAATATCAGTTAGTTGAGAAATCGGGTTAGATTCTAAATAGAGTCTGACCCGATTTTGTTTGCCCTGTTTTCCCAAAAGATGTTGACACAGAGGCCAAAATGTACGGCCGCATTTGTTAATAACAGCGTACTTATGAACGTTTCTGCTTTGCATATTCTGTGGGAGGAAGTCCCATTTGCCTGTGAAATGCTTTGGAAAAATAGAGCCCGTTGTCAAAACCGACGGCCTCAGCAATGTCCGTCATAGACAGTGTGCTGTGGGTCAGCAGATAACATGCCTGTTTGATCCGGTATTCGCTCAGATATTCCTTCGGCGATTTATTCAGCACAGCCTGAAAAGAACGGAACAGATGGCTTCTGCTCAGTCCCACATATGCTGCGATATCGTTGATCGAAATTGGCTGGCTGTAGTTGGAAGAGATGTATTCAATACTTTTGATGACATAACTTTCCGCTCGGCTCATCTTGTCCTTCTTTTCTGCTTCCCGCATATAAATAGCAAGGAGCATGTACAGGTAGCCCGCCATTTCTACAGCATTGACATAGTCTGTGCCCCTGGCGTTGTAGATCTGGTTCATCCGTTGATTGATCTCGCCGCTGTGGATATTATTGTAGGTCACAGGCGTGGCAGGGGAAAATTGCGTGGTTTGAAGGATAGAGGGGGCGTCATTTCCGGTGAAACCGATCCAGGAATATTCCCAGGGCTCTTCCTTGTCTGCGTAGTAATATACTTCACGGTTTGGATAGATCAGAAAAGAGTCTCCGGCTTTCAGGGGGAATATTTTGCCATTGCAGTGGTAGTATCCTTTGCCCTCCACGATGTGGTGGATCAGATAATGGTCCTTTGAGCCGGGCCCCCACTGATAGGCTGCGTTACATTTTTGGTGTCCCACATTGCAGACAGACAGGGAAAAAAGCTTATTTTTGCGTATTTTATAGGAATCTTTGTAAAAATTACTCATATATATGTCCTCCGGTTAGAAATAAAATAACATATCAACGATAAAAATACAACATTTTTACATATTTTGTGAACATTTCAATATATGATTTTTTTATAAAAGCAAGTACAATAAACATATCAGAAAGAAATTATAATTATCAGATGGAGGGGTTTCTATGAAGAATCAGTTGTTAAAAGATTTTGCAGAAATGTTTGGTGGAGACGGAGACATCCGCAGTTACTTTGCACCTGGCAGAGTAAATCTGATCGGTGAGCACACAGATTACAACGGAGGACACGTATTCCCATGTGCATTGACGATCGGTACTTATGCGATCGTCCGCAAACGTGAAGACAGAAAACTTCGCTTTTATTCTCACAACTTTGAAAAACTTGGCGTGTTGGAATCGAGCCTTGATGACCTGAAATATGATAAGGCCCTTGACTGGACGAATTATCCGATTGGCGTTGTATGGGCGTTTATCGAAAAAGGTTATAATGTAGATGCGGGATTCGACATGCTGCTTTATGGAAATATTCCAAATGGCTCCGGGCTTTCATCATCTGCTTCCGTAGAGGTTGTGACAGGAGTTGCCCTGCGCGATCTGTTTGGTTTTGATGATGTGTCCATGATCGATATCGCATTATTCGGACAGTATTCCGAAAATAATTTCAACGGCGTAAACTGCGGTATTATGGATCAGTTTGCTATCGCAATGGGACAGAAAGACCAGGCGATCTTTTTGGACACGAGCGACCTGTCCTATACGTATGCCCCGATTCAGTTAAAAGATGAGAAGATCGTTATTTCCTGCAGCAATAAAAAGCGCGGACTTGGCGATTCCAAATACAATGAGCGCCGCGCAGAGTGTGAGGAAGCTCTTGCGGAACTCCAGAAAGAGTTGTCCATCAAATCCCTCGGGGAATTGTCTGAGGAAGAATTTGAGGCTCACAAAGACCTGATCAAGAGCGAAGTGCGCCAGCGCCGGGCAAAACATGCGGTTTACGAAAACCAGCGTACATTAAAGGCGGTAGATGCGTTGAAAGCAGGCGATCTTGAAGAATTCGGCCGATTGATGAACGCTTCCCACGTATCCCTTCGTGACGATTATGAAGTGACCGGTATCGAGCTTGACACACTCGTTGAAAATGCATGGGAGCAGGAAGGCGTTGTGGGTTCCCGTATGACAGGCGCGGGCTTTGGCGGATGTACGGTGAGCATCGTCAAAACAGACTGTGTAGATAAGTTTATTGAAAATGTAGGAAAAGCTTATCTGGAAAAAATCGGATATGCAGCCGACTTCTATGTGGTTGAGATCGGTGACGGCGGCCGTGTGATCTAAAGCGGAGGTAAAGATAATGGTAGATTTATATATTAAGAAACTTGTACAGTATGGTATTGAATCCGGCCTGATCCCGGAGGAGGAGAGAATCTACAGTACAAACCAGATTCTGGAAGTGTTAGAGAAAGATGATTATGAGGAGACAGATGAAGTTGTCTCCGATATCGATCTTGCAGATACACTGGAACACATTCTGGATTATGCATTGGAGACTGGCGTACTGAAGGATGGCGGCGTGGTGTCCAGAGACCTGTTTGACACGAAGCTGATGAATTGTCTGACTCCGAGACCTGCACAGGTGATCAAAAAGTTCCGTGAGGATTACGCGGAAGATCCCAGGAAAGCAACTGACGCTTACTATCAGTTCAGCGTGGCTACAAATTATATCCGTAAAGACCGGATCGCAAAGGACAGAAAGTGGAAAACACCTTCCCAGTACGGCGACATTGATATTACGATCAACCTGAGCAAACCGGAAAAAGACCCGAAAGCGATCGCGGCGGCAAAACTGGCAAAACAGTCCTCTTATCCGAAGTGCCAGCTTTGTGTGGAAAACGAGGGATATGCAGGCAGGATGAATCATCCGGCACGCCAGAATCATCGTATCATTCCGATCACGATCAACGGCGGACAATGGGGATTTCAGTATTCACCATATGTATATTACAATGAGCACTGCATCGTATTTAACGGAGAGCACACTCCGATGAAGATCGAGCGGGCAACATTCCGCAAACTTTTTGACTTTGTGAAACTGTTTCCGCACTACTTCCTTGGATCCAATGCGGATCTCCCGATTGTCGGCGGTTCTATTTTGAGCCATGACCATTTCCAGGGCGGCCATTATACGTTTTCCATGGAAAAAGCCGAGATGGAGAAAACGTTCAAAATTCCGGGATTTGAGGATGTCGAGGCAGGTATTGTACACTGGCCGTTATCTGTGATCCGGATCCGCAGCAACGATGATGAGAGACTGGTGGAACTGGCTGACCATATTCTCGGAAAATGGCGTGCATATACAGATGAAGATGCCTTTATCTATGCGGAGACAGAGGGAGAGCCCCATAATACGATCACTCCGATCGCCCGTATGAGAGACGGCATGTATGAGCTGGATCTGGCGCTGAGAAATAATATTACAACAGAAGAGTGTCCGCTGGGCGTATACCATCCCCATGCAGAGCTTCATCATATTAAGAAAGAGAACATCGGCCTGATCGAGGTTATGGGACTTGCGGTACTTCCGGCCCGTCTGAAAGGTGAGATGGATCTTCTTGCGCAGTATATTCTGGAGGGTAAGGATATCCGTTCCAATGAAGAACTGGTAAAACATGCGGACTGGGTAGAAACTTTCAAAGATGCGTATACTTTCACTGAGGAAAACGTGGAAGAGATTCTTCAGCAGGAAGTCGGCAGGGTATTTGTAAAAGTATTGGAAGATGCCGGCGTATATAAATGTGATGAAAAGGGAAGAGAAGCATTTGACCGTTTTATCGCAGTGCTTTAAAGCAGAAAAGAAACATTTTTCCATAATAATCTAAATTTAAGGAGGAAAAGAAGATGAATATTTTAGTAACCGGAGGCGCGGGATATATCGGAAGCCATACTTGTGTGGAATTATTAAATGCTGGTTATGATGTGATCGTGGTTGACAATCTTTACAATTCCAGTGAGAAAGCGCTGGAACGTGTGCAGCAGATCACAGGAAAGACATTAAAGTTTTATGAAAATGATATTCTGGACAGGGAGGCCATGAATAAAATTTTTGATGAAAATAAGATTGACGCCGTGATTCATTTTGAGGGCTTAAAAGCGGTA
>CAZJSI010000152.1:0-7968 GCA_964548675.1 uncultured Eubacterium sp. | reverse complement strand
GCAGCTCCTGAAGTTACAGAAGAACCTCAGGTTGAAGTACATACAACTCCAAGAAGAAGCGTTGCGTTTATTGGTTCGGAATGTTATCCGTTTGTTAAGACCGGCGGCCTTGGAGATGTTATGTACGCGCTTCCGAAAGCGCTGGTGAAGCAGAACTGTGATGTAAAAGTTATTCTCCCGCGATATAAATGTATCCCATGGGAATACCAGGAAAAAATGATATACCGGGGATCGTTTGAGATGGATTTGTGTGCTGACGGCAGATCCTTTTATGTAGGAATTATGGAATATGTCTGGGATGGCGTTGTGTATGATTTCATTGATAATGAAGAATTTTTCAGCAATGGAAATCCATATACGAATCTTGTTGATGATATTCCAAAATACTGCTACTTTGCGAAAGCAGCATTGGCTGCGCTGAATTACCTGGACTGGATTCCGAATATCATCCATTGCCATGACTGGCAGGCGGCATTGGTTCCCGTATATCTGAGAACTCTGTTTGAAGATACAAAACTGGCTTCTGCAAAAACGATTCTGACTATTCATAATCTGCGGTTCCAGGGAATTTATAATATTCCTACAATCCGGTATTGGTCAGGACTGCCGGATTACGTCTTCAATAAAGATGCATTAAAAGAAGGCTATGAAGATGCGAATATGTTAAAAGGCGGACTGACATATTGCAATATCATCACTACGGTAAGCAATACTTATGCGGGAGAGATTCAGACGCCATACTATGGGGAAAACCTGGATGCCCATTTGAGGTATCATTCCGGCAAATTAAGAGGCATTGTAAATGGCATTGACTATGATATTTGGGATACAGCGGCAGATTCCAGATTGTATGCAAATTATGATATCGCAGATGTACTGGATAAAAAGAAGGAGAACAAGCGCAATTTACAGGAAGAACTGGGGCTGGTTCAGGATGAAAATAAATTTGTCATCGGATTGATCTCCAGATTGACGGATCAAAAGGGACTGGATCTGGTGAACTCCATCATTCCGCAGATCATGGATGAGCATACGCAGATTGTAGTACTGGGTACGGGAGAACCTGTTTATGAAGATTCTTTCCGGTATTATGAAAATGCTTACAAAGGTAATATATGTTCCAATATTATGTATGATGAAACAAGGGCTCATAAGATTTATGCGGGTGCGGATGCATTATTGGTGCCTTCACAGTTCGAGCCCTGCGGATTAACGCAGTTGATCGCCATGCATTACGGTACGGTGCCGATCGTCCGTGAGACTGGCGGATTAAAAGATACTGTAGAACCGTATAATATGTATTATAATACAGGAAATGGTTTCACCTTTGACAATTACGACGCCGGTTTATTGTTGGATGCGATCAACAGAGCGAAGACATTATATTTCACGGATCGTTGGCATTGGGATGAAATGGTTCAGAGAGATATGGATAAAAATCTTTCGTGGGATAATTCTGCAAAACAATATAAGGATCTGTACCTGGAATTACAGTAAGTAGAAGATGCGCAGGGATTCGGATATGTATGATATTAGCTATAAGCTAATCCGAATCCCGTGCGGGACTCATGAGCGGGTTCTGAATTTGCCGCTGAGATTTGCAGA
This sequence comes from uncultured Eubacterium sp., assembly GCA_964548675.1. Taxonomy (GTDB): domain Bacteria; phylum Bacillota; class Clostridia; order Lachnospirales; family Lachnospiraceae; genus Eubacterium_I. Next base: position 6,363 of record CAZJSI010000152.1, on the reverse strand, counting down.
ATAAAACGGAGGATCCGTCTTAAAGTTCATATAAGATGCCGTTTTTCTTCAGAATGGATGCCAGTATAAACGCCAGAATACTTCCCACTACAGTTGAGATGAGAAACGGAATGATATAAACATAAAGTCCTGCGGGTTCCAACCCCATAAAAGCTTTTGCGACAGGATATGCGCAGAGCCCGCCCAGGATTCCGGTCCCCAGTGCCTCTGCGATGCATGTGGGGACTATTTTTTTGCAAAGCTTGTATACAAGGCCGCAGCAGACTGCACCTACCATGCTGCCGGGAAATGCCATCAGGCTTCCAAGTCCCATTACATTGCGCAGGAGACTGGAACAGAAAGCGATTCCGAGTCCCCAGCCCGGTCCCAGGACAATAGCGGCAAGTATATTTACCATGTGTTGGACAGGAGCGCATTTACTGCCTGCAATGGGAAAGCTGATCAGGCTCCCGGCTACGGCAATGGCGGTAAATATCCCCGCATATGCAAGTTTTTCTGTGATCGTTTTTTCTTTCATCGGTAATCTCCTTTTATGTGTGGGAGCGATTTAAAACGAAAGTATTTTAAATACTGCCCCCTGATCTAATGTATCTTTGTTCATCCGATAGATGGCGTCTATGATCCGGTTTCTATATGTGGCGTTCCCGTCGATGGAAGTCATATGTTCCCAGGCAATTTCCCCGGCAAGTCCCATTGCACAGGCCGCAGCCGCGGCAGCTTTCAGCTTTTCGTCCGGATTTGCGGCAAGAAAGGCTGTCATAAGTGCGGAGAGCTGGCATCCTGTGCCGGTCACGCTGCTCATTTCTTCATGTCCGTTGCGGATCAAAAAACATTCTGAACCGTCGCTCACAACATCAATGGTTCCGGTCACTGCGACGATACAGCGGAAGTGTTTTGCCGTTTGAGTGACAAATTCCGCTATTCTATCCATGTTTTTAATATTTATCACATCTGTGCGGTCGGCATCTACACCGTTATTTCTTTTGTTTTCAAAAGTGTTTTGCAGTTCATGCTCCGCATGAGGCAGAGGCATTTCATTTGACGGGGAGGCTTTCAATGCGATCGTCCGTATCTCAGAGAGATTCCCGCGTATAGCATCCGGCTGCACTTCTTTTATGAGCTGATGCGCGGCATTCAGCCGGAATGTGCTGGAACCGACGCCTACCGGGTCCAGTACAATGGCGTGACCTGCCCGGCGGGCTTTTTTTCCTGCGAGGAGCATACTCTCCAATTTACCGGGATTCAGCATTCCGAGGTTCAGGTTCAGCCCGTCGGAAACAGATGTAATTTCCTCAATATCGATCGGACAGTCGGACATGATCGGCCTGCTTCCGCAGGCAAGCAGGATATTGGCCACGTCATTGATCGTGACATAATTTGTAATATTGTGTATGAGAGGAGCCAGTGTCCTGACATTCGTCAGATAATTTCCAAACATTTTCATTTCCCCCAGCAGCTTTTTCCAAGAATATTATCATATCATTTTTTTCAGATAATTACCAGTTGAAAAAGGAGTCTTTCGGAAATCCAATTGATAGAACCGCCTTTTTCTGCTATAGTTGATGGATAAAATGGATGATGAAGTATACCATAAAAAGATGATCTGAAAAATGAGAGGGAATGAAGATGAAACAGATAAATATTGGATCCTGTATCCCGGGTGACAAGGTGGCGGAGTGGCTTCCGCATTTTAAAAAGATGGGGTTTGAATGTGTGGAGATCACACATCATATGACGCTGAATGGCGTGGATCTGAGGGAACTGGCAAAGCAGGTGGAGGAAGTGAACGCGGACCTTGGAATGCGGATCACGGCAGTGGGTCTGTATTGTAATCCTCTGATGTATGAGGATCACCTGAAAAGCTTTGAACATGTGATTGACTGTGTACATTTATTCGGAACGGATCTTGTGACCGGGTTTACCGGTGCGCTGGAGGGGCAGTCGGTGGAGGATTCCATTCCACGGTTTCAGGAGGTTTTTACGGAACTGGCAAAGCGGGCTGCGGATAAAAATGTCCGGATCGCTTTTGAGAACTGCAGCATGGAAGGAAACTGGAATCACACGACCTGCAACCTGGCGTTCAACCCGAAAGCCTGGGAGATGATGTTTGACGCGGTTCCCTCCGGGAATCTCGGACTGGAATGGGAACCCGCCCATCAGATGATCCAGCTGATCGACCCGGTGGCGCAGCTGAAAGACTGGGTGCCGAGGATCTTTAATATTCATGGCAAGGATGCGACCATTGACTGGGACGCCATCCGTAAGACCGGAATCGGCGGCGTGGAGCCGTACGCATATATGAGAACGCCGGGATTTGGCGATACGAACTGGCGTGACATCTTTACGATCCTGCATAGGAACGGATACGAGGGGGATGTGACGGTGGAGGGGTATCATGACCCCGTTTACAGCGGAGAGTGGGAGACGACGGGACAGCTTCATGCGCTCCGTTACCTGAACTGGTGCAGAGGCGGCGATTTCGTGCCGAATCCCTGGGATTGATATTTCGGAGAAACCCTGAGAAAATGAGCAGCTCGGAATGCGCGGCGAAAGGTGCGGCAAAGCTTTATTTATACGGTTGATAAGCGAATCAGATAGGCTCGCCGTTTGTGATTGACATTGTATGTGTACCATGATATATTTTTGGTTGAACAAACGTTGAACGAAATGAGGTGGATCATGGAAAGCGGAATTTCGGGGAATATGCGGCATGAGCAGGCGGCCGCCACAAGGCAGAAGCTTCTGGAATCTGCACAGAAATTGTTCGCGGAAAACGGCTATAAGGGGACTTCCGTGCGTGCGATCAACCGGAATGTGAATCTGGCGGACGGACTTCTTTACCACTATTTTCCGGGAGGGAAAAAGGAGATATTTCAGGCTGTTGTGGAGGAAAATGTAAAACAGATACTGGAACATCTGGACAGTGAGAATTCGATGGAAAAATATGTGGCAATGCCTCTGGAAAAAGTGTTGGAAATATGCTATTGCAAGTTTATGGATGAGATCGACAAACATCTGGACATCATTCGCATTCTGTTTCGGGAAAATGAGGTGCGTGAATTTGTGACGAAAACACAGATGGAGCGCCTGATCGGAAACCGGGCCTACTGGCTGCCGGAGCTTTTGCGGATGAAGAAAGATGCGGGAGAAATACGGGTTATGGATTTTGAAACTGCTGCGTTGTCAGTACATGCTGTTTTGATGAATCATATATTGATGAAAGTATTTGGAGTGGAATGCACCAGGATGGAGGATGAACAGAGCCGGAAAAGGCTGATCGCCTACCAGGTAGATATATGGAGTAAGCCTTATACAGATGCAGCTTTAGAGGATAGACAATAATAAGGAAAGAAGGAAAACAATGTCAAAATTTAGTGTCAAAAAGCCATTTACCGTATTTGTCGCGGTCGTGATTTTTCTTATTCTGGGCGGAGTCAGCTTTACAAAGATGACAACGGATCTGCTGCCGGAATTTTCTCTGCCCTATGTGGTGGTAGTGACGACCTATCCGGGAGCTTCGCCGGATAAAGTGGAAAGCAATGTGACGGAGCCGCTGGAGTCCGGACTTGGAACGGTAAACGGAGTGGTAAACGTGACGAGTACGTCAAATGAAAACTACAGTACGGTCATGTTGGAGTTTGAGGAAAATACGAACATGGACAGCGCCATGGTCAAGCTGTCCAGCGCGCTGGATCTGATCTCGCTGCCGGACGGAGTCGGAACTCCGATGATCATGGAGATTTCCATGGATATGCTTCCTGTCATGTATACAAGTGTGGATTACGAGGGAATGGATATCTATGAACTGACGGAGTTCGTGGAAGAAAATGTGGTTCCCGTCATGGAGCGCCAGAACGGTGTGGCCAGTGTGGATACGACCGGAATGGTAGAAAAAACGGTGGAGATCCGTCTGAATCAGGAAAAGATCGATGTATTGAATGATAAGCTGGCAGCCTATGTAAGCGGCGAGCTGGATGATGCAAAGGCGGAGATCGACAGTGCAAGATCCGAGCTTTCCAGTGCGAAACAGAAGCTGGAGGCATCCGAACGGGAGCTTGCCAGCCAGCAGGAGAGTACGGCAAATGAACTGGCGGCTGCCAGCAAGGCGGTTGACCAGGCGGTGGCGACACAGGCAGCTTACAATGCGCAGCTTTCCAGCCTGCAGGCGTCGAAAGCTGCTCTGGAGATGGAGAAAAAAGCTTATGAGGATGCCGGAGTGGGCGGAGAAAATGATCAGATACTTGCAAGTATCAGACAGATGGCGGAGGAGCATAAGCTGGATGCGTCCCTTTATCCGTCCAGTGTCAGTGATGCGCTGAAAAATCCGGAGAAAGTGCAGGCTCTGGCAGCTCTTCTGGCGGAGATCAAAGAGGGCGTCACATCTTTTACGGTGACAGATGAGATGCTGGAACAGTTGGAGATGCTTGTCGATGCCTATACGCGGCTTGGACAGATCGATACGGAACTTGCAAATCTGAATACGGAGATCATAGCGGCTCAGACGGTTGTAGATGAAGTAAATAGGCAGGTTCAGCAGGCGACGGATAATTATGAGGCGCTTGAGGCAGGCAAGATCAACGCCGCGGTTGGATTCAGTTCCGGAGCGGCGCAGATCGCGGACGGAAAAGCTGCTATCACCAGCGGTGAGGAACAGCTTGAGGAAGCGGTGAAAGCTTATGAGAGCGGAAGAGATACGGCGCTGAAAAATGCAAATCTGGATCAGCTTTTGAGCCTGGATACGCTTTCCGGATTGATCTATGCACAGAATTTCGCCATGCCGGCAGGATATATTTATGAGGATGAGGACCAGTATCTGCTGAAAGTGGGAGATGAATTTGCCTCAGATGAAGAACTGACCAATGCGCTGCTCTGCAATATAGACGGAATCGGAGATGTGCGCCTGTCGGATGTGGCGGATGTGACATGGATCGATAATTCCGGAGATGCCTATGCAAAAGTAAACGGACGGGAGGGAATCGTGCTCTCCGTATCCAAGGCGAGCACCGCCGGGACTTCGGACGTTTCCGATACCTGCAACAAGGCAATCAAAGAACTGGAAGAGAAGTACGAGGGATTACATATCACAAGTCTGATGGACCAGGGCGAGTATATTGACCTGATCGTGAAAAACGTATTGTCCAACCTGATCATCGGAGCCATTCTGGCGGTTATCGTACTGGCAATTTTCCTGCGCTCTGTGAAACCGACCATTGTTGTCGCTTTCAGTATTCCTCTGAGCGTCATGGTTGCGATCGTGCTGATGTATTTCAGCGGTATTACATTGAATATTATATCTCTGTCCGGTCTGGCGCTGGGAATTGGTATGCTTGTGGATAACTCCATTGTAGTTATTGAGAATATTTATCGATTAAGGGGGCTGGGAGTGCCGTCCGCCAGGGCTGCGGTCATGGGAGCAAAGCAGGTGGCGGGAGCGATCGGGGCGTCTACCCTCACAACGATCTGTGTATTTCTGCCGATCATTTTTACAAGCGGCCTGGTTAAGGAGCTGTTTGTTGATATGGCGCTGACCATCGCATACAGCCTGATGGCGAGCCTGCTCATTGCGTTGACCGTAGTTCCGGCCATGAGTTCCACTCTGCTTCGCAATACCGAGCCGAAGCCGCAGAAAATAATGGACAGAGCCATGGTGATCTATGAGAAGATACTCCGTTTCTGCCTGCGCAGAAAAGTGGTGCCGATCGTCATCGCAGTCGGCCTGTTGGCGGGGTGCGCATACAAGGCGGTCAATACCGGGCTGATCCTGTTCCCGTCCATGGGCGGCGAACAGATGTCTGTGAGTATGTCGGTGAACGGAGAGTTGTCAGATGAGGAGGCGTTTGCGGAGGCAGACCAGGCGATGGAGCAGATGCAGGAGATATCCGGCGTGGAATATGTCGGCATGATCTCCGGCTCCGGCAGCAGCGGCGGTTCCGCATCTTCCATGATGATGAGCAGCGGCGGTACGCATAATTTGAATGTGTTTATTTTGCTGGATGAGGAAACGGCAAAGGATAACAGTGTGGTTGCCGATGAACTGGAAAAGATATGCGAGGGACTGGATCTGGAGGATTACAGCATTTCCGAATCCAATATGGATATGTCCTCCTACATGGCGTCAGGACTACAGGTTGATATTTACGGTGAGGACAGCGATGAGCTTTTGGAGGTGAGTGAAGATGTCATGGATATCGTCTCCGAAGTGGAAGGTTTTGAGAATGTTACCAACGGACAGGAGGATGGCGACACGACCATTGAACTGACCATCGACAAGGACAAAGCGATGGCGCAGGGGCTGACAGTGGCGCAGATCTTCCAGGAGCTGTCCGCAAATCTCACCACGGAAAAAACGGCCACAACACTGAC
>CAZJSI010000151.1:0-8133 GCA_964548675.1 uncultured Eubacterium sp. | reverse complement strand
CGGTAAATAAACTAAAAAGAATACGCGTGCCGTATGCGAAAAGCGGTAAGGAAAATAAATTATGGCAAATTATGAACTTAACAAACACAAAAAGAGCGATAAACTAAAATGGGCATTTACGGCGATAGCGTTTGTTCTTGCTTTTGTATTGATTGTAGGGCTTTGCGTGCAGGTATTTGCGCCCGACGGCAAGAAAGTTACGGATTGGTTCAGTAAGACCGAACAATAAATGCAGTAGTTCTCACAATAATTTGAAATATAAAGCGGCGTCATCATATAGACAGAATTTCCAAAATATCTTCTTGTCTCCTTCTGCGCCCGCTGTGCCATTTCTTCCAGAAACGGCAGGGCAGCCGGAGATAACAATGCGGCAAAATCCTCCAATGTAATATGGTCATGGGATAACGCCCTGCGCACATCCACAGCCGTGTAGGAATCATAATCATAAGCGTTCATCGCGTCAACAACTTTTTTTTCAATATCAGATTCAATGATCTCCATTCCCGGCAGATAAGTCATATGGTCAATACGGTTTTCCTTTAAATGTTCCCGAATCTCATCGGTCACAATGCTCTCGTTTATTTTCCCCGACATTTCATTATTCCTCCTCGTCATCTCTCAAAAATCCGGTCAACGGTGAGGAAGCTTCTCCTCCTTTTTCGCGCACTCTGCCAAGTCCTGCAAGATATGCCCCGCGGCCTGCCTCGATCGCACTCTTAAATGCCGCTGCCATAGCCGGAATATCACCTGCGGTTGCGATTGCCGTGTTTGCCATAATAGCTGCCGCACCCATTTCCATCGCCTCACACGCCTGAGACGGCCTTCCGATCCCCGCATCCACGATGATCGGCAGATTGATCTCATCGATCAGAATTTCGATAAATTCCTTTGTACAGAGTCCTTTATTTGAACCGATCGGAGCGGCTAAAGGCATAATAGAAGCAGCCCCCGCATTATAAAGATCCCGCGCCACATTCAGATCCGGATACATATACGGCATTACGACAAATCCCTCTTTTGCCAAAATCTCCGTAGCTTTGATCGTCTCCTGGTTATCCGGAAGCAGATATTTGGAGTCACGCATAATCTCAATTTTCACAAAATCTCCACATCCCAATTCTCTGGAAAGCCGGGCGATGCGCACTGCCTCCTTCGCATTTCTCGCACCGGATGTATTTGGCAGCAGGGTCACTCCCTTTGGAATATAATCCAAAATATTTGCTACGCCGCCTTGATTTGCCCTGCGAAGCGCCAATGTAATAATTTCTGCTCCGGCATTTTCTACCGCTGCCTGAATCAGCTCCAGGGAGTATTTTCCTGATCCCAAAATAAAACGTGACTGAAATTCATGTCCTCCGATTATCAATGTATCTTTTTTCTGTTCCATATCTATATTCCTTCCTTTCATTTCTGTTCTTTTTTATTTAAAGTTCCTGACGGAACGCTTATTTCGCGCCGCCGCCCATAAAACTTACTACTTCTATCACATCACCGTCCGCAAGCACCGTATCCTCAAAAGTGCCTTTCGCCAAAATCCCCTCATTCCGCTCCACTGCCACCTGGGCTGACACATAGCCTTCCTGGTCGAGCATCTCTGCCACGGTCTTTCCCACATACCGACTCAGGTCTTTCCCGTTGATCTTTAACATCGTCTTCCTCCTTGTCTGTTATTTTAATTTTGCACGGCTCTCTTAATACGCGAAAAAAGCGCAGAGTACTCATGAAGTTCTACACCCGTGGTGGTGTACCCCTTCATGAGCGCTCTGCGCTCAATCTGTTAGTTATCCTATCATAAGATTTTCCGATTGTCAACTGCAGAATCTTACGAATATGTCAGAAACGATACTGCATTTGAATGTATCATTGATAATTAGATCCAAGCCCCCGCGGGGTTGGATGCGGACTGGAATTTGAGAAACAAAATTCCCTTCATCTGCTTCCAAAATGTACCTAAACAACTTTTTCCACATGCTCCCGGAGTTTCCTGCATGCCTCCCCGATATTCTCACTTGCAAAAACAGCGGATACAACAGCTGCGCCGTCCACGCCATATCCCTCCAGTTCCCTGATATTTTCAAGTGAAATTCCTCCGATGGCTACGATCGGTATGGACACTGCTTCCCGGATTGCCCGATAAGTCTCTTTTGAGACCACATTGGTATCCGCTTTCGTGGATGTATCATGAAAAGCGCCAACTCCGAGATAGTCTGCACCGTTTTTCTCTGCCTGCACGGCCTCCTGTACATTGTGTGCGGAAACTCCGATGATCTTATCCGGCCCCAGTATCCTGCGGGCTTCTCTCAGTTCCATATCGCTCTGCCCCACATGCACGCCATCTGCATCCACAGCCTTTGCTATGTCAACATTATCATTGATAACAAAAGGAACGTGATACTTCGCCGCTATTTCTTTGATCACTCCGGCTTCTTTCAAAAATTCTTCCTCTGTGAGCGTTTTCTCCCGAAGCTGCAAAAATGTAACGCCGCTCCGGAGCGCTTCTTCCACTACCTCTGCCAGAGTGCGCCCATGAAGCCATGTGCGGTCTGTCACCGCATAAAGGCGCATATCCTCTTTTTTTATTTTATTTCTATTCAAGAATAGTACATCTCCTCCCGAATATATTTAACACCGCTCTTTGAAAACGATAACATGAATATCATATTACCGAACCCCGCAGAGTCCGGCAAGTACCTCCTCAAAATCCCGGATCCGGAAATCTGCATACCGATCGATAAGTTCCTTTCCCGCCTCAGCAGATCTGTCATAAACCGATACAACGCTGCATCCGGCCTTTTTTGCGTTCTGTATCGCAAAGGGCGCATCCTCAAAAACAAGGGTGTTCTCCGGCTTCTCTCCCATCTGTTCCGCCACATATCGGTAAATATCCGGTTTTGTCTTTCCCATCCCCAATTCGCCACAGGTAAAAATCGTTGAGATCAGCTCATCCAGCCCGTGATGCTGCATCGCCGCCTCCACACAGGGGCGTCCTGTCGTGGTCAGAATACACACTTTCTTTCCGGATTGAACCATCAGCCGCACAAATTCTTTCGCCCCCGGTTTCAATTCCAGCTCATAACGGTATTTACGATCCACAAAATCATAAATATCCTCAAGATACTCCTTCACTGTTTTTTTCAATCCCAGTTCCCGGATATAATACTCACCGCTCTGCTCCAATGTCATGGATATCAGCTTCTGCTCCATATCCTCCGGAGGAGTAATTCCCTGGGACAAAATATATTCCGTGCCGACATGGTCCCACATCGGCATGGAATTTAAAAGTGTTCCGTCGCAATCAAAAATGATCAGCTTCTTATCTTCTATCAATTTCCGCAACAAAATTTACGCCTCTTTCATCTCTTCCATTGTCGGATAGGAAGCAATCGCTCCCCTCTTCTGCACACTCTTCGCACAGTATACATTAGAGAAATGCAGAAACCGGTTTAACTGCTCCTCTGTCAGGCTGTCAAGCTTATCTGCTGTGATCTCATTTGCATACAACTGATACAGAAAAGAACCGATAAATGCATCTCCGGCGCCTGTCGTATCGACCGCTTTGACTTTCTGGCTCGGATCGCTCCCCTTTACTGTCTTTGTATATGCCTCTGATCCATCAGAACCTTTTGTATAAATCACCAGCTTTACAGCCCCTGTAAATAACTGATCTGCCGCTTCCTCTATCGTTGTCTTTCCTGTAATAAACTCCAACTCCTCGTCAGATATTTTTATCACATCTGCATAGGGAAGAAATTCCAGTATTGTCTCACGCAGCGCCTCCGCGCTGTCCCAGAGCGGAAGACGGATGTTCGGATCGAAGCTGATCAACGCCCCCTGCTCCTTCGCATAGGCAATTGCCTGGCGATGTGCCTCTTTCATTGGAAAATCTCCCAGAGAGACAGAGCAGAAGTGAAGTGCATAGGCATTTTCGAACCATTCTTTTTCCACATTTTCCGCACCAAGGAGCATATCGGCGCCCGGTTTCCGGTAAAAAGAAAATTCACGGTTTCCGTCCTTTTCCAGGGCAACAAACGCCAGAGATGTATTTGCCTCATTTGTACGGCGGACATAACTGCAGTCAATTCCGTGGGAAACAAACTCCTCCACGATCTTATCTCCAAAAGGATCCTTTCCAAGCTGGGTAATCAGCGCAGATTCGCCCCCCAATCTCGTAAAGGCTCCGCACACGTTTGCAGGCGCGCCTCCCACTGCCGGTTTAAACTCTTCCACTGCTTTGATCGGGCAGCCGCTCTGAGCCGGAATAAAATCGATCAAAGCCTCTCCAATTGCAAATAATTTACTGTTTTTCATCCTTTTTTCCTCCATACCAATTTATAAATACGGTTCTATTTTGGACAGGCCCCGCATATATATCTAATAAGATATAATAAAACGGAGGCTGCCTGTTATGGTTAATTTTGTAAATACGTTTCTGAAAAAATCAAACAAAATCGGTTTTTTTGTTGTGTTGATCTGCGGTACACTGCTGCATTTCACTTACCAATGGTCCGGTGATAACCAAATTGTCGGATTATTTTCCGCTGTCAACGAATCCACCTGGGAACACATGAAACTGCTTTTCATTCCCTCTTTCGTTTATTTTCTCCTGGAACACAAAAAATACGGCTCCGCATCAAAGGATCTGCTCACGGCCCGCACCTTCGGTCTTTTAATCGGACTTGCCTTTATTCCGATCAGCTTTTACAGCTATTCCGGCATCATTGGGAAAAATTTTACGGCGGCAGATGTGATGATCTTTGCAGTCAGCGTTTTCCTGACCTTTTATCTCAGCAGCCGCTTTTTGTCACATCCCCAGCGTCTGACAGCGCTTGCAGCTTTTCTGATCTTATTGATGCTGCTCGCAGTCTTTTTCTGGTTTACCTTTTTTCCGCCCCACATCCGGCTTTTTCTGGATCCGGTCAATTTCACTTACGGATCAGCTTCTGCACTTTTCCCCTGATCCTCTGCAGGGCGTTGTCGATGGACTTCTCCGGCTTATCCATTTCTCTGGCGATCTGCCGGTAGTTCATCCCTTCCAGATAATAATCCAATACCTGGCGCTCCATCCGGCTCAAATGCTCATTTATCTTTTTCAAAAACAAATCCACATTTTCGCGGTCGATCAGAATCTGTTCCGGATCACTGTTTCTCACAGTCAGAGTCTCATCAATCGGAAGCTCACCGGAATCTTCCGGGCCATGAGATAAAGACACGTAAGAATTCAACGGTCCGTGTTTTTTTCGGGCCGCCGCCTCAATGGCAGTATAAATCTGCCGGCTGATGCAGATCTCTGCAAAACGATAAAAACTGCTCTGCGACGCATCAAAATCCCGAACTGCCTTAAACAGCCCGATCATCCCCTCCTGAATAAGATCGTCCGTGTCGCCGCCCAGCAAAAAGAGCGCATTGGATTTCTTCCGGACAAGATATTTGTATTTTTCCATCAGATAATCTATGATCTTATCATCACCTGCACGAAGCATAGCGATCAGTTGTTCATCTGTAAAATCCTGGTATTCTCTCATAATCACCCAATCATTTATCCCGCGGTTTTCTGTTCACTGCAAACTTATGATTTCTGCAGCCGCTGCCTCACGATCTCATATGCGAGCACTCCCGCCGCCACCGACGCATTCAGGGAATCAATATCCCCTTTCATTGGAATAGAAGCCGTAAAATCGCAGGTTTCTTTTACCAGTTTGCCGACTCCGTCACCCTCGCTGCCGATCACCAGGCCGATGGGGCCGGTCAGATTCTGGCGGTACATGATCTCCCCGTCCATATCAGCGCAGACAAACCAGATTCCCTTTTCCTTCAGTTCCTTCATTGCAGCGGAGAGATTTGTCACTTTTGCCACGGGAGTATAATTTAGCGCTCCCGCGGAAGTTTTCGCCACTGTCGCCGTCAACCCCGCTGCCCGTCGCTTCGGTATGATCACGCCGTGAGCGCCCGCCAGATTGGCCGTACGGATGATCGCGCCCAGATTGTGCGGGTCTTCAATCCCGTCCAACACAAAAATAAATGGCGGCTCGCCTTTTTCCTGCGCTTTTTCCAGGATTTCATCCACTGTGGCATATTCGTACGCCGCAGCGAAAGCGATCACTCCCTGATGCTTTTTCGTCTCAGACAGCTGGTCCAGACGCTCCTTTGCCACATACTGCACGATCGTGTCATGTTTTTTTGCCTCTCTTATGATCGTCCTTACCGGGCCATCCTGGCAGCCATCCAGCACAAACAGTTTATCAATGGTTTTTCCGGAACGAAACGCCTCTAAGACCGCGTTCCTCCCCTCAATCGTCAATTCCTCGTATCTCATAATATCCTCACATTTTTTCTTCGGACTCCAAGCCCTCAAGCCCGATGGCAGCCAAATCCAGCATCCGTTCGAACCGGTCTGACAGATAGAGATATCCCATCAGCGCCTCGAAGCCCGTTGCTCTCCGGTAATCACTCATAGTGGCGTTTTTCGCCATGGTCGGAGACTTGGCATTCCTCCCGCGCTTATAAACAGCTTCCTCCTCCTCGCTCAACACAGGGAGTATGTACTCCATCATCGCAGACTGTGAATGTGCCTTTACCAGATGGCTCGTATGCTGATGGAGCTGGCTGGCCTTCGTATTTCCTTTTCCCACAATGATAGAGCGGATGACCAGATCATAGATACCGTCGCCGATATATGCCAGTGTCAGGGGCGAATAAGTGCGGATATCCACATCCGGCTCCCCAAACCGCTCCCTGATCAGACGAAATACAGCTAAATCCTTTTCCATGTAACTCCTTCTCTTGTGTCCTTCAATATAATTCCCATCGCAGTGAGCTGGTCACGGATCTCATCTGCCCTGGCAAAATTCTTTTCTTTTCTCGCATTCTGGCGTTCAGCGATCAATTTTTCAATCTCCTCATCCAGAACCTCCGCTTCTTTTTCAATAATAATGCCCATAACATCACAGAGTTTTGCAAGACGCCCATACAATGCGTCGATATACGCCCTGCTGCTCTCGCCGGATGCATTGGTGTTGCAGTATTTTACCAGTTCAAAAATGGCGGAAACCGCATCTGCCGTATTAAAGTCATCGTCCATGGCAGCCTCAAATTTGTCCACATACTGTCCGCTCTGTGCATAGGATTCCTGCTCTGCCTCTGTCATATCTCCGGAAGTATTTTCGGACAGGCGCTTTAAATTCTCCGCTGCAGTCACGATACGCTCCAGTCCGTTCTTTGCGGCTTCCATCAGATCCGCGCTGAAGTTTAACGGACTTCTGTAATGTGCGGAGAGCATGAAGAAACGAAGCACCTGTAAGTCATATTTTTCCCCGATCTCACGAACCGTGAAAAAGTTTCCTAATGATTTGGACATTTTTTTATTGTCAATATTTAAAAATGCATTATGCAGCCAGTACTTTGCAAACTGCTTCCCATTCGCCGCCTCGCTCTGAGCAATCTCATTTTCATGATGAGGAAAGATCAGGTCTTCTCCACCTGCATGGATATCAATCTCATCCCCGAGATATTTTTTTGACATCACGGAGCACTCAATATGCCATCCCGGACGGCCATTGCACCACGGAGACTCCCAGTACGGTTCGCCGTCTTTTTTCGGTTTCCATAAAACGAAATCCAGCGGATCTTCTTTTAACTCACCAGTCACCTTGATATCCCGGTGTCCGGCCTGCAGATCGTCAATGTTTTTGTGGGACAGCTTGCCGTAATCCCCAAATTTTCTTGTGCGGTAATATACTGTGCCGTCCTCGGCAGCATAAGCATATCCTTTCTCAATCAATGTGGAGATCATATCCAGCATGCCCGGAATTTCCTCCGTTGCCAGAGGATGGGTTGTCGCCGGCTTCACATTCATATCCGCCATATCCTTTTTACATTCTTTGATATAGCGCTTTGCCACTTCCTCCGCCGGAACGCCCTCCTCGATAGATTTTTTGATAATCTTGTCATCCACATCAGTAAAGTTTGACACATAGTTTACATCATACCCTTTATATTCCATATACCGGCGCACCGTATCAAATACGATCATCGGACGCGCATTTCCAATATGGATAAAGTTGTATACAGTCGGCCCGCACACATACATGCTGACCTTTCCCTCCTGCAAAGGAACAAATTCTTCTTTTTGTCTTG
>CAZJSI010000150.1:0-8137 GCA_964548675.1 uncultured Eubacterium sp. | reverse complement strand
ATAGTGAATTTTACGTATCTTGGGCTAGCCGTTGCGCCAGCGACTTGGTACAATGTCGTCAGACATTATACCGCGCGCGAAGCTGCGCATATGGTATTATGAGGGAGAAGGAGGCAAAGAGGTGAAAATCTATATACGGATGAAAGCGGCCGGAAAACGACGCCCCATTTTGGACAATGTACCTTATGAACTGCCGGAGGGAATCACAACGCTCCGGGAGTTTTTGACGGAACTGGTGCGTCAGGAAGTGGAAAAATATAACAGCAAGGGCACGGATGTACAGACGATTTCTTTTTTGACAAAGGAAGAAGTCGAGGAACGGGCAGAGGCCGGAAAAGTGGGTTTCGGAAGAATTTATTCGGACAAAAAGGCGGATGCTGGCCGGGCGGTGGAAAATGCACTTCAATGCTATGAGGACGGGCTGATACGGGTATTCCAAAACGAGGAGGAAAGAGAACATTTGGATGAGAAGATCGAAATTTGTGAGGAGGATTGTTTTACTCTGATCCGGCTGACGTTTCTGGCGGGCAGAATGTAGTGATTTTTATACAAAAAGCACTGAAAGAATGGTTTGAAAAAACACTAAAAAGAAACAAAATGAAAGAAAAATATCAAAAAAAGAAGCAAAAAGAAAGAAAAATATCAAAAAAGAAGCAAAAAGAAAGAAAAGTATCAAAAAAGAAGTAAAATAAAAGAAATATATTAAAAAAGAAGCAAAAAGAAATATAATTATTCATAGAAAGGAGTTGATCATATGACAACTGTAAGTTTGAGATTTGATGATGAAATGAAAAAGCAGCTCGATGAAATGTGTGAAGAGATGGGAATGAATCTTACCATTTTTTTTATGATATATGCAAAGAAAGCTTTGCGTGATCGTCGCATCCCTTTTGATATTGTAGCTCCTTTGGATCCTTTTTATTCAGAATCCAACATGGTTCAATTAAAAAAAGCAGACCAACAGGTCAAGGATGGCAAGGTAGTTATTAAAACACTCAAAGAGCTGGAGGATATGGAGAGTGAGTAAAATTACTTTTGCAGAAGATGCCTGGGAAGAGTATTTGTATTGGCAGATGCAGGATAAAAAGATTTTTTTGTAGTAAAGGGCATTATAACGACAAATAAATAATGGAGAAGCGAATGAAAAATAATGAAATGCCGACTATAAATCGGGAAAAATGGGGGGAGATCATTCAGAAAGCTCAGGGGCGTTCAAAAACAGACGGAGGTCTTTGCAGCGCACTGTGCGGTCTGGCAGATAATTATTACGGGTCAAATGCTTTTGAGGATGTCTGGAACTGTCTGACCCGGCTGTATGGGAAATCACCTGCTGAATTGACATCCATCGAGGAATTCTGGAAACCGGAACTGAAAAATGCTGTGATGTATGTAGTGGGCAGGCAGACACTGGCGGATATAGAGGAAATGACCCGTATGCGGCTGGACTGCCAGTTTTCCTCCTCGATGTGGAGGAGAAGTTACCGCACGAGGGATGTGGGATACCATGCGGCTAATCTGATCCGCTGTGTGTGCAATTGGATTTACTGGACTGCCTATGAAAAATCCGTTAAAGAGATGATGTATTATCAGCACGAGTGGGTGCGCGGCTATGAGATGTATCTGGCGTTGGAACTGAGGCGGGGGGATGAGGAGATCATTTCTCTGGTCAGGGAGGCAATGTCCGGGGACAATGAGGAGATCCTGCTCTCGCGGAAAATGATCCTTGCGGTGGTCATCAGCGGAAATGAAGAACTGGTGGATCTGCTGCTGAAGCTTCTGTTGGCTGCACGGCTTCAGGAAGGGCTGCGCCAGCAGATCCTGGAGAGCGCTGACGCAGGAAGCACGCAGACACTCATAAAAATCCTCAGACTCTGTATTGATGCGGATATGTTCCGCTACAGTAGTGCGATCCGGGCTTTGGATACATGGACGGCTCTCGGTTATACGGACGAAAAGGCATCCACCGTGAAAAAATATGCGGTTCTCGCCTGGGAGTGCCTTGTGGATGAGAATGCGAGGGCACGATATTTAAAAAGTGACAATGCGCTGGAGATATATTTTGCTGTCTGGGCTGCCGGATGCTATCGGGTGGAGGACACGGATTCCATGGTTGCCGAACTGCTCGCCTCAGATCAAACGTACAAAAAAGCGTTGGGATGGTATTTTGTGACGCATACGGACGTCGCGGCTTATCAGATGAGCATGGCGCGGCGCTATCTGGGAGAGCGGGATGAGGAAATACTGGCCTGGATCGTCAGCAATCTGTCCGTTACCGGAAAAGCCCTGTTCGGCTATTCCTATGGGATGAAAGGTCCGAAAGAAATACAGGCGCTGCCGAATTCTGATTTTCCGGATACTTTGGAGAAACGCAGGGAACTGTTTGACCAGTTAAAGGAGATCGCGGAACTGATCGGAAACAGGAGCCGCACTTTTTCCGGAAATCCCTTTTCGTTCAGCCATGTTACACTGGAAAATACAAGGGTGTTAAGCTGTATGATGAGTGTGGCGGCCTATGATATGGATCAGGATATGCTGCAGGAATTGATGGAGCTTCGCACTTTTATGAATGCGGATCAGCGGAGGGCGCTCTATGTTAATTTCCTGGAGCCGCAGAAGAGGCAGCGGCACAGGGAATATCTCAGGGATGCATTGAGTGACCGGAGCATACAGATCAAAGAGCTTGCGGTCATGCTTTTGTCCGGCGGGAATCTCCTGACAGAGGATGTGGAGGCTTTGGCGGACAGCCTGCGTTCAAAAAGCAGCAGTCTTCGGAAATGTGTACTGGATATTTTGAAAAAGCAGGATGCGCTGACGCTTTCCCCGGTCATACCAAAACTCCTCTGTGCAAAGGAAGATTATCAGAAACAGGCGGGCATTGAGCTTTTGATGGAATTAAAAGAGAAATACCCGGAGCTTCTGGAAGCACAGAATACTTATTTGAGTGCGTTGAAACAGGAAAAGCTTTCCACACAGACAGAGATCTTACTGGAACAGCTTCTCGGGCAGGAGGAAGAGAGCGCGGAGGATTATACGGAGGAAAACGGATTCGGACTTTATGATCCTCAGGCGATCGCC
Source organism: uncultured Eubacterium sp. (assembly GCA_964548675.1). Classification (GTDB taxonomy): domain Bacteria; phylum Bacillota; class Clostridia; order Lachnospirales; family Lachnospiraceae; genus Eubacterium_I. Next base: position 5,062 of record CAZJSI010000150.1, on the reverse strand, counting down.
GCAGTGTATGGACCTGCGATCGGGGAAGAAAGGGAAGAGAAAAAACAGAAACCGGGACTCTTCGGCCGTCTGCTTGGAAAATCGGCAGGAAAATCGGTATCAGAGAAAACGGATATGTATACGGAGCGGGAAATCCGCCAGATGCTTCCCACGCAGAAAGAATTTGAAGATTTGATAGACCAGATGAATGCGGTTTTTGAGAAACATGCGGACTACGAATACGAGACGATGAATTTTGATGGTTCCCGGGCAAAGGTACTCTTTGGCAATGGGGGACGCAATATTCGGATTCCGGCGGAGTTCGGAGATTTTCATACTGTGCGCAGCCAGCGGAAATTGGAAATGATTCCCTTTTATCAGGAGTTTGTCGAAGCGGCTGGAATTTATGCTTCCGACGTGAAAAAGATGCTGGGTATGTGTTTTGTGATGGGGCGCTGGCATGGAGATGGCGGCATGTATGGGCTCACTGCAATGTCCTGGTTTGAAGATCTTCTTCACAAATTACCGAATTTTCAGTACCACGGTGTTGGCTACGATCGGTATAAAGAGCGCTATCACCAGATGATAGATATTGTGGAGCTGTTTCCGCAGCTTTTTGATGCCCATGAACGTTACCTGGCCGCATCGAAGCTGTACCGGGGATTTATCGGGATCGTCGGAAATGATAATCTGGAGAAAAATTATGCTCAGAAAAAGGACGATCGCGTTCAGTATTTTTATGATTACAAAAAATATCCGGTGAATCACAAGGTGATCGGATTCTGGCGGCAGATGCTTCACAAGTCTGCTGTGAGTGATGAGGATTTTTCGGAGTGGTTTATGGAGGAATTTTGCCTGGAACGCAGTATTTCTCAGGTCAGTGTATTTGCGGGCCTGGGGAGGGAAGATTATTTCCGGGCAGCGGAACTGAAATTAATACCAAAGGATGTACTGACCGAGCAGCTTTTGCTTGGGCGCAATGCAGAGAGTGATATACGTGTTCTGACCAACACTGGCCGGTGGGTGCAGGGGAGAAAAATCTATGAGACTTATCCCTGGGCGAAAGAATATGTGGATACAATTGTGCGCCGCATTGTGGAGGTGGAAGAGAAAAGAGGAGAGATGACCACGCCCCTGACTACGGTGGCTCGGGCGATCGAGCGGTTTGAGGGAGCGGAGTATTTTGTGAATCTGCTGGCCGCTCTCGGGAAAGAAAATTTTTTCCGGGGATATCTATATTCTTCGGACACGACAAAGCGGGCGGTTTTGAGCCTTCTTTTGAAACGGTGCTATCCGGCAAAGGGAGATACGCCGGAAAAGTTGAAAGCATGTTTGAAAAAGACGGATATTAAGGATAAGCGTCTGGCAGAGGCGGTCATGTATGCGCCCCAGTGGGCGGCGTTTGCCGAGGAGATCCTGCAGTGGCCGGGGTTAAAGTGCGGCGTATGGTTTTTCCATGCGCATATTAACGAGACATTTTCCGCTGAAAAAGAGACGGAGGTGGCTCTCTATTCACCGATCACGCCTCAGCAGTTTAATGACGGAGCCTTTGACAAAGACTGGTTTTTCCGGGCTTATGACCAGTTGGGGGAAAAACGCTTCCGGATCTTATATAAATCTGCCAAGTATATTACTGCGGGCAGCAACCAGCACCGCAGATCCCAGCTCTATACGGATGCGGTTCTCGGAAAACTGGATGCAGAAGTGTTGAAAGCGGAGATCATAGATAAGCGGAATCAGGAAAAACTGCGGTGTTATCCTCTTATTCCGATTCCGGAGGGACAGCCGGAGGAAGCGCTGCGCAGATATGAATTTATACAGAGGTTCCGGAAAGAAAGTAAGCAGTTTGGCGCCCAGCGCCGGGAGAGCGAGAAGAAAGCCTGCAATACGGCAATGGAAAACCTGGCGATCACTACCGGATTTATGGACGTGAACCGGATGACCTGGTATCTGGAAAGTGAAAAAATGGAGGAGATCCGTCCGCTCATGGAGCCGGTTGCGGTGGAGGACGCGCGCCTGTGGCTGGAGATCGGTGAGGACGGAAGCGCCGAACTGGCGGTGGAGAAAAAGGGAAAGCGTCTGAAATCCCTGCCTAAAAATCTGAATAAAAATGAGACCGCTCTGACTTTAAAGGCAACCGTAAAGGAGTTAAAGGAGCAGAAGCGCCGGGCAAAGGAGAGCCTGGAGCGGGCGATGGTGGAAGCTGCGGAATTTGGTGCGGATGAACTTGACAGGATCAGCACAAATCCGGTATTGGCTCCGATGTTTTATGCGTTGGTGTGGACGGATGGCAGCAGGTGCGGGTTTTTATCAAAAACGGGTGATGATGAGTCATTTGTCCTTTGTGATATTTCCGGGCAGAAAGATCCGGTTGCCGATGGCGTAAAACTGCGGGTGGCACATCCCCATGATCTCATGCAGGCCGGAGAATGGGCGGATTATATGCATCTGCTCTATGAGGAAAAACTGGTGCAGCCTTTCAAGCAGGTGTTCCGCGAATATTATCCTTTGACGGAAGACGAGCGTCAGGAGAAAAATGTATCCAGACGGTACGCAGGACATCAGGTTCAGCCTCAGAAGACGGTTGCGTTATTGAAGAGCCGCGGATGGACAGTGGATTACGAGGAAGGATTACAGAAAGTTTACTACAAAGAAAACCTGATCGTGCGGATGTACGCATTGGCGGATTGGTTTTCTCCGGCGGATATTGAAGCGCCGACATTGGAAGTCATCCGTTTTTATGACCGCAACACAGGAGAGATTGTGGATCTGGAAAAAATCCCGCCGATTTTGTTCTCCGAGGCAATGCGGGATATGGATCTGGTTGTCAGTGTGGCTCATGTGGGCGGCGTTGACCCGGAGGCGAGTCATTCCACTGTGGAGATGAGAACGGCGATCGCAGCAGAACTGACAAAACTGTTGAAACTTTCCAACATTACTTTTATCGGCTCCCACGCAAAAATCCATGGAAAGCTGGCGGATTATTCCGTTCATATGGGCTCCGGCGTGGTGCACGCCGAGGCAGTCGGGATGATCGCCATATTGCCGGTTCATTCTCAGGCGCGGGGAAGAATTTTCCTGCCCTTTGCGGACGAAGATCCGAAAACCGCAGAGATCATGTCAAAGATCATTCTGCTGGCGGAGGACGGCAAGATCAAGGATTCGGGTATTTTAAGCCAGATCCGGGGATAGAGAACAGGCGAGATTTAGTTTAACACGCTTTCGCGCCTATGAGGCAGTCACCAGTTATCAGTACAAAGTACCTGTTAATTGTCCCTTTGCCTGTTGATGCGAGGGGAGATGAGCCAGAAAGAACGGGTAAAGGCAGCATTTTCTATCACCAGGGATGCAGTGGATGTTGAACCGGAGGATCTCAGAAAAATAGAGGCGGTGATTTACACAATGGCAGGAAAATTTTTAGATTCTGTAAGTATGCAGGAAGTAGAGGAGGCAGTAAAAATGACGGAATTGGGAAGAATGTTGGTAGAAGATGGAAGAGCAGAGGGCAGAACGAGGGTTAATCAATTGAATCAGAGGCTTGCGGAGGAGAATCGTACCGAAGATATCGTAAAAGCTGCAAGGGATGTCGAATATCAGAATAAATTGTTTGAGGAATATAATCTTTGATCGTGCAAGTTTGGGATAAAATTCTGCCCGGATAATCTTAAAAATTATTAAATATTGTAGATTTTTTTTATGTGAACATATATAATACTGGCCATAGGGATACAACAACAGCCTGAGTTTGATCATGATGGAATGAGCGTTAGCGAGCTGGAGCAGGCGAAAGCATGTTTATCGCGGGCGGCGAATGGCGTTCATAAATGAAATTCATGATAAAATGCGGGCAGACAACTTGGAGGTAAAGGTTATGGAAAGTAAAAACAAATTTGCAACAGCAGCTCTGGTACTTGGTATTATTGGAATTATTGCATGGTTCATCCCGCTTGCCGGATATCCGATCACGATTCTGGCGATCGTGTTTGGCGTAAAAGGCCGCACAAGCGCGAAAAAGGGAATGGCGACCGCAGGTATGGTACTTGGTATCATATTCCTTGTGATCACTGTTATAAATTCTGTTCTGGGCGCAATCCAGGGCTTTATGTATGCAGTGAATTATTAGATCATAATGTGAAAAAGAAATGATATGAAAAATCTTCTGATTTTCAATCGGGAAAATCAGAAGATTTTTTTTCGAAAAAGCATCGTACCATTGGGCAGGATCCGCGATAAATATTAATCATTTACAATATTCTCGATATCCTGAAGAAATTCCGTGATGAACGGAAGCGCGGCTCCGATGGATACGGCGTCGACCCGGCATCTCCCCGGAATAATATAATCCGTGGAATCACGGAATGTGGACAGTTCAAATACTTTTTTACGGAGATTGACGATATCCTCCTCCGTAAAATAAGGGGTGACATGTCCGCCCAAAATAACCGTATTTTCTATAACCATATGAAGATTGTTGATGAATGCTGCCAGATAGGACAGATATTCATCCCATTTTTTTTCGCAGTCAGCGTCTTTTTGGGACTTTCTCTCAAAAAAATCTTCAATCTCCATATCGTGATCTAAAAGAGCTTTGCCCGAGCAGTAGCACTCCGCACATCCTGATTTGCCGCAATAGCAGGCGCGTCCGTTTGGAACGAGTGTCATGTGCTCAAAAGTGCCGGATTTTCCTGTGATACCTCTCTGCAGTTTTCCGTTTAGTATGATCGCGCCGCCCAGATGCCGGCCAAGGGACAGGCAGATCGCATCGGTGACGTCCGAATTTTCCCACAGCTCACTGTTGGCTGCACATTCCGCATCGTGAATAAAGCGGCAGGGAACAGAGAAATATTTTTCAAACAGGTCAATGGTCAGTCCGGTACAGTTCAGGATCTTTCCATATATGATCTCTCTCCCGTCCTGGGAAACCAGTCCCTGGACAGCCAGTCCAATTCCAAGGATCTGTTTTTCTTCAAAATTATGCTGTCTCAAAAAATTCAATACGATATCCTTTAATTCTGCAAAGTAAGATTCATCCGGACGAAATTCCAGCGGGAATCTTTCTTTTGCTTCTTTTTTTCCATATAAA
>CAZJSI010000149.1:0-8188 GCA_964548675.1 uncultured Eubacterium sp. | reverse complement strand
CGATCATATGTCCATGTACGGGGTTAATGCTTCCGTGCCGAAGACGCTGGTGCGTCATCTGGTTCGGTTTTATGCGGATACTTGTGAACAGAAGGAACTGGCAGACGTACTGCTGGATGTGCTGGATACCCCGGTCAGCCCGGAACTGCTTCCGCCGGAGGACGGAAAAATCTCTCAGAAAACAGAGGATATCGTGGGACCATATGAGCTGCACGACTTTTTCCTGTATTATATTCTGCGTTTCGGTTGTACGCCGAAGAAGATTTACCGCCTTGCAAAATATGCCTTTGAGGGAACCTACGATAATGAGACGATCCTGAAATGGCTGAAAACGTTCTACCGGAGATTTTTCAGCCAGCAGTTTAAGCGATCCTGTCTCCCGGACGGACCGAAAGTCGGTACGGTCGCGGTCTCCCCGAGAGGGGATCTGCGTATGCCTTCCGATGCATGCGCCCGTATCTGGATGGACGAGCTGGAGCATATCGATGAGGACGATGCATCGAAGGAAAAGGGATTTCTGGATGGGGACTGGGATCAGTTTGCAGCTCAGTTGAAGGGATAACCGGGAGCGCTTTCTGCAGGCAGGTTGTTAAAAATAATAATTACAGTCCATGTTTGATCCTGGTTTGGCAGGCAGGCCGGCTACGGCCTGTTTTCCAGAGCCTGCAGAAACACCCTCCCGGTACGCTGTAATTCGCTTTGAAAATCAATGATTTCCTCGTAGGCCAGATCTTTGCTGTTAAATTCCAGATAACGGGAAGCCCGTCCGAGCCGCAGCGCTTCCAGATAGCGCGCGTTGTAGGGAATTCGTGCGAGCTGGCTTTCCGGAATCCGGTATTGGCGGCACAGAGTTTTCGCATCGATAGCTCCCCGGGGAAAATAGTCGATGATGACATACCGGATGTTTTTGAAGTGTTCAAAGGTATGACAGAAATAGGATGTCAGCAGACGCGGGTTCTGGGGCAACCCGATAATGACCAGATCCATTTGATGGAGCAGATGCAGCGTCCTTGGATCCCGGCGATTCTGGCAGTCCAGACATTGAATGTCTCCGTATTTTCTCAAATAAACAGAGAAAAAATCGGTATAAAACTGCATGTTATGCCGGGATAAGGGACTCCAAAAAGCAATGATATAAGAATTTTTCATAAGTGTTTTTATAAAAAGGAATAAAAAGACTCCTTTAATTATAGCTAAAGGAGTCTGAAAAGTAAAGCTGTTTTTCAGGTTTGCCCTGACACGATCAACGTACTGTAGCCCTTTTTGCGAAGCTGTTCCTGGAGGGCGACTGCCTCGTCCAGTGTTTTGGAATTGCCGACCCACACGCCGTAATAAGGCTTCTCATAGTGAATCTGTCCTTCAAATCCCAGGAGTTGGAGCCGTTCCAGCTGATAGGCGGCGTTGACATCATATTTGAATAATCCGGTCTGGACGAAAAACCGGTCTGGCAATGCCTGGGCGGTCAGGGGGATGCTCTCCTCAATTCCCGCCACGATGGCGTCAACAATCTGGTCAAATTTTTCATCAAAGATCCGGTTATCAATATCACTGTTCAGAAATCCCACTTCCACCAGCACGGCAGGCATGTCGGTCTCACGGAGTACGATCAGTCCGGGAACCTCCTCCACCCCGAGATTTTTGAATCCCACATTTTCCAGTTGGTCATTAATATTGTTGGCGAGCCGGTCCACGGTCTCGTTATGTTGATATACAAGGGTCTGGACCCCGTTGTATAAATTATCCTCCATACCTGAATTGCGGTGGAAAGAAATGAAATAGTTTCCCTGGGCTTCGTTGGCGATCTGCGCCTTTTCGTAAGGGGTGTTGTAGACGTCCGTGGTGCGGGTATAATATATGCTGTATCCGGCCTCCTGCAATTTTTTGCCCACTGCCAGAGTCAGCCTGAGAACGTCATCTTTTTCTGCCCGTCCCATGTAGGAAGCGCCGCTGTCAAAACCGCCGTGTCCGGCGTCCAATACGATATCTACTGCCATAGTATCTACTCCTTTCAGTTGCATTTACATTCTTTTTTTAATATATGCGCAATCCGCTCCAATAGTACTTTCAGAAGGCGTTTTTATCTCAAGGCTTTTATTTAATAGTGCGAATGAATATTGACAAACGATCTGTTTTTTTATATACTTTGATAATAGAATGTTTTGATAATCAAACTATTGGCAGGACAATATGCGCTGCTGATTGTAATATAAAATTGTTGGAGGAACAGATGAGAGCACAAATCATTGGAACCGGAAGTTGTCTGCCGGAAAAAATAGTAACGAATGATTTCCTCTCCACGATCGTGGAGACAAGTGATGAGTGGGTCAGCAGCAGGACCGGAATCCGGCAGCGCCATGTCGCTATAGAAGAAACGACGGCGTCCATGTCTGCGGAGGCAGGCAGGAGAGCGTTGGAATCAGCCGGAGTAAAGCCCGAAGAGATTGATCTAATTGTAGTGGCGACATGTACGCCGGATACGCTCGTGCCGAATACCGCCTGTCTGGTACAGAGCGAGCTTGGTGCGGTAAACGCGGTTGCTTTTGATATCAGCGCGGCCTGCTCCGGTTTTGTTTTTGCCATGAATATGGTAGATGCATATTTTCAGGCCGGAATGTATCGGACAGCCCTGGTTATCGGAGCCGAGACGCTTTCCCGCATTGTAGACTGGTCTGACCGGACTACCTGTGTGCTCTTTGCCGATGGCGCAGGGGCTGCCGTAGTCCGTGCGGCGGAGAGCGGCGTGATCGCCTCCTCTCAGGGAAGCGACGGAACGAGGGGCGGAGCCATTTATGTAAAAAACAGGGAAAATTATAATCCTTTTGTGACAGAGCAAAAACCGATGGATTTTCTCTATATGGATGGCGGAGAAGTTTTTAAATTTGCTGTAAAAAAAGTGCCGGAATCTATCAGGGAGACATTACAGAAAGCGGATTGGACGACAGAGGATGTGGACTGGTATCTTCTCCATCAGGCAAATGCACGGATCAATCAGAGTATCGCTAAGAAATTGAAGGTTCCTATGGAAAAAATTCCGATGAACGTGGATAAATGCGGAAATACTTCGGCGGCAAGCGTACCGATCCTGTTGGATGAAGTAAACCGTAAAGGGCTTTTGAAATCCGGGGATAAGATCATGCTGGCAGGTTTTGGTTCAGGCCTTACATGGGGAACGATGGCTTTAATCTGGGCGTAAGCAGATTCATCCCAAAAGCAGATAAAACTTTTGTTTTGCAGTGAGTACTTCCGGGTGTCTGAATGATAAATCGGAAGTACTCATATTTTATTTGTGTCTGCATATGTTAGAGTAAATGCAAAAAGTACGAGGTTTCTATGCCGATTTATGATTTCAGATTACAGCAGACAGACAATGTGGACAGAGGGCGTCTGCAGGTGAATGTCACGTCAACACTTGGCCTGCAGCCGATACAGAATGCCAGGGTGCAGATTTCTTATACCGCCGAGGCTGTCCCGCCGCTTGAGAGTATTACGACTGACAGTTCCGGTCAGACGGAGACTGTGTCGCTGGCTGCGCCGCCTCTGGAATATTCCCAACAGCCGGATCAGTCGCAGCCCTTTTCAGAGTATACAGTAACAGTGCAGGCGGAAGGATACCGCCCGGTCGAGGTATCTGCGATCGACGTGTTTCCGGACGTAACTGCCGTGCAGAATATTCAAATGGAACCGTTGGAGGTATCTGAGGGAAGCGGAGAAGAAAACATTGTTGTTCCGCCTAACACATTGTGGGGAGACTTCCCGCCGAAAATTCCGGAGGATGAGATAAAGCCGGTGGCGGAGACCGGAGAGATCGTGCTGAGCCGGGTTGTCATTCCGGAATATGTGGTGGTACATGACGGGCCGCCGACGGATGCCGGCGCCCGGGATTATTATGTCCGGTATCGGGACTACATCAAAAATGTTGCCTCCTGTGAGGTTTATTCTACATGGCCGGACGCCACTCTGCGGGCAAATATTCTGGCAATCATGTCTTTTACATTAAATCGCGTTTATACCGAATGGTACAGGAACAGAGGATACGACTTTACAGTTACATCGTCTACGGCTTACGACCAGAAGTGGTCTTTTGGCAGAAATATCTTCAGCAATATTTCCAGGATTGTGGATGAGATGTTTAATAATTTTCTGTCCAGACCGAATGTACAGCAGCCGATTTTGACACAGTATTGTGACGGAAAAAATGTATCCTGTCCGAATTGGATGACACAGTGGGGCTCGAAATATCTGGGCGATCAGGGATATTCCCCGATCGAGATACTGCGTTACTATTATGGCAGTAACATGTACATCAATTCTGCGGATGAGATTGCGGGGATCCCGTCATCCTGGCCCGGAAGTGATCTGTCGGTTGGTTCCACCGGGAGCAAGGTACGCCAGATGCAGAACCAGCTGGCAGTTATTTCCCGTTCATACCCGGCAATTCCGACGATCACGGCAGATGGAATTTATGGTGAACAGACCAGAGAAGCGGTAGAAGCATTTCAGAGAGTTTTTGATCTGCCCGTCACAGGCGTTGTGGATTTCCCGACATGGTATAAGATTTCGCAGATTTATGTGGGAGTAACACGAATTGCAGAGTTGTCATAGAACGAAAAAGAGTGTTTCGCATACTTTTGGAAATAAAAAGGGAGCATCTTGCGAGGGGGATGCTCCTTCGTTGTATTTCAAAAATACTGCCCGGAGAGGGCTTTCCGAGATGAAATTTATGGTTTCCTATGGTATTTTTTCTGTGGATGTATTACAATGTGCAGAGAAAAATTATTTTGGAGGCTAAGAATGGAACAGACAAAAAATATTATGGATTACGATACCGTGTCTCTGGACGATGAGAACAGCGCGGTAATTATTATTGATCAGACAAAACTGCCCGCTAAGACAGAGATTATTGCATTAAAGACAGCACAGGAGATCTGGGATGCGATCTATCTTCTTCAGGTGCGCGGAGCCCCGGCAATCGGCGTGGCGGCTGCATACGGAATTTATGTATTGGCAAAAGGTATCGATACGGAAGATTTTGATACTTTTTATGGGGAATTCAAAAAACAGAAAGAATATCTGGATTCTTCCCGCCCGACAGCGGTAAATCTGTCCTGGGCGTTGAACCGCATGGAGCAGGTAGTGCTTGCAAATAAAGAAAAATCCGTAGCTGAGATAAAACAGCTTTTGAAAGAGGAATCCATTGAGATTCAGGAAGAGGATATCCGTGTATGCAAGGCGATCGGAGAGTATGGGCTTACTCTTGTAAAGCCGGGCGACGGTATTTTGACACACTGCAATGCGGGAAAATTGGCTACAAGCAAATATGGTACGGCGACCGCACCTATTTATCTTGGCCAGGAGCGGGGATATAATTTCAAAGTATTTGCGGATGAGACGAGGCCTCTCCTGCAGGGGGCGCGCCTGACTGCGTTTGAGCTCCAGTCATCCGGCGTGGATGTGACGCTGATCTGTGATAATATGTCGGCGACCGTTATGAAAAACGGCTGGGTGAATGCGATTTTCGTAGGCTGTGACCGTGTTGCGGCTAACGGTGATACGGCAAACAAGATAGGTACTTCCGTAGTTGCGGCTGTGGCAAAATTGTATAACGTTCCGGTATATATTGCGGCTCCGACTTCGACGATCGATCTGAATACGCCGACCGGTGCGGAGATCAGGATCGAGCAGAGAAAACCGGAGGAAGTGACTGAGATGTGGTATAAAGAGCGCATGGCCCCGGAAGGAGTAAAAGTATTTAACCCGGCGTTTGATGTGACAGACCATGAGCTGATCGCGGGTATCGTGACAGAATATGGTATTGCCCGGGCTCCGTATACGGAATCTCTGAAAGAGATATTTGCGAAAAAGGAAGCTCAGAAAAAATAAAATTTCCTAAAATCATAGTGAAAAACAGGAAAATATGTTCATGAATACTTCACTTTTTTATAAAAATGGGGTATACTAATTGCTAAAGTTCAGTTTAGGAGGAATTTGATATGGCAGAAAATGAACGCAGCGCCTGTAGCAGTGCAGGAAGCTGTTCCGCAGAAAGCTGCGAGGGATGTCCGAGCCGTCAGCAGCCACAGAGTTTTCTTGAGGAGTTAAATCAGTATTCATCTGTAAAGAAAGTAATCGGTGTTGTCAGCGGCAAGGGTGGCGTCGGAAAATCGTTTGTGACCGCTTCTCTGGCAAGTGCAATGCGCAAAAAAGGATATGAAGTCGGCGTTTTAGACGCGGATATTACAGGACCGTCCATTCCGAAAATGTACGGCGTACACGGTCCGGCAGGCGGAAATGATATGGGAATCTTTCCAATTACAGCAGATGACGGTACAAAGATCATGTCCATCAACCTGTTGATGGAGGACGAGGAAGCTCCGGTTATCTGGAGAGGCCCGGTCATTGCAGGTACTGTAAAACAGTTCTGGACAGATGTTGTCTGGGGCGATCTGGATTATCTGTTTGTGGACATGCCGCCTGGAACGGGTGATGTGCCTCTGACTGTATTCCAGTCTATTCCGGTAGATGGAATTATTATAGTAACCTCTCCCCAGGAACTGGTTCAGATGATCGTGAAAAAAGCTTATAATATGGCAGGCATGATGGATATTCCTGTTTTGGGAATCGTTGAGAATTACAGTTTCCTGAAATGTCCGGATTGCGGAAAAGAGATCAAGATTTTTGGCGAAAGCAACATCGATGAAGTTGCATCAGAGATGGCTTTACAGGTATTAGGCAAAATGCCGTTGGATCCTGCATATGCGGAATTGGCAGATCAGGGCCTGTTCTATAAGGCAGACAATCCGTATCTGGAGGATGCGGTAAATAAGATCTTAGATCTGTAATGGCTGCAGGCGGTAATATGGATAAACCTGCTCCGTCGTTTTATATGTTAAAAAAAATTCAGCTCCGCGCTATTCGGCACGGAGCTGATTATTTTAAATTTGGTTCATCTGTAAAGCTTTTTTTGCTTTTCTGCGCTCAATGCTCTCTGCAATACTTCCATAACATACGGAATACATAAATGCAGCCAGACCAAATGCTGTGAGCACATCAAAGGTGGAGTGCTGTTTCAGGAACATAGTGGATAGGATGATACTTGTCATCAGGATAAAGGATGCAATTTTGATCCATTTTTTCTCTTTCAGCTTGTCACAGTGGGTGAGTGCAAAATGAACTCCCAGGGAGTTATATACGTGAATACTGGGGAACAGGTTGGTCGGCGTATCCGTCGCATAAAGCTGTTTTACCAGATCAACGAAAATGTTGTCCCGGGCAAACTCATGAGGTCTCAGCAGATGTCCATTGGGATATACTGTGGAGATGAACAAAAAAACCGTCATCCCGGTGATCAGAAACAATCCCATCTTTCGACAGGCAGGACCGTCTGTAAATGCAATAAAGATAATTGCCGCGCCCATATAAATAAACCACAGATAGTATGGAATAATGAAATATTCACAAAATGGAATATATTCGTCCAGTGTCATGTGTATAATATGAAATTTTGTCGTCACGGTTTTTTCAAGGTAACAAAACCATGGAACATAGATAAATGCATATAACAACAAGAAAAAATGTTTGTTCTTTTTCAGATATTCTATAACATTTTTCATTGATAATCTCCCCACTGACATCTTGACTAATGATTGTATAACTCGTTATTTTATGGGCATTGTAGCACCAAAAAACGAAAAAAACAACGTGTAAAATATTAAAATTTTATGATTATGTAATTTGAGAGAAAACGTGTTCACAGAAATGAAGAAATTGTGCAATTTGTATAAGCGCTTGATTTCCGGAAAGGGCATGATATAATGAAAAACAGGGTAAAATTTTTAGGAATTTGGAGAAGATGATATGATAGGGAATTATATAGAACAAGGGCGTCAGAGCCTGTTAAAAAGGGATATACAAAAAATCCGGGGAACAGAGACCGGAACGGTTGTCAGTATGAACCGGAGATACATAGACTCCATTATGCTGGAGATGCGCATGATCGATGCCGTGCCGGATCCGGACACAACCTGCTCTTTCCTCGGCAGGGAATTTGCCACTCCGGTCATGTCAGGCGCATTATCCGGGCTCGATAATATCAGACCCCATGGAATGGCGGTATTGGCCAGAGGCATGGCAGATGCGGATGCGGTTCTGGTTGGCCGGGCGCTGATGGCAGGTATGGAACTTGATGGCA
>CAZJSI010000148.1:6248-8318 GCA_964548675.1 uncultured Eubacterium sp. | reverse complement strand
TTTGGAGCAATTTTTGCCGCAATCTTTGAAAAATCCGGCGCAGCGCTCAGCATAGTAAATGGAATATTGGGAGCTTTTGCGGGTAAAGGGGATCTTCGTTCCAAACGCGGAACATTGACCTGTATCATTGCCATGATCGTTATTTCCGCAGTTTTCATGTTCGGGGGACTGGATGCGATGACAGAGATGATCACCGTATTCCCGATCTGTATGGCAATGTGTAAGAGAATGAATGTATCAAGAAATCTGGTTCCGGCGTTGGCGTTTTCCACGGGCGTATGGGCGGTTTGTGCTCCGGGTGCGCCCCAGGCGGCAAACTCCCTGGCATCCGGGCTTTGCGGTACGCCTTCCACAGCTGGATTAGTGCCGGGCATCATTGCATCCGCAGTCATGGCGGTGTTTACCATTTTATATTTGAACTGGGAATTTCAGCATTCCATTAAACTGGGAGAAACCTTTGAGAGTCTCCCGGGAGATTCGGATATGTCTGCCGACAGAAAAACGCCGAATTTTGTTGTCAGCTTAATTCCTCTGGCGGCTATTTTCCTGTTTTACAATATAGCAAAGCTTCCTTTGTTTGTGGCGATCCTGATCGGCGTTATCATAGCGATGGTTATCTTTGCGCCGACGTTGTATGAGGGTGAAAAGGGAAAATTCGGAGAATTTCTGGAAATTCTGGAAAAAGGGTGCAATACCGGCGTGCGCATCACTGTGATCGCGGCGGTACTGGCAGGATTTGGCGCAGTGGTATCCAATACTCCGACATTCCAGCCGCTGATGGCAAAGCTGGGAAGTTCCCCAATGCCGATTATCATTCTCTGTCTGATCATCGTTGCAGTCGTATGTGCGATCACTTCGAATAGCAACGGCGGTATCCAGATCGCGTTGAATATGACAATGCCGCTGGCTGAATCCGCAAACATCAGTATGGCCGCATTGCACAGGGTAGCGGTTTTCTCCGCGGCATCTCTGAATACGCTGCCGACAAATCCGGGAGTTATGATCATTTGTCAGCTGACGAAGGTTCCGGTGAAAAAAGCATACAGACCGTTATTCTTTACAACGGTTGTGGCGCCGTTCGTGGGAGCTTTGATCGTTGCAGTCATCTATATGATATTCCCGGGGCTGGCTTAGCACAGAGAGGACAGGATATGATAAAGACGATATATACGACAAAATGTATAGGGTGTGGCAGATGTGTAAACATCTGCCCCCTTGACGTAATAAGAATAAAAAACGAGAAAGCGTGGATCGCATACCCGGAAGACTGTCATTCCTGCTATTTGTGCGAGATGGTCTGTCCCAAAAGCGCTATTTATGTTCACCCTTTTAAGGAAGTATTTCCGCCTGCCTTTCCGAAATTACTGGATATTGTAAATACAAAGGAGGAAGAGGGATGAGACCAGACAGAAAAGAAATACAATGTGACATTTTGGTGATCGGCGGGGGTTCTGCCGGATTGTGGGCGGCAAGAAGCGCAAAAATGAAACAGCCGGATCTTCGGGTAATTGTAGCGGATAAAGCGGATGGCAGCTGGGGCGGGCTGATGTCCTTATCCGGCGGAGACCTGGAGGTTTGCATGCCGCAGGATGACCCGGGAGAATGGGTGAAAGATTTCATCTATTACTGGGACGGGTTGTGCGAGCAGGATGTGGTGGAAGAATTGTGGAGACAATCCCATGAAATTTTTGCGGAATATGAGAAAATGGGATGTTCTTATCTGAAAAATGAGAAAGGAGAGTATCAGACTGTTTTGCAGAGGTCTCTTGGACATGTGCGATTATTCCCGGTTGAAGTAAAAGGTACCGGGGGACAAAATATGAGACAGTGCATGATTCGGGAAATGGAGCGCCTTGATATTGAGCGTATGGGGCGGATCGAGATCACAAAGTTGTTAAAAAACGGTGATCAGATCTGTGGAGCGGCCGGTTTCCATACTGTGACGGGAGAGCCGGTGTTATTTCAGACAAAGGCTGTAATCTTATGTACGGGAAATATGGGATGGAAGCCGTCTTATAACAATAATACCACCTGCGGTGTTGTATAAAACAGAATTATTATCTATGCTAG
>CAZJSI010000148.1:2006-6238 GCA_964548675.1 uncultured Eubacterium sp. | reverse complement strand
CAATAATACCACCTGCGGCGAGGGCCAGAGCCTTGCTTTTCGGGCAGGGGCCAGACTCAGAAATTGCGAATTTATACATATATGGAATGTGCCAAAGCTTTTTGAATGGGAGGGGCAGACTGTTTTGATGCCTCTGGGAGCAAAGTTTGTGAACAAAAACGGCGAGAATTTTATGGAGAAATACTCGCCAAAGCTGGGAGCAAACACAGATCCCCATTATATTACCAGGGGAATGGCTTTGGAGACAGAGGCAGGCAGGGGACCGATTTCTCTGGATCTGAGTGCTATCCCTGAATCTGCCCGCCCAATGATCAGGCCGGCTGCGGGAAGGCATCTTCTGCATTATGAAAAGCTGCTTGAGGAAGGAATTGATTTTTTTCAGGATAAATTTGAGTGGATCACCCAGGTGCAATTGTGTAACGGAGCAATCGTGACGGATACCATGGGGAGGACAGATGTGGAAGGGCTTTATGCCGCAGGGCGCTGCCGCAGTATCGATCCCGGAGTATACATGGGAGGATTCGCATTGATGACTACGGCGATCACCGGGCGTCAGGCGGGGACAGCGGCCGCGGAATATGCAGGTGAGAGAGGATTTAAGGATATAAACGAAAGTGAGGTTAGTGAACATTTTCGAGAGATATTTGAACCTCTGGGAAAAAACGGAGTGGCGCCGAAAGAGGTATTGTACCGGCTGCAGCAGTTGATTTCCCACTGTGATGTGTCCATTTTGAAAACAGGCGAGGCCCTGGAGAAAGCTCTGGAAGAATTACAGAAAATAAAAGAAGAATGGATTCCGCGGATGGCAGCGGCGGATGCGCATTATCTCCTGAAATTGGAAGAGGTAAAAGCGATTGCAAATGCCACCGGATACTATTTGACTTCCGCATTATTCCGGACGGACAGCCGGGCGGGACATTTCCGTGCGGATTATCCGGATCATTACGATGACTGGCTGTGCTGGGTGACGCTGGAGAACAAAAACGGAGTGGTCACTCCGAAAAAAGTACCTGTGCCGCTGGAGAAATACTCCTATCCGGTAGAGCGGTACTATGCGGACAATTTTAATTTTTAAGAAAGCATTTCGGGGCTGTCGCATTAAGAAAAACATATAACAGATATAGCAGCAAGTGCCTATACTTTAAAACTATATCCTGTATATCCAGTGCTTAATGCGGCAGCCCCTTGTTATATAAGTTCTAAATTTTTACCACAGCCCCAGTATGCGCTGCATTCCCAGACTGACCGCTGTGATTCCGATCCAACAGCACAATCCCATAAAGAGCGGTTTGCCGCCGGTCTTCACCAGCTTTACGATATTGGTATTGAGTCCGATGGCGGCCATAGCCATAATGATAAAAAATTTGCTCAGCGTTTTGAAAGGGGCAAAAAAACCGGAGGGAACGCCGAAGCGGACGGCGAGTGTCGTGATGACGGAGGCTCCCACAAAAAACAGGATGAAGAACGGGAAGATTTTTTTGAGATCGATCTGTTCCGCATTTCCGTTTGCGGATCTTGCCCGCCGGAAAGCCAGAAACAATGTGATCGGAATGATCGCCAGTGTCCGTGTCAGCTTTACGGTAACCGCTTTGTCCAGAGTCGCATTTCCGAGATGGTAGATGGAATCCCAGGTGGAGGCTGCGGCGGTCACAGATGAAGTGTCGTTGACCGCAGTTCCGGCAAAAATGCCGAAAGCTTCTCCGTTTGTGGCGGAAAATCCGATCGCCCCGCCGAATGCAGGGAAAATAAGCGCGGCAAGTACATTGAAGAAAAAGATGACGGAGATGGCCTGGGCAACTTCCTCGTCGTCAGCGTCAATGACCGGAGCTGTTGCCGCGACAGCGGAACCGCCGCAGATGGATGAGCCCACGCCCACCAAAGTTGAGATCCTGGCGGGTATCCTCATTATTCTGCGGAGAATAGCGGCAATGACAAGGGAAGTAGTGATGGTAGCCAGAATGATCGGCAGAGATTGTTTTCCGGTTTCCAGTATGACATTTAAATTTAAACCGAATCCCAATAAAATGACTGCGTACTGCAGGATTTTTTTGGAAGCATAGGTAATGCCGGGCTGCAGCGCGGCTTTGTCTCTCAGGAAAAGGGTGAGTATCATTCCGGACAGGATCGCAAATACGGGCCCTCCGATGACGGCAAACCGCTGTCCGAGAAAATAGCATGCAATGGCAATGGCGAAGCAGAGAAGAAGCCCCTTCCATAAAATCGTGATCTTTTTCATATTCATAAACCTCCTCACAATGATCTATCGGGAATGTTACCATAGATTGACAATTATGAAAAATTATATATTATTATGTAATAATAAAAATACTTTATGGGTGATAGATATGTTAGATTTTCGAATATACACATTTTTGGAAGTGTGCCGGTCGATGAACTATACAAAGGCAGCGGGAGAATTGAATATCACACAGCCGAATGTAACCCAGCACATCCACTATCTGGAGACATATTATGGGCAGAAGTTATTTCAGATGAACGGCAAAAAGCTGGTTCTCACACAGGCAGGCGAACTGTTGAAAGAGGCTGCGACCGCGATGTACAGGGCACAGCAGGATCTCAGGAGTAAAATGACGGACAGCCGGGAGCAGAACCTTTCTTTTGGCATTACAAAATCGATCAATGAAAGTTCTCTGAAAAGGAGTGTGGTCCGTTTCCTGAAAAAATATGCAGACCGTCATGTACGGTTTTGCGTGAACAATACGGAGCAGCTGCTGTGGGAGATGGAAAATCTGGAAATGGATTTTGCGATTGTGGAAGGAAATTTTGACCATGATAAGTTTGACTCGGTGACGCTTTCCAGGGAGAACTTCATAGCCGTGAGAGGAAGCTGCCATTCCCTGAGATCCTTTCGGGGAAATTTAACGGACTTACTGGGGGAGTGCCTGATCCTGCGGGAGCAGGGCTCCGGGACCAGGGAGATCCTGGAATCGATGCTTCATATCCGCGGTATCGGATTTGAAAATTTTGCATCGATCGCGGAGATCGGCGAGGTTTCGGCGATCAAGGAGCTGGTAAAGGGCGGCTGCGGGATCACCTTTTTATACGAGACTGCTGCCCGGGAGGAGTTGGATGCGGGAGAACTGGTGCGTATTCCGATAAAAGATTTTGAGCTGGAGCATGAATTTTCGATGATATGGCCAAGATCAGCTTTTGAGGATGGATTTTTCAGGCAGATCGCGCAGGATCATTTTTTCCCGGAGTCATTTCCAAAAAAATGATTGAAAAACATTTTGCAACTATCTATACTGTACATATCAGAGAGCCTGCCGGAGTATTTCGGACAGGCTGACAGACGACGGGGAGAACAGGATCATGTATGTAGTGGCAACAAGTGTATTTCTTTTATTTGCGTTGATATTTCTTGGCTTTTTTATCGGCAAACGTCAGATCATAAGGCAGGACTGCACGCCGGATCTATCTAATTTTGTATTAAAAGTCACGATGCCGGCAACGGTATTTTGTTCAATCGTGGATCAACAGGGATCCGGTATGCTCAGTTCCTGCGCCGTGATACTGGCAGCGGCGATCCTGCTTCATGCAGTGACCGGTCTGATCGGCCTGCTGGTGGTAAAGGGACTTTCAATCCCGGATGAGCAGAAAGGCGTCTGGATCTATACCTGTATGCTCTCCAACAACGGATTCATGGGACTGCCTCTGACACTGTCCATATATGGCAGCAGGGGGATGTTTCTGATGGCTCTTGCCAATGTGGTGACAAACTTTCTTATATTTTCCGTAGGTATAAAACTTCTGACCTGGAAATACCCGGTCAAAGAGAGCATCAGCGTAAAAAAGATGCTGCTCAACAATATCAATATAGCTGTGGTGATCGGATTTGTCTTTTATTTTGCCAATATTCCGGTCCCGGAGGTGGTAAGCCAGCTTTTGGCCTATGTGTCCAATATCACAAGCGGATTATCCATGATCGTGGTCGGATTGTCACTGTCAAGACTTCCTTTCCGCGCGGTTTTTGAGGATAAGAAAATGTTTTTGCTGGCGGCGATGCGCCTGATGATCCTGCCCCTGGCGGTGATCTGCATTTTGAAAGTGCTTCCGATCGAGCTGGACGAGACGATCAAAAGCGTACTGATCCTTACGGCCGCCCTTCCGGCATCCTCCGCGCAGTCCATGATCACGGAACAGTACGGAACCAATACGGCAGCGGCGGGGAGAGCCGTGTTTATCACCACGTTATTCAGCGTTATCACGGT
>CAZJSI010000148.1:0-1906 GCA_964548675.1 uncultured Eubacterium sp. | reverse complement strand
AAAATGAAAAAATAAGTGGATTTCTGACAGGTATGGATGTATAATGGAATTTGTTTTTTTAAAAAATCTGATAAGGTATGAAGAATAAATTAGGAGGAAGAGTCTATGGCAGTTAAATATGTATTTGTTACCGGCGGTGTTGTATCCGGCCTTGGAAAAGGAATCACGGCTGCGTCCCTCGGGCGTCTGCTCAAGGCGCGGGGATACAGAGTGACGATGCAGAAGTTTGATCCGTATATCAATATTGATCCGGGTACGATGAATCCGATACAGCACGGAGAGGTATTCGTGACGGATGACGGGGCGGAAACCGATCTGGATCTGGGACATTATGAGAGATTTATCGATGAGAGCCTCAGCAAAAAATCGAACGTGACAACCGGTAAAGTATACTGGTCCGTATTACAGAAAGAGCGCCGCGGTGATTATGGCGGGGGAACTGTCCAGGTGATTCCTCATATTACAAATGAGATAAAGAGCCGTTTCTACCGTGATTACACAACGGAAGAAACCCAGATCGCAATTATCGAGGTGGGCGGAACTGTCGGCGATATCGAGAGCCAGCCGTTTTTGGAAGCCATCCGCCAGTTCCAGCATGAAGTCGGACATGACAATGCCATGCTCATCCATGTGACACTGATCCCTTATCTGTCCGCTTCCGGAGAATTAAAGACAAAACCGACCCAGGCCAGTGTAAAGGAACTGCAGGGAATGGGTATCCAGCCGGATGTCATCGTGTGCCGTACGGAGCATGAGCTGGACCGCGGTATCCGGGATAAGATCGCATTGTTCTGCAATGTCCCGCGGGATCATGTACTGCAGAATCTGGATGTGGAGTACTTATATGAGGCGCCGCTGGCGATGGAAAAGGAACATCTCGCCCAGGTTGCCTGTGAATCATTGAAGCTGGAGTGCCCGGAGCCGGATCTGAGCGACTGGATCGATATGGTGGATGCACTGCGCAATCCGACAAAGGATGTGGAAATCGCTCTGGTAGGAAAATATATACAGCTTCACGACGCTTATATTTCCGTAGTGGAAGCTTTAAAGCACGGCGGTATCGCGCAGCGTGCCACTGTCAATATCAAGTGGGTGGACTCCGAGCTGCTGAATGAGGAAAATGTGGAAGAAATCCTTGGCGATGTACAGGGTATCCTGGTGCCGGGAGGTTTTGGCGACCGCGGTATCGACGGCAAGATCACGGCGATCAAATATACCCGCGAAAACAATATACCTTTCCTGGGATTGTGTCTCGGCATGCAGCTCGCTATTGTGGAATTTGCACGTCATGTCTGCGGGTTGGAGGATGCCCACAGCATAGAATTGAATCCGCATACAACACATCCGGTCATTGCGCTGATGCCGGATCAGAACGGGGTTGAAGATATCGGCGGTACATTAAGGCTTGGATCTTGCCCGTGTATTCTGGATAAGGAAAGCAAGGCGTATGCCCTCTATGGCCAGGAGACGATCCATGAGCGCCACCGCCATCGGTATGAGGTCAACAACGACTACCGGGCAGTTTTGACGGAAAACGGCATGAAGCTTTCCGGACTTTCCCCGGACGGAAGGATCGTGGAGATGCTGGAGATCCCGTCTCATCCGTGGTTTATCGCTACCCAGGCGCATCCGGAACTGAAATCAAGGCCGAACCGCCCGCATCCGCTGTTTAAGGGATTTGTGGAGGCTGCTTTAAATCATAATAAAAAGTAGGAATAAAAAGGAAGATATAATATAGAGCACTTCAGGTAATCATAGTTTTATCTGAAGTGCTTTGCAATTTGGACAGATTTAGAAAATCTTTATAAAAATCAAGAAAAGTTCACGATTACAATATTGATTTCTCTGCAAAATAACCTGACTTTTGCAGGAAAAATGAGCCAAAAATGGCCGCAAGTCCAGTGTT
>CAZJSI010000147.1:1869-8321 GCA_964548675.1 uncultured Eubacterium sp. | reverse complement strand
CATTGGATTCAATATTCGGTGACAAACGCACTTCTTTGATTTCCACTGTTTTCTGTTTCTTGCGGGCCTCTTTTTCCTTGCGTGCCATCTCATAACGGTATTTGCCGTAATCAATAATCTTGCATACGGGCGGCTTTGCAGTCGGGGCAATCTTTACCAGGTCAAGTTCTGCCTCCTGTGCCAGTTTGTATGCTTCCCTCGCAGACATGATACCAAGCTGAGTACCATCTGCTCCAATCACGCGAACTTCTCTGTCTCTGATCTGTTCATTAATCATTAAATCGCTAATGGTTTTGCACCTCCATAAAAAAAGTGGATAGGCAGACTATCCACAATCAAATCAAACTTGTTTGAAATATAAACCGCCGGTCGCCTGCTTGCGCCGAGGTGAGAGTGGATACTCTACTTTGTTTTCAACAACTTCATTAATATAGCATACTTTTTTACCGGAGTCAACCACTTTTTTTAAATAAATCAACCGTAAATCAAAAAACTTTTCTTACTTTTATTCCATCTCACTCTTTATCATGTGCTGCGCTCTGCTCTTCCAACAGATTCTGCATACTCTTAAGTCCGATAAACAGCGTGGAACTATTATGCAATAATGACGTAGTAGTCGGCTGAAGTATTCCCGCAACGCCAAATACGATCAGGGCTGTATTGAAGCCCACGATAAACCGGTAATTCTTACGGATCCGTCCCATTAATCCGGTACTGATCCGGCGGAGCGTCACGATCTCATTCAGATCATCGGCTGCGATGGTGATATCCGCGATTTCCCGGGCGATCGCCGCGCCGTTGCTGATGGCCACTCCCGCATCGGCTGCCGAGAGCGCAGGCGAGTCATTGATGCCGTCGCCGATCATGATGACTTTATTTCCCAGCGCCTTTTCCTGTTCCACAAACCGCGCCTTATCCTCCGGAAGCACCTCGGAATAATATTCATCCACTCCGACTCTCCGGGCGATCGCCGCGGCTGTCCTCTCGCTGTCTCCGGTCATCATCACGATCTTTTTAATTCCGGTATCACGAAGTGCGCGGATCGCCTCCGCCGCCTCCTCACGTACCGGATCTTCGATACAGATCACTGCAGCGAGCTGTTTTTCAATCGCCAGATATAAGTGGGAACACTCCTCCGGCAGTTTTTCAAACTTCTCCTCCGCTCCTTCCGGAACATAACAGTTCTCATCCTCAAACACAAAATGCGCACTTCCGATAACAGTTTTCTTTCCCTCTATAAAGGAGGAAATTCCGTGTGCCACGATATATTCTACCTTTGAATGCATCTCCTGATGCTCCAGATTTTTGTTTTTCGCCGCTGTCACTACGGCCTTTGCCATCGAATGTGGGAAATGTTCTTCCAGGCAGGCTGCAATTCTGAGCAGTTCGTCCGGGTCTTCATCCACAAACGGAACCACATCTACCACAGTGGGTTTTGCCTTTG
Organism: uncultured Eubacterium sp.; assembly: GCA_964548675.1. Lineage (GTDB taxonomy): Bacteria > Bacillota > Clostridia > Lachnospirales > Lachnospiraceae > Eubacterium_I. Next base: position 6,877 of record CAZJSI010000147.1, on the reverse strand, counting down.
TCAATGTACCCGTCTTGTCAAATACGATCGTTGTTGCCTCGGATACGGCCTCCAGATATTTCCCGCCTTTCACGGTAATATCATAATTCTGCGCCTCCCTGATCGCGGATAACACCGAGATCGGCATTGCCAGCTTCAATGCACAGGAAAAATCTACCATTAAGATGGACAGAGCTTTCGTGGCATTTCTGGTAATGAGCCATGTCAGACCCGTACCCAACAACGAGAACGGTACCAGCTTATCCGCCAGATGCTCCGCTTTTCCCTCAACGGCGGATTTCAGTTTTTCCGAATCCTCGATCATCGTTACGATCTTTTCAAAACGCGTGGAACTTCCCACCGCATCAACACAGATGGACAATTCGCCCTCCTCGATGACCGTTCCCGCGTATACATAATTCTCCACTGTCTTTCTCACCGGGACAGACTCTCCGGTCAGAGATGCCTGGTTTACCATCGCATCCCCCTCCGTCACAACTCCGTCAAAAGGAATCACGGTTCCTGTCCGGATCACAACGGTATCGCCCTTTTGGATCTGAGATGCTGGGACAAGGATCTCCTGTCCGTCGATCTTCTGCCAAACCTTGCCTATATTGAGCGACATACTACGGGCCAGATCATCCACTGACTTCTTGTGTGTCCACTCTTCCAGCAGTTCGCCGATACCCAGCAGGAACATAATGGAGCTTGCCGTGGACATATCCTGGCGGATCAGCGATACCGCAATGGATGTTGCATCCAGCACCGCCACATCCAGTTTTTTGTGGCGAAGACTCTGTATTCCCTTGTAAATATATCCGATACCTCTGACCGTGGTGATCACAGCACGGATCGGCGCCGGCACAAACAGCTTCTTTCCGTAATGCCACACAACCTTGCAGATCAGTTTTTCTTTATATACTGCATTCAGTTCCCTTCCGGAATTCTCGATCAATCCCTGGGGTACGTCCACTTCCTCATAGCGGAAAATCTGCAGCAGGCGAATGATCCGCTCTCTGTTCCCTCTATAACTGATCACAGCATCCGTTGTCTGTTCATAAACTTTGGCGGATGTAACCCCGCTCTGCTGCTGCAGATAGTAAAGCAGCGTATCCGCCTGGGCATAGGTCATGCGTTTTTGGACAACATGAATCCTCATACGCCCCCTGATCTCATGTTTTATTAAGAACTTCACAATGAATCCTCCAATTCCCAGATAAAAACACCTGCAAAAGCTGCAGGTGTTATTTATGACTTACCTATTATTCCATTCCATCTATTTCTTCCTGAGCTTCAGCCAGTTCATCATCGATGGCTTCCTCTGCCGCTGCACGCTCCTCGTTGATCTGTTTTGCCTCAGCCAGAATATCCTCCGCATTCTCCTGGAGAGTTGTCGTTGTCTTTACAACGCAATCCTTTGCCCGCAAAACAGCCGCTGTGCAGCTTGTATATACTTTCTTTGCATCCTTACTTGTAAGAATTTTGATCCCCGCCGTTCCTACCAGTAACCCTGCTGCAAAAAGTCCTAACTTATTAGCGTTCAAATTTCTAAACATCTCACTGCCTCCTTTTGTTGCTATTCATGCTTATAGCCGGTGTAAATTGTCATAAGCAGACAGATCACCATGGCAAACGCCCAATATTTATGTTTTTTCATTCTGCCAGCCTCCTAACCACCTTTACTAAAAATATGTATAAAGCACATTATAATCCCAAAGGAGATTTTTTTCTATCCATTTTCTTTTATTGAGAAATTTTCTCATTTTCTACCGCGTCTGATTCCCCCACAGAAACTGAAACAACCTTTTGCGCTTTCAGGTATCCGCATGCCCTGAGTCCTTCCCGGACGACCACATTCCAGTCTTTTCTGGAAAGATAACGAACCGAATGATCATCCAGCTCCACCACATAGGCGCTGTTCTCCTCCGCTTCCGGGGAATAGATCACCGTATACATATTTTTCCTGCTGATCGCACCAATTTCCTCCAAAAGATTTACCATCCGGTAGACCGTAGCCGTACCGATCCTGCTATCCAGACGGGAAGCTTTATAATAAATTTCTTTACAACAGGAACAATTTTCTTCCAGAATAATATCCAAAAGGGTCAGGCGCTGCTTTGTGATCCTGCATCCGTTCTCTTTCAGCTTTTCAATTATGATTTCTTTCTGCATTTGGGTTTTGTAATATTTTTCTTCCATTCCTTTAGTATATTTTAACAGTTATTAGTTGTCAATAACTAATTTTAAAATGTGCTAATTTTTGGCAACTATTCTTAATCGTTTTCCCAGACAACTCAGCAATTCATTACTTATGCTTCCCGCATGATCTGCGACAGAGGCCGCCGACAGTTCATTGCTGCCGTCTCTGCCAATCAGAGTAGCGATATCTCCCGGCATAATATCGGGAATGTCTGTTACATCGACAATAAGCTGATCCATGCACACGCGCCCGATCACGGGCACACAACGCCCGCGGATGATCGCTCCGCCGTTTTCACAGGACAGGCTTCTCGGCAGGCCGTCCGCATATCCGACGGAAAGAACCGCGATGACACGGTCGCTCTGTGCCTGATACGTTCTCTCATACCCTACCGTCTCCCCCTGCTTTATCTTTCGCAGAAGTACAACTCTGGATTTCAGAGACAGTACCGGCCGAAGATCAGGCCGCAGCACCGTTTCATCTCCGGCAGAACTGAGCACGCCGTAGAGAGCCACTCCCGCCCGCACATAATCACATCGAAGTTCCGGATAATTCAATAAGCCATAGCTGCTCTGAATATGTATCTTTGGAATTTTTATGCCCTTTTTTGCGAGTGTATCCAACAGCCCGTAAAATCTGTCGATCTGCATCCTGGTAAAGCGGACATCCTCCGCATCCCGGCTGTCCGAAACGCACAAATGGGTATAGATTCCCCGGACAGACAGATTTTTTGCCCGAAACATTTTCAAAACGCCCGTCTCATCCTCCGCATCAAAGCCGAGCCGGTGCATCCCCGTGTCTATTTTGATATGTATTTTGACCGGAACTCCCTGCCGGTTCAGGCTGTCTGCATGTTCAAAGCTGACCACCGTCTGCATCAGGTCAAATTTATAAAGCTCCTTTGCCCGTCCGGGCGGCGTGTATCCGAGAATAAGGATTTCCCCCCTGATCCCGTAACCGCGCAGCCGAATTCCCTCGTCGATCGTCGCCACGGCAAAAGCATTCACTCCCATCCGGTTTACACAGGACGCCACCTCAAATGCACCGTGGCCGTAGGCCTCCGCTTTTACCACAGCCATCAGTTCGCAGCCCTCCGGCAGCGTCTCCTCAAGGATTCTTACGTTGTGCCTTAAATTGTCCATATCAAGCTCCAGCCACGCCCTGTCTTTCTCCGCCGGGAGATGCCTGTCTTTCCGCTTTCTGTTCAAGAGCCATGTGACGGCAACGGCAAAGACAGCGGACAGGACGCTTACCACGATATAATGCACCAGACTGTTCTCTACAACAACGGACTGAATACCTGCCATTCGTGCAGCCGGGCGCACCGCCGCGATCATCATGGGATGGATGATGTAGATCAGCATCGCCGAAGTGCGCAAAAACAGTACCCGTTTTCCCCTCAGACAGGTCAAAGCGGAAAACAGAAAATACATACACGGCACAAGCATAAAATACATACTGTCATGGCGCTGGAGGTCCCGGCTGTGTAAGATCATGGCCTCGGCAAACATCCCGCCAAAGCAGATTCCGGATCCGGCCAGACATTGTCCGAAAGAAAACCTGCTCTTTTTGTCGGCAATGATCCCGCCAAGCACGAAAAATACCGGGGCAAAGAAAATACCGTTCCGCGTGTAATCCGACAGTTCAAACAGATATCCGTAAAATCTTTCCAGAGCCGGTACCTGTTCTGCAATTCCGTAATAACTGTCTCCAAACAGACCGATCACATAGAGAACAAATGTGGCAAAAAACGCTCTCCGAAAACCATACTTTTTCACGAGAAACCACGCCAGTACTCCCCCAATGACAGAAGCCGGAAGATACCAGAGATGATACATGGTACCGTCAAAGAAAATGTCTTTTATTATATTCGGCAGCAAATGATCCATGGAGAAATAGCCGTTATAAATATTGATCGGGAGATAAACCGCAATGCAGACAGCGTACACGAGAGCTGTTTTCCTGACAAATGTCTTCAGCTTATCCTCATTGCAGGTATATCTGGAAATAAGGAAAAATCCCGATGTCATAAGAAAAAAAGGTACTCCCACGCGGGCAATGATGCGGGTCATGATAAAATCTTCCGTTTCGCCAAAGGAGGACAGCGGCGATGTATGGATCGCAACGATCAGAAATGCTGCGATCAGTCTGAACTGATCGATTCCGGTATATGCTTTCTCTCTACTCATCGCCATCCCTCCAAAGAGTTACAATAAATCCGTCCCTGTTATTTCCTGAGATATCGTAATAGAACCGTTCGGGTATCAAAACGGCCGCTCTGCCCTCACTGTCAGCGGGCACATAGTACACCTGCATGCTCTTTTTTCCAATCTTCATATACAAACGCTCCCCGTCAACCGTAAACTGCCGCAGATAATCGAGATATTCCTCCAGCACAAATCCATGCCTGTCCATGATCCGGGAATGGGGATAACCCACATATCGGAAATGCCACGGTTCATGGGCGATCCCGGTAACTGCCTCCTTTCCCTTTGGATAGCGCTCGACAAATCCGTACCTCACGGCCGCCCTGCGAAATGCGGCGCAGATTCCCTCATAGGAAAATTCCGGACAGATAAAATCAATGTCCTCCTTTTTGATAGCCAGATCTATGGCAAGGCCTGTCTGGTGCTCGCTGTGATCCGGAAGCGCCACAAATTTCCGGGTGAACTCCTCCCCGTTTTCCCTGAGGGAGTCATCGTATATAGCGGTCTGTTCCCCGTTTGAGCGATAACCGCTGACAGGAACGATCTCACCCCTACCGCCGACCTCTTTCAGAATATGCCGCAGCACATTTGCCGCTTCACGCTCCATAAGGATGTCGGGATA
>CAZJSI010000147.1:0-1859 GCA_964548675.1 uncultured Eubacterium sp. | reverse complement strand
CAGCACCTCATTCCCGCCAAAACGCAGCGGAACATCTGCATTTACAAGCAGCAGGCTTCCCTTATACATATCTTCCCCTGACAACATAATTTTCTTTTCCATTACACATATAACCTGATCAGCTTGTCCAGCATTTCGCCGAAGGACATGCCGATTCCTTTCATCATATTCGGATAGCGGCTATGGGAGGTAAAACCCGGAATTGTATTTACCTCATTAAATACGATCTCCGCTGACGGCGTCAGAAACATATCCACCCGGGCAAAACCGGAACACCCCAGCGCCCTGTAGATCGTCACCGCAGCTTTCTGAATCCTCTTCTCCGTGAACTCGTCAATCCTTGCGGGCATGTAGATCTGAGATGTCTTCAACGTATACTTTTCCGTGTAATCAAAAAATCCGTCTGTCAGCTCGATCTCATCCACTCTTCCCACCGTCAGGGCATCTGTTCCCAGAACGGCACAGCCGACCTCAAATCCCTCTATATTTTCTTCGATGATGACCGCATCGTCGTGTTCAAAGGCAAGCCTGACCGCGGGCTGCAGTTCTTTCGGACTGTAAATCTTGGTGATCCCGAAAGAGGAACCGGCCCGGACGGGCTTTACAAAAAGCGGATAACTCAGTCCTTTTGTCAGGTTGATCGCGTCATCTTTCCGGGAAACCGGGATCGTGACCGATCTCGGGACTGAAATTCCCGCCAGACTGACCAGCTTATGCGCTCTGTCCTTGTCCATACACAGCGCAGAGGACAGGGTGCCGCATCCGATGACAGGGATTCCTGCCAGTTCAAACAATCCCTGCACGGTCCCATCCTCACCGTTCTTCCCGTGCAGAATCGGAAGTACGGCATCCAGCCTGATCTTTCGCACCTCTTCCCGATCAAATTCAATGATTCCGTGAACGCTCCGGTTTTGTGAGACCGCAACGGGAATGAGATAATCGCTGTCCTCCATCCATGTATTTTCAGGTATCTCATCGTAACTGCCCAGAAAATGATACCAGTCCCCCTGTCTTGTGATACCGATCGGAATGATCTCATATTTTTCTTTATCCAGATTTTCCAACGCGGAGTGGACTGACTGGAGTGATACCTCATACTCCGATGAATAACCTCCGAAAATAACTGCCAATGTTTTCTTTTTCATTTGTTTGTCTCCTTTCACGGTGCTGCTGTTTTTTCGCGCGGCGGTACAATTTTCCCGCAGGGATTTTGCATCAGAGGAATATCGCAAAGCGATTTCGTTATATACAAAAAGAGCACCCTTGTTCTGATACAAAAATTGTATCAGGAACAAGAATGCTCTTTTCGCGTTCCATCCGACCTTTTTCTCATTTTTTCATCACGAAATTCTTACGATTTTCCTACAAAATCCACATTCCCGGATCGTCAATCCGTCGATACCGGGAGCTCCACCTCAAAGATTACTTTCTCATCCGCGCTCCGCGCAAGAATGCTCCCGCCATGAAGCTCCACGATCTCTTTCGCAATGGCAAGTCCGAGTCCTGCGCCGCCGCTCTTTGATGTGCGGGCCGTATCCAGACGGTAAAACTGTTCGAAAATGCGGTTCAGCTTTTCCTCCGGTATCGTGTTTCCGTGGTTCACCACCCGGATTTTTAACCTCTCCCCGGACCGTGTGACGGTAATATGTATTTTGCTGTCCTCAAAGCTGTAATTTACCGCATTTCGGAGCAGATTGTCAAATACTCTCTGCATTTTATCCACATCACACCGGATCATTATGTCGGGCTCCGCCTCCAGGGAACAGCGCAGATTTTTCTCCGCCATCATGGGCTGAAACTCAAATATGATCTGCTCCAGCATGCGGGTCAGATTGATCCTGCTCAGCTCCAGTTCGATA
>CAZJSI010000146.1:0-8347 GCA_964548675.1 uncultured Eubacterium sp. | reverse complement strand
TTTTCTTCTGGGTCATCCGTATGGTGTTCTCCGGCCTGGAACAGACAGGCAAAGAACCGTTCCATACCGTATTGATCCATGGCCTGGTTCGGGATTCTCTGGGAAGAAAGATGAGCAAATCTCTCGGCAACGGTATTGATCCGCTGGAGGTTGTAGATAAATACGGCGCAGATGCGCTGAGACTGACTCTGATCACCGGAAACGCCCCGGGAAATGACATGCGTTTCTACTGGGAGCGTGTGGAGTCGAGCCGCAACTTTGCCAATAAAGTATGGAATGCATCCCGTTTTATCATGATGAACCTGGGGGACGAGCAGCCATCCAAACCGGCTGCGGATGAGTTATATCCGGTTGACAAATGGATCTTGTCAAAGGTGAACACCCTGGCAAAAGACGTGACGGAGAACATGGATAAATATGAGCTCGGCATCGCCGTGCAGAAAGTATATGACTTTATCTGGGAGGAATTCTGCGACTGGTATATCGAGATTGTAAAGACGCGCCTGTATAATAGGGAGAATGATCCGAAAGCGGCAAACAGCGCTCTCTGGACACTGAAAACCGTACTGGCCAATGCATTGAAGATGCTGCATCCGTTTATGCCGTTTATTTCCGAGGAAATTTACTGCACCCTCTGTCCGGAGGAGGAGACCGTTATGCTCGCTTCCTGGCCGGAGTATAAGGACGAATGGCATTTTGAGACTGAGGAAAACAATATAGAAGCGGTCAAAGTGCTCGTAAAGGGCGTCAGAAACATTCGATCTGAAATGAATGTTCCGCCAAGCCGCAAAGCGAAATATTTTATTGTTTCCCAGGATGAAGATATACTGCAGCGTTTTGAGAACTTTAAAAGTATATATCAGCATCTGATCAGCGCAAGTGAGATCGTGGTTCAGACTGACAAAGCGGGTATTCCGGAGGATGCGGTATCGGCAGTTATTCCGAATGCGGTGATCTATATTCCGCTGGAAGAGCTGGTAGATATGGAAAAGGAACGGGAGCGTCTCCAGAAAGAGAAAGCAAAATTGCAGAAAGAGCTTGCCCGCTCCAACGGAATGCTGAACAACGAAAAATTCCTGAGCAAAGCTCCGGAGTCCAAGGTACAGGAGGAGAGAGCAAAGCTGGAGAAATACAAACAGATGATGGAAGATGTGGAGAACAGATTAAGTCAGATCAAGGGTTAATAGGCGGCGGATATCGGCACAGGGAACGTCAGGAGATCAATACGGCGTTTCCTCAGCCGTGTCAGGAGATAAATATGGCGTTTCCTCAGCCGCGCCAGGAGAAAAATATGGATCAGGAAATGAAACAAGCTGTGGATTTTTTATATGAAATCCCGAAGTTTACAAAAAAGAACAGCCTGGAACATACCCGGTCGCTGATGCGGCAGCTTGGCAGTCCGGCCCGGCGCTGCAAGGTGATCCATGTCGCCGGAAGCAATGGTAAAGGAAGTGTGTGCTGCTTCCTTTACCATATGTTGCTTTATGGGGGAAAAACGGTGGGATTGTTTACCTCGCCCCATCTGGTGGATGTCAGGGAAAGGTTTCAGATCAACGGACAGCTCTGCGGAAAAGAAGCGTTTCTGGACGCGTTTTACCGGGTAAAACGGGCGTGTGCGGAACTGGAGAAAAAGAATTTGAGCCATCCTACCTTTTTCGAGTTTATTTTTGCAATGGGTATGTTATTATTTGAACAGGCAGGGACAGAGTATGTGATTCTGGAGACCGGACTGGGAGGACGGCTGGACGCGACAAACAGCTTTGAACATCCGGTTCTGACCGTGATCACATCGATCAGTCTGGAGCACACGGAAATTCTCGGTGATACGATAGAACAGATCGCATGGGAAAAGGCGGGGATCATAAAGCCGGGGGTTCCCCTTATTTTTGATGCCAATCAGGAAAGGGCGGCGGGAGTGATCCGGAATCGGGCGGAGGAACTGCACAGCCCGTGTCTGGCCGTATCAAAAAAAATGTGCACAATCTGTGAAATTAAGAATAATTTTATTGATTTTTCCCTCCTGACTGATTATGATAAGGAAACAAGATGGAAGATACCATTTTCCGCCGGATATCAGGTGGAAAATGCGGCGCTGGCGATCACTGCGATGCGCAGGCTGCAGGAGTCTGATCCGGAATGCGGTCTGACGGATGAGATGATGTATGAAGGGCTTCTTCATGCGAAGTGGCCGGGGCGTATGCAGGAAGTGCTGCCGGAGGTTTATTTTGACGGGGCCCACAATACGGCCGGGATCCGGGTGTTCACGGAGACGGTGAAGCATCTGACGGAAAGCGATCCGTACCCGCCGCTGCTGCTGTTTTCCATGGTAAAGGAAAAGGACTACCATACTTCCGTGGATATGCTTACCGCTGAAATTTTCTGGGAAGAGCTTGCGGTGACGACAATTCCCGGCGAACGGGGCATATCTTTTGAAAAATTACAGAAACTATTTGAAGACGATACGGACAGGCCGGTGAACGGATACGCCGATTACCGCAGGGCGCTGTCTGAGATGAGGAAAAAGAAAAGGGAGGGGCAGAAGCTGTTCTGCACCGGTTCCCTGTATTTTATCGGAGCATTGATGGAAGCTTTAAAGGAGGAACAGGATGATTGATTTCGAGGAAGAATTAAAAAAATTTGAGCCAAGTATGGAGATAGAGGACGCGGAGGATGCGATCTACAATCGTGATCTGACAGATATGATGGATATTCTTCAGGAAATGCTGAAAGGAAGCAGAAATTAGCGGAGGTGCCTATGAATTGTTATTATTGCGGTTCTTCCCTGGACCACACGGATTTTTGCCCGGAATGCGATGCGGATGTGCGGATATGGAAAAAGGTGGTCAGCATCTCCAACCGTCTGTACAATGACGGGCTTGCCAAGGCGCAGGTGCGGGATTTAAGCGGCGCCGTGGATTATCTGAAGATGAGCCTGCGTTACAATAAGATGAATATGAATGCGAGAAATCTGCTGGGGCTGGTCTACTTTGAGATGGGCGAGTCGGTCAATGCAGTCAGTGAATGGGTCATCAGCAAAAGCCTGATCCCCGATGATAATCCGGCGGCAGGTTATCTGGCGGATATCCAGAAAAGCACGGCCCGCCTGGATAATCTGAATCAGACGATCAAAAAGTTCAATCAGGCGCTTTCCTACTGCCGGCAGGGAAATTATGACCTGGCGGTAATACAGCTAAAGAAAGTGCTGGCGCTGAATCCGAAAATGGTAAAAGGACATCAGCTTCTGGCGCTTCTCTATATGAATGAAGACCGTCATGACCTTGCACTGCGTGCATTAAAACATGCAGAAAAGATTGACGCAAACAACACAAATACGATGCGTTATAAGAAGGAATGTAAGGAGCATTTGAATTCCAGCGGAAAGCTGAAGCCCTCGAAGGAGCAGGATACCGTCACCTATCAGAGCGGCAACGATATTATCATCCGTCCGACAAAGTTTACGGATAACACAGCGGTACTGACCGTTGTAAACCTTCTGGTGGGCGCGGCGATCGGTATCGCGGTCGTATGTTTTCTCATCATTCCCGGTATCCGTCAGAAAGCAAACAGCGAGGCGACAGCGCAGCTTGTCTCCGCCAATGAGACGATCTCCACGAGAGAACAGACGATCAAGAGCCTGGAGGATGAGATCACCAGCCTGAATAAGCAGGTAGAGGACGCCAATGCAGCCACCAGTTCAGCGGATGAAAAGACTTCCTCCTATGAGAATCTGCTCAATGCATATGTTTCCTATGCAAATGAGGAGTATTCCGAGGCGGCGGAGAGTGTCGCAGGCATCAATAAGGATCTGCTTGGAGATTCGGCAAAGCAGATTTATGATGACATGATGGAGGATGTGAGCAAAGAAATTTTGAAGGCGACCTATGACGAGGCAATGAGGCTCTACGAGCAGAAGGATTATTCCGGCGCCATCGAGAAGTTTAGCGAGGTTGCAGCGGCGGATGAGGGTTACGAAGATGGCAATGCAGCTTATTATCTGGCATTTGCCTACAATTATCAGGAAGATAATGATAATGCATTGAAATGGTTTAAGATTGCAGTGGAGTATATCGGCCCGGCCAGACGCAGGACAGCAAATGATATGATCGAGGATCTGGAGAGCAGAGGTGCGACAGTTCCGTCAGACGATGCATCGTCGGATGCAGATCAGGACAACGGGACACAGACAGGTGAAGAATAGAATAGTAAATGACAGATAAATCTGCCGTTTACTATAATAGAATATTTACTATAACAGAATATGAACTTACAAAAGACGTCATTTCCCAATCGGGATGGCGTCTTTTTGCGTGATACGGGAAATGAGTTGGATTTCAGGTATCGCACAAATCGCTTCACGAAAGAATGTACCGGGAGATCATAAAGGATAAGGAGGATTTGTGATGAACCGGAAGATTTGTTTTTCGGATTGATGTATTGGAAGATCATAATGAATAAGGAGCAGATACAGATGGAATGTGAATATCAAATAAAAGGAAATACGCTGCGGATCGTGGTCCCGCAGGAATTGGACCACCATGTGGCAGGCAGGATACAGGAGGAGGCAGATCTGTTGGCAAACACTTATTACATCCGGAATATTGTTTTCGATTTCCGGAGGACAGAGTTTATGGACAGTTCCGGAATCGGAGTGATCCTGGGCAGATATAAAAATATGAAGTTTTCCGGGGGAAAACTGGAAGTACAGAATTTGAATGAACGTATGCGTAAGATCTTTGTGATGTCGGGATTGGAACATTTGATACAGGAGGAAGGAAAATAAAAATGGAGCGTATGAAAATGACAGAATATGAAACGGAACAGTTAGAAAATGCGGATAATGAGATGCAGATCGTATTTGATTCCAGATCGGAGAATGAGGGATTTGCCAGGACTGCGGTCGCAGCCTTTGTCAGCAGCTTGAATCCCACTGTGGATGAGCTGGCGGACGTCAAGACCGCCGTGTCTGAGGCAGTGACCAACTGCATTATTCACGGCTATAATCTGGGCCCCGGGAAAATTTTCCTGGAGGCTTCTTTATACGGGCGGACCCTTTTTGTGGCGGTCACAGATGAGGGAAAAGGAATCCCGGATATCCAAAAAGCGATGGAGCCGCTCTTTACGACCCGCCCGGAGCTGGAACGCTCCGGTATGGGATTTTCTTTCATGGAAGCTTTCATGGATACGGTGGAAGTGGAATCCGGTCCGGGAAAAGGAACCCGAGTGATCATGCGAAAAGAAATCAGGTAGCGCTCTATGGAACAGGTGTTGGAATATATAGAAAGAGCGCATCAGGGAGATAAAGAGGCCCGGGATATACTGGTACATAACAATATGGGGCTGGTCTGGAGCATTGTCCGCAGATTTGCAAACCGCGGATATGAGATGGAGGATCTGTTTCAGATTGGAAGTATCGGGCTTTTAAAAGCAATTGATAATTTTGATACATCCTATGATGTGAAGTTTTCTACCTATGCAGTGCCGCTGATCACCGGTGAGATCAAACGGTTTTTAAGGGATGACGGTATGCTGAAGGTGAGCCGTTCCGTCAAGGAAAACGCCTGGAAGGTGAGCCGGGCGGCAGAAAAATGGCAGAATACTTATGGCAGAGATGCAACGCTGGAGGAATTATCCGCCGAAACAGGAATCTCAGTGGAGGATATCGTGCTGTCCATGTCTGCCAGTACGGAGGTGGATTCCCTCTACCGTCCGGTGCCCGGGGCGGAGGGAAAGGAGATCACATTGCAGGAGCAGATCCGGGATGAAAAGAACGAGATGGAGCGGGAAATGAATCACATTTTTCTGGAACAGCTTTTGGACAGGCTGGATGGCAGGGAGCGTCAATTGATCTACCTGCGCTACTTTCAGGATTGTACGCAGTCTGATGTGGCAAAAATTTTTGGTACGACCCAGGTTCAGGTTTCCCGGATGGAGAAGAAGCTGTTGGCGAAGATGAGGAGCCTTGCATAATTGTAATAAATTGCGATAGTTTTTAAAATCAGTATAAAAAAATGAAAACGAACCATACTAACAGTAAAATTTACAGCATTTCAGAGGGGAAGATCACCCTTCTGAAATGCGCAGCTTCCGGCGGATCGCAGGCGTGCAGAAAGAAAATGTGTCAGCAGAGCTGACATGCATGCCGCAGTAAGTACGCCGGAAGGCGTACTTGAAAGGAGTGAATGGATATGTGTTGCAAATTATGCAAAAAGTTATGTTGTATGGTAGTTATGGCGGTTTTGATCGGAGGAGTGATCTATTTCCTGTGCAGCCTGAAGGATGATAATGGAACAGAAGGTACTCTTGTGAAGGAAATGCAGGAAAAAAAGAATAAATTGAAAAATGCCTGCTGTTCCGTGAAAGACCAGACAAAAAATATTGCAGATGAAGTAAAATTTGCCGCCCAGTATACGGCGGAGGAGATGAAAGACGGTTGGAAGAACAGCGGGGAAGCTGTGAAAAATGCGGCAGAAAATATTAAGGATGATATGAAAGATATGAAAGAGTCCGCTGAATCCATTTTTGAAAGCGGGGAAAATGCATGAGTGCATCGGGACAGACGCTCTATTTAAAAATCGAGCAAAACTGTGTCGTATATGAACGCAAAGTAACTGTGCAGGATATCGTAAAAGCAGAGTGTACCGATGTCGGTATTCTGCGCCAGGTCAGACAGATGGATTTCTACTATTTTTCAGGTTCGGAAAAACGAAGTTTTGTGCAGGTGTTTTCAATCCTGAAAGTGATACAGACGATCCATGAAAAATATCCGTCCCTGGAGATTGTAAACCTGGGTGAACCGGATTTTGTCATCCGGTATGTGCCGGAGCCGGAGAAAAAATGGCTTCAATATATCAAGGTTGCGGTTTTGTGTGTTATTTTGTTTTTTGGCTCCGGTTTTACGATCATGACTTTTATACAGGACGTCTCTGCCACAGAGGTATTTGATAAATTTTATACCCGGGTCACAGGAATAGAAGCCGCGGGTATTACTCCTCTGGAAGTCGCTTTCTGCGTGGGGCTGGCGGCAGGTATCATGATCTTTTACAATCATTTCGGGCATAAGAAGGTGACGGATGACCCGACTCCGATCCAGGTGGCGATGCGCAAGTACGAGGAGGACGTGGACACGACTTATATTGAGACGAGCAGCAGAAAAGGAGAGAACATTGATGTGGATGGATAATGTAATTCTCGTCGGAGTGGGACTGATCTGCGGATTTTCTCTTGCAGCGGGAGTATTTGCTCTGATCGCAAGCCTGGGCCTGCTTCCGCGTTTTGCAGGTAAGACCAGCTCGGCGGCTTACTGTATCCAATTGGAAAATGCTGTGATAGCGGGGGGAATCTGCGGAACGGTGCTGTCCATATTTCCCGGAATTCCCCTGCGGCTGGGAATCTGGTTTTCGGTGTTGTCCGGCGTTGCCGCCGGAATGTTTACCGGATGTCTCTCCGTGGCGCTGGCGGAAGTACTCAATGTATTTCCGATCCTGTTTCGCCGGGCAAAACTGAAAGAGGGTCTGGGAATTCTTATTTTATCCTTTGCATTGGGAAAAATGGCAGGAGGATTATACTATTTTATTGTGCTCTATCCGTGAGTGGGGAGCGAGAGGGCGGTAAGATTGCGGAGATTGCCCTGAATGGCTGCAAATTATGACGGAAAGGAAATGTCAATATGGCTGATCAACCGAAAAAGATAGATAAAAATGCATCCCGGGAGGAATTACTGTCCGAGGTGGCAAAACGCGAGAGCGTGAAAGAGGAAAGCAAAAAGCAGGAGCGCGAGGACGCCTACAACGCCTATGTCAAACAGGTAACGCCTTCTTACAGTTTACCCCTGAATATGGCAAAAGCATTTCTGGTAGGTGGGATCATCTGCTGTGTCGGTCAGGCGATTACCAATTTCTGCATGAGCAGGGGACTGGATCAGATGACTGCCGGGAAGTGGACAAGCCTCATACTGGTGTTGGCAAGTATCGTTCTGACCGGATTTAATATCTATCCCTCCATCGCAAAATTCGGCGGCGCCGGGGCGCTGGTTCCGATCACCGGATTTGCGAACGGCGTGGCGGCGCCTGCCATCGAATTCAAGAAAGAGGGACAGGTTTTTGGTATTGGCGCCCAGATCTTTACGATCGGCGGCCCGGTTATCCTCTATGGTATTTTCACAAGCTGGGTGTTGGGACTCATATATTGGATATGTAAATGTTTCGGAGTGGCGTGAGCCGCTCCGAACTATTTACAGTGTTCACGAATGCTCCAGCATTCTTGCTGCGAGGCATGCATCGGCTCCGCCGATATCATTCCTTTGCATGCCTCTGTAATCCTGCCGGAGGCTATATCAGATGGGAGATTG
>CAZJSI010000145.1:0-8357 GCA_964548675.1 uncultured Eubacterium sp. | reverse complement strand
GATCTGAATTACCGCAATCCAAGGGTATTTAATGAGATGATGTACAATTTCCTTTATCTGGCAAATCAGGGGATGGATATTATCCGCATCGATGCGGTTCCTTATATTTGGAAAGAACTGGGAACGCAGTGCCGCAATCTGCCGAAAGTACATACAATCGTGCGAATGATGCGTATTATCAGTGAGATTGTGTGTCCGAGCGTTCTGCTTCTGGGCGAGGTGGTTATGGAGCCGGAGAAGGTCGTGCCTTATTTTGGAACGGTGGAAAAACCGGAATGCCATATGCTGTACAATGTGACAACGATGGCAACTACATGGAACAGTGTGGCGACCAGGGATATCCGCCTTTTGAAAAAGCAGATGGATATTGTAAACAGCCTGCCGAAGGATTATCTGTTCCTGAACTATCTGCGATGTCATGATGATATCGGCTGGGGCCTGGATTATCCGACGTTGGAAGGCTGGGGAATGAGGGAAGTGGAACATAAGCGCTACCTCAACCAGTATTTCACCGGAAATTATCCGGATAGCGAGAGCCGCGGGGAACTTTATAATGATGATCCGGTTACCCAGGATGCCCGTTTTTGTGGAACAACAGCATCTATGTGTGGCGTGGAGAGCGCTTTGTTTGAGGGAGATGAGGAGAAACTTTCCAAAGCGGTTACATTTGATCTGATGCTCCATGCCTATATGCTGACCCAGTCCGGTATTCCGATGCTCTACAGCGGGGATGAGATCGGTCAGCTTAACGATTATACTTATAAAGAGAATGAGGATCAGGATAAAAGAGAGGATTCCAGATATGTCCATCGTGGAAGATTCCAGTGGGATCTTGCTGCAAAGAATAAGGAAAAGGGGACTTATCAGGAGAGAATTTTCTCCGGCCTTTCCAAACTGGAAGAAATCCGTAAGGAGAGAAGCGTATTCGAGAGCAGTACGCCTACCTATACCTACGATGTGAAGGATGATTCTATTCTTGGCATTCTGCGGGAAAACGAGGAAGAGAGATTTATCGGTATCTTTAATTTCAATGATCATGATCATATCGCATGGATCGATGAACCGGGAGTGTTTACCAATTTGATCACGGGAGAGGAGATGAATCTCTATAATGTGATCATTCCGGGACATGATTTCCTGTGGGTGAGCAAAAAGAAATAATATTTGAATTCACAAAAGAAACACACAATCATCACATTTTCTTCTGAATATAAACACATTTTTCCAATAGAATGGAACAGTGATGGAAAGCTGCTGCGTTACTTTTTTGCGCGGCGGCGGAAAAGTGAGGAGGAAATTGTTATGATTCGTGAAAACGTGCAAGAGAAAGCTCCGTTGGAGATTTCTTCTGTAAAAATCAGTCATCTTACGAAAAAATATGGCGCCAATGTGGCGGTCAATGATTTGAATCTGACCCTCGAGTCAGGAAACATCTATGGATTTTTAGGCCCTAACGGGGCGGGAAAATCTACCACGATGAATATCATTACCGGCTATATTGGCGCCACTTCCGGTGAAGTGAAGATCAACGGATATGATATCAATAAAAATCCTGAGGAGGCTAAAAAATGCATCGGTTATTTGCCGGAGATGCCTCCGCTTTACGGGGATATGAAGGTTATTGAATATCTGCGTTTCGTGGCGGAACTGAAAAAAATTGATAAATCTCAGCAAAATGCGGATATCAGACAGGTAATGGATCTGACGAAACTGCATCAGGTACAAAATCGTCTGATCAGAAACCTGTCCAAGGGTTACAGGCAGCGTGTCGGACTGGCACAGGCGTTGATGGGGATGCCCCAGATCATCATCCTGGATGAACCCACGGTGGGGCTTGACCCAAAGCAGATCATCGAGATCCGTGATCTGATCAAATCCCTCCGGGAAAAACATACGGTTATTTTAAGCTCCCATATTTTGCAGGAAATCAGTGCGGTCTGCGACCATGTGTTTATCATCTCAAATGGTAATCTGGTGGCCAGCGATACGATGGAGCATCTGGAGAGCCGGATGAGCGGGGCACAGCAGCTTAGCGTATCTGTGAGAGCAGAGAAAGGCCGGGCAGCGGGCATGGCGTCGATAGCATCGGTAAAATCCTGTGATATTATCCGGGTTATAGAGGAAGATACGGATGAGGGAGAGGATGAAAGCACCCTGTGCGAGACCCATCTTTCCCTGATAGCCGAGCAGGGGGCGGATATCCGGGAAGCGGTTTTCCGGTATTGCGCGGCAAATGATATAGTCCTTCTTGAGATGAGGACAAATGCAAAGACGTTGGAAGATGTTTTCCTGGAATTAACTGACAGCAGGGAGGTGCATGTATCATGAGCGCAGTATTAAAGAGAGAATTGAAGGCATATTTTACGTCTGTTATCGGATGGATTTTTCTGGCGGCTTTTTTCTTCGTGTTCAATCTGTATTTTGTTGCTAACAACCTGCTGTACGGAACGCCGTATCTTTCCTATACATTGAATAACGTGACTTTTATTTTTATCATTATCATACCGATACTGAGTATGAGAAGTATGGCGGATGACCGAAGGACAAAGACGGACCAGCTGTTATATACTTCTCCGGTTTCGATTCCAAAAGTGGTTTTGGGTAAATTTTTTGCGATACTGGCTGTGTTCAGTGTGGGGATGGGAGCAGTATGCCTCTGCCCGCCATTGCTGTCCATATTTGGAGGAGTACCGGTGGCAGAGTGTTATGTGGCAATTTTGGGAATATGGTTTTTCGGATGCCTGTCGATCGCAATCTGTATGTTCGTATCATCTATTACAGAGAGCCAGGTGATCGCGGCAGTATTATCCTTTGCCCTGATGTTTGTGGGATATATGATGGAGGGGATCACCGGCCTTATTTCCACCAGCGGAAATATGCTGACGAAAATTTTGAACTGTTTGTCCATCATAAGTCCGGCGCAGAATTTCCTGAAAGGTATTCTGGATGTGTCCGGGATCATTTATTATGTGACCGGAACCGCCCTGTTTTTGTTCCTGATCTGTCAGATTGTACAGAAATACCGCTGGTCTGTCAGCTCCAAAAAAATCAGGCGCGGCGTTTTTAACTCGACCTTTGTTGTCATTGGAATCGCAGTTGTCGTTGTGGTAAACGTATTGGCAAATGAACTGCCAGACAAAGTGAAAAATGTGGATATAACGGGACAGAATCTGTATTCCCTGACGGATGACACATATGATATGCTGGACAATGTGAATGATGATATTACCATGTATGTACTGGCAAAGGAGAGTGATGCGGATGAGACCGTTGCAAAGACGCTGGAGCGGTACGAGGATGCATCTTCCCATATTAAAGTTGAGTATGTCGATCCGGCGGTATCTCCGAATTTTTATTCAAATTATACGGATACGGCGCCGTCAGATGGAAGTATTATTGTTGTGTGCGGCGAGCGCTCGAAAGTGATCAGTTATAATGACCTGTATGAGTATGATGTGGACTATACGACCTATCAGCAGGCTGTGTCAGCCTACGATGGCGAGGGACAGATCACCAGTGCGATCGGCTATGTGACAAATGAGGATATGCCGAAAGTATATCTGATCGACGGGCATGGAGAGGCGTCGCTGGAAAGTACGTTTACAGATGCCCTGGAGAAACTGAACGTGTCAGTGGAGACGATCACCCTGCTGCAGCAGGATGCGGTTCCTGAAGATGCAGCGGCGATTATCATTAACGGCCCAACATCTGATTTTTCAGCAGACGATGCAAAGAAAGTGACAGACTATCTCGCGGGCGGCGGTAAGGCGCTTATCATGACTACTTATGAGGAAGCGTCGGATATGACAAACTTTGACTCTATCCTGTCTGCATATGACATCAGTGTTTCAGAAGGGATTGTGATGGAGGAGGATAATTATCATTGCTACCAGTATCCGTTTTATCTGCTGCCGGATGTGGAGAGCGGTGATATGACATCAAAAGTAGATGGGTACGTTTTTGCACCGTATGCCCAGGCGGTCACGAATTTGGGACAGAACACCGACAATCTGACCTGGACAGATCTGTTGACAACCTCAGAGAGCGCTTATATCAAGGACGATGTTGCCAATATGACTTCTTTCGCGAAGGAGGATGGCGACCAGAGCGGTGAATTTGTTCTTGCGGCAAATGTGACAGACAGTACAACCGGGGCAGAGGTAACAGTGGCTGCTTCAACATATATTTTCAGCAATGATGCGGATTCCGCTGTCTCCGGACAGAATCTTGCGTTGTTCAAAGGAATTGCAGGCACCTTCTCCGATTCTGAGACGACGGTATCAATCGATGCGAAAGAGTATACGATGGATTCCCTGACAGTCAGCCAGGCGGTCATCTATGCGGGGGAGATGCTCCTCGTCATTGTGCTCCCGATTGTCCTGATCGCACTTGGCATCTTCATCTGGTTTAGAAGGCGTAAAGCGTAAGGAGGACGGTATGAGAAAAAAACAATATCTGGTTCTGGTCATTGTTCTGGCAGTTATCGTCGCAGCGCTTTTCGCCGTGCGTGCTGCAAAGAGCCATAAGGAAAAGGAAGAAGAAAAGCAGAAAGAAGCCGAAATAGTATATGCAGTTCAGTTTGATGCAGATGAAGTCACAGCTTTCTCCTATCAGTATGAGGGAAACACGCTGGAATTCGTAAAGACAGATGATACATGGACGTGTAAAGCGGATGAGAGCGTTGATGTAGACGAAGATAAAATTCAGAATTTGCTGAACGCTGTCAGTACCGTTACCGCCGACAGTACGATAGAGAATGTTTCGGATATATCTGAGTATGGATTGGACGAACCGACGCAGGAAGCGGCGTTTGTGTTTGAGGACGGCTCCACAAAGACGATGACATTCGGTATGGAAAATCAGGTGCTTGGCGGATATTATCTACAGGTGAGCGATGATACAAACGTTTATCTGGTGAGCAGTACCAGTGTGACAAGTACACTGAATAAGAGCCTGGAGGATCTCACTGCTGCGGAGGAAGAGTCCTCGGATGGTGAAGAGTCGAAGGAAGAAACGTCGGATGATGGAACATCAATGGAAGAGACATCGGATGACGGGACGGCTGATGCGGCGGAATAATAAGGCAAAAAAGAAAAACTGTGGTATTGACAGAAAATCTGTAATATCACAGTTTTTTCTTTGGGTCATAAAATGTGATTGATGATATGGCTATTTTTTTAAATTGCCGGATTGATCGGTATCCTCTTTCTGTGAATAATTGTTCTTCAATAATTTGTATATGAAAGAATATGCCCAGAGCAATACCGGAACGACAATCGTTGCATAAATGGCAGTTTTCAGGAGATTTATGGCATT
Source organism: uncultured Eubacterium sp. (assembly GCA_964548675.1). Classification (GTDB taxonomy): domain Bacteria; phylum Bacillota; class Clostridia; order Lachnospirales; family Lachnospiraceae; genus Eubacterium_I. Next base: position 3,041 of record CAZJSI010000145.1, on the reverse strand, counting down.
TTCACTTCCGATACATGCCAGGACAATGGTTGATAGATACAGGGCAAGCAGCAGGATCACCCCGATGAGAGCAATGATTCGTTTTATTTTTTTCATTTGTGTCCTCTTTTCTTTTGTTCAGCGTCCGCTTGAGAGTTTCGGCGCGGGGGTCGTTCTCTCATTATAATGTATGATAAATATCTTGTACGATTTTTCGCAAAAAGTCAAGTCCCGCTTTTGCCGGAAGAATGTTGAATGATCTTTCTGAGGGTGATCACCGCGGCAATCGCAAGCGTGATCTCCGCCACGGCCTGGGCGTAAGCCAGTCCGTAGAGCGGGAAAATCCGGTTTAATATAAAGAGAGCAGGTATTTCAAGCACAATTTTCCGCATTATGGCAAACATGAGAGATTTCTTTCCCATTCCGCAGGCCTGATATACGCCAACCCCGAGAAAATCCATACAGAGAAACGGGGTGGCTATGCAGAAACCTCTCAGGAAACGGCTTCCGTAGGCGATGATCGTCTCATTTTTCATAAACAGAGCGATCAAATTCTCTGCTCCCAGATAGTATCCGACAGAAACGGCCGCCATAAAAATGAGCGATATTTTTGCGGAAAAAGTAATGGACTTTTTCATTCGACTGCTGTCGCCGCTGGCATAGTTGTATCCTACCAGGGGCATGACGCCCTGTGAAATACCCATTGCTATGTACATGGGGATCATGCTGATCTTCTGGGAGATTCCCATAGCCGCCACTGCATCTGATCCAAAGGAAGCAGTGAAGTTGTTGAGGATCGTCATTCCTGTTACATTCAGGAGATTCTGGATTGAGGCCGGAATCCCCACCGCACAGATCCCGAATATGATAATTTTTCGAAACCGGAACATGGACGGGCGGATGCATACGTAAGTATTGTCCCTCTTGATAAAAATAAATACAAAAAAGTATGCGCAGGCGGCGCAGTTTGCGAGAAAGGTGGCAAGCCCGGCGCCGGCAGCCCCCATTCCCAGCCCCCGGGGCAGGATGAAAAACGGGTCCAGTATGATATTCAGCAGGCATCCGCTCATGGTACCGATGCTGGCGTGCAGAGAAGCCCCCTCCGCACGGACGAGATAGGCAAGTACAACATTGAGGATAGCGGGCGCTGCGCCGAAAGAGACGGTTCATGTCAGATATTGTCCCGTGGCAGCGACTGTTTCCGCATTAGCTCCAAGTATGGTCAGCAGAGGACTGCGAAACAATGTATATAAAAGTGAAAATGCGAGTCCGCAGATCAGTGCACAATAAAATCCCAGAGCCGAGCTTCGATATACTGTATCATAGTCTTTTATACCTAAAGCCCTGCTCATCATGCTGGAGCTTCCCACACCGAACAAGTTATTGATGGCGTTAAAGGCCAGCAGGACAGGAGCAGCCAGAGTCACTGCCGCATTTTGGATCGGGTCATTGATCATTCCTACAAAATAAGTGTCGGCAAGATTGTAAATAACCATGACAAGCGAGCTGATAACCGTCGGTACAGCCAGCGTCATTACTGCTTTGGGAATCGGGGTCTGTTCAAATAGTGTTATTTTTTGTGTGTTTTCCATGAAAGTCTCCATTTCAGCTTATTTTTACAGCAGTTCCGAATTCTGCAGTGTCGGATCAAATGCTTCCCTGATTGTCCTCATTGGATGAAAATCCGGTATGTAATCGGCAGGCATCTGCCGCGGCGACATGCCGGTGATATTTTTAAAAACCCGGTTAAAATGGCGTATGGTATCAAAACCGCACCGGGATGCGATTTCTGTGACGGACAGATGGTCTTTGTTATTTTTTAACATTTCTACGGCATGTTCCATTCTCACAGTATTCAGGTACTGGGAAAAGGTCATTCCGGAAATTTTGCGGAAGAACCTGGAAAAATATGGTTCCGAGAGCCCCATAAAAGCAGCTGCATCCGGGAACGTGATATACCCGTATTTTTCTTCGATCTCAGTCAGAAGATTTTTGTAATTTATAATGGAGGAATGTTCCGGCGCAGCCGTTTTGGGTGTCAGTTCCTCCCCACGGAAGATCCGTATCATCAATGAAATGATATATTCACAGCTTTGCAGCTCAAAGAAAGGCGGACGATCATTCAACTCCCTGCGGATATTTGCGAAATATTCCGGAATCGGATAAGGGTGCTCCAGTTTTGCGCTGCGAAGGCAGGACGCATTGCATAGATCCGAAATGAGTGAGGAATCGAACATTGTGATCGCCACGATGCTGTCCGCATCACTTTTAATATAGTGGATCTCACCGCTGCCAAGAAAGATGGCTTCCCCTTCTGCGAGGGAATATTCCTGATGATTGTGAGATACAACGGCCTGCCCGCATTCCACATAGATCAGTTCACTCTCCAGATGCCAGTGGGGCAGATTGTGGAGATTCCGGTAACGTCCGGACCAGACCCGTTCTTTTCCCTTATAATTTCGTGGTTCAAAATTTGCAAGCATAGTTATTTTGTCCCCTTTCGGATCGCAAATAAGGATGCATGACCATCCTGATATATCAGATTGTAATAGCAAAATTAATAAATGTCCAGAACAGAATAACAATTTTTCTATAAAATTAGTCGCTGCAACAATTTTTTGAACCAGATTGATCCAATAAATCCAATGCCAACCGCATTTGAGGGCTCATCCATTTGTTTTTATGGTAAATATAAATTGCGTTGTATTTTTTCTCATCAAGTTCTGTTTTTATTTGCTTCAAAGAGCCATTTTTTAGTTCCTCTTCAACAGAATAGCTAGGAACAACCGCAATCCCCAAATTATTCATAACACATCTTTTTACTGATTCTATACTCTGTACTTTCATATAAGGGTTAAGAACAATTTCCTTATCTCTAAGGTATTTGTTCATTTCTAACTGATAAAAACCGTCCGGTTCATTACAGATTAGGCTAATTGGCTTATATTGATGCGGAGTGATAAAATCAAGCAGGGCGTTGTCTGCAAATGGTGATGCAACTAACAAAATGGCGGAGGCGGTCATTCGTACCTGGCCTATATAGCATCTGTTGAAGAACTGGC
>CAZJSI010000144.1:0-8473 GCA_964548675.1 uncultured Eubacterium sp. | reverse complement strand
TGTCCGCCGACGGTCGCGCTTCTGGCAAAAAGAACCGCCTCGCCCTCGCCCTTTACTTCTTTTAAAAGATTAAACACTGTCCTGTTATATAAAAACGTATAGTAATTATGCATTGCATGGGGATCGCTCCCGTCAGCGTATACCACATCCACAGGGATCCTCTCCCCGAAATCCGTCTTGAAACAGTCCACTCCACAGTCAAGCAGCCTGTGCAGATGGCCGGCATACCATTTTGCCGCATCCGGGTTGGTGAAATCCACCAGTCCCATTCCCGGCTGCCAGTGGTCCGTCTGCCAGACGCCGTGTCCGTCCGCGCGTTTCAGCAGATATCCTCTTTCGGCGCCTTCCTTAAAAAGTGCTGTCCCCTGGGCAATATACGGATTGATCCAGACACAGATCTTTAATCCCTTCTCGTGGTATCTCCGAAGCATTCCTTTTACATCCGGGAACAGATCCTCATCCCACTCCATGTCGCACCAGTGGAGCCCTTTCATCCAGTAACAGTCAAAATGGAATACCCGCATGGGGATGCCTCTCTCAAACATACCGTCGATAAAAGAGGACGTCGTCTCCTCGCTGTAATTTGTCGTAAATGATGTGGACAGCCACAGGCCGAAAGACCACGCCGGAGGCAGCGCCGGCCGCCCGGTCATCCCCGTATATCCCTTCAGGATTTCCTTCGGCGAAGGCCCGTAGAACAAATAGTAGGACAGTTCTTCTCCCGGAACGGAAAAGCCCACATACTCCACTTTCTCACTCGCCACCTCAAAAGATACGCTGTCGGAACTGTCTACCAGAATGCCGTATCCGCGGTTTGTCATATAAAAAGGAATGCTCTTATATGCGATCTGGGAAGCGGTTCCGCCATCCTCGTTCCACGTATCCACCGTCTGTCCGTTTTTCACAAATGCAGTAAACCGCTCTCCGAATCCGTACACATTTTCCCCGACTGCCAAAGACAATTCTGTCATCATGTACGGCTGGTAACGGCTGGACAGATAATTTTCTTCGGCAAACATCGTACTCGGCCGGCGATCCCAGCACATATATCCCAGATTCCGGAAGCCGCAGGATGTCAGCACCTTCCCCTCCGCCTCAAAAGTGTAGGAGAAATTCTTTCTGTCCACGATGACTTTCACTGTTCCCGTATCCATCACCGCCCGGTCCTCCGTGACCGATACCGGGACATCAATACATCCCTCCTGCTTCTCAAACCGGGGCAGATGCGCCTCATACCCCTCATAATGCCAGGCCTTCACAGAAATGATCTTATCCGTACACGCCTTGAATTCCAGCGTGATCGTCGCCACGTTCATGGCGTCTCCCCTGCCCTGCATCTTCCGCGTCGGCGCAACAATGCGCATTCCCCCCGGAATCGGGTCTACATAAAAAGCTTCCGCCGCAAACTGTCCGTTGGCACGCTCGCTGCGCAGCCAATATCCTTCCGTAAACTTCATTCGCATATCCTCCTGTCTGTTATTCAAAATATTAGGAAACGACAATTCAAGACTCGCTTGTTTCCGTTTCCTATAGAACTAACCCCACAGCCATTTTACTACTCCCGTCTATCCGCCGGGGACGCCGCCGCATCCGGCTCTTCCTCCGGCATATGCTTTTTCAAGATGGGCTCGATCAGAAATGTTGACATCGAAGCGGCAAATCCCGGCAGGATGATCACCAGAAACGGAAAGAAAAAAACCGCGGCGTAACATCCCGCCAGAATCGCCAACAAAAGCAGGGTGACCGGAAAATGTCTCACCATCATATACAGCGACACTTTGACGATCCACCCCGCCGGTTCGTCAAACCTGGACAACGCCGGAAATGCATAACACGCCATCGCCAGCACCGCCGCGAAACAGATTCCGTAAAATACCATAAAGCCAATTCCGACATTGTTTGACATTTTCGCGTCCAAAATGCCGATATTCAAGAGAAATACAAACATGCCCGCAAAAACGACCAGCCATATTTTCAATCCCTCCGCAAAATTGCGTCTGTAAGAACCCCAAAACGCCGCCGTGACAGTCTTAATGTCACAGCGGATAGAGTGGGAGGCAGTATAGTACAGCGCCGTAAAGGAAGCCCCGATCGTGACGATCGGGATACACCCGATCAGCCAGTAAATGCTTACTGCCAACATATCAAAAAGTTTTTCACACACCTCATAAAAAATACCGTCATACGAAAAAAATCCGTTCTTTTTCTTCATACTGCCTCGCTATCCTGTCCTTTGTTATCTCATACCGTTAAAGCGACCTTATAAACAGAGGAATCTGTTCTAACGGAGCGTCGACCTCGACCGTCCGGCCGCCATCAAAGATTTCTTCTGTCCATGCATTTTTCCATTGTGCTCCCTGAGGGAGATATACCCAGCGTTTTCTCTGATCTTTCTCCATGACGGGAGCTACCAGAAGCTTCGGCCCGAACATATACGCATCCTCATTGTCCCAGCATACCGGGTCGTCCGGGAAATCATAGAACAGCGGACGCATAACCGGCGTTCCTTTTTCATGCGCATCTTTCATCAGCTCCGTGATATACGGACGCATCTTCTCCCTCATCTCCAGATAATCCTTTAAGATCTCGTAGACCTCATCCGTATAGCTCCATACCTCGTTCGGTGCTCCCGAGATACAGCTTGCCCCGCCCGTGGTGCCGTACTGCGGCTGCAGCGGCCAGCGGTATCCATGAAGTCTCATAACCGGGCAGAAAGTACCGTATTCAAACCACCGAACCAAAAGTTCATGGAATTCCGGATCATTGATATTGGCTCCGAAGAAACCTCCGATATCCGTGGTCCACCACGGGATTCCCGCAATTCCCATATTCAGCCCCGCCGCGAACTGGCACCGAAGGCTCTTAAAGGAGGATTTGATATCCCCGGACCAGACAAGCGCGCCATATCTCTGGGAACCCGCCCATGCACAGCGCAGCAGGTTGATGATATTTTCCTGTCCCTCCGCTTTCATTCCGTCGTAGAAAGTCTTTGCATACATTGCCGGATAGATATTTCCGATCTGTACATTCGGTCCCAGATGATAACGATAATTCTCAAAATCATAAACCATGTATTCCGGTTCCGCCTCATCGAGCCAGAATACCCGGATTCCCTTGTCGTAATAATTCTGTTTCGCCTTGTTCCAAACATATTCCCTGGCTTCCGGATTTGTCGCATCATAGTGCAGCGTATTTCCCTGGAAATCCATAGCGATCGGAATACCGGACTCCACATGGATCAGAAGTCCTTTTGCCTTCATCTCATCGAAATTCTCACTGCGGTAATCTACGGTCGGCCAGATAGATACCATCAGTTCGATTCCCATCTCTTTGAGTTCCGCGATCATTGCATCCGGATCCGGCCAGTAGGTCGGATCAAATTTCCACTCGCCCTGAAGCGGCCAGTGGAAGAAATCGATGACGATCACGGAGATCGGCAGCCCCCGTCTCTTATACTCCCTGGCAACCTCCAACAGTTCCTCCTGCGTCTGATAACGAAGCTTGCACTGCCAGAACCCCATCGCATAATCCGGCATCATCGGCACCTTTCCGGTGGCGTTTGCATATGCTTCCTCAATTTCCGCCGGAGTGTCCCCGGCAGTGATCCAGTAATCCAGTTTCTTCGTAGAATAAGCTTCCCATGTGGTAATATTTTTTCCGAAATTTACACGGCCTACTGCCGGGTTGTTCCACAAAAATCCATACCCGAGGCTGGAGAGCGCAAACGGAATACTTGCCTGGGAATTGCGGTGAGCCAGCTCCAGGTCGGCCCCCTTTACATCCAGATACGGCTGTTGATATTGTCCCATCCCGTAAATCTTTTCGTCCGGATTTGACACAAAACGCATGCTCAATCTGTAATCTCCGCCTATGATCGGCTTAAACTCTCTCGCCTCGATCTCGAGGGAACTGCATGTGTCTGCAAACATGTCGATTCTGTTTCTCAAGTATTCCTCCAGAAGCATCTCGCCCTTCTGGTTATAAAATGTGATCTTTCCTATATTATCTATAACCGCACGGATCTTTCCGTTTGTGATCTGTGCACTCATATCGGAAATAGAAATCTCAACCGTCTCAGATTTCGGCGCCGGAAGCAGCGCCCAGTCCTCCTCCGGCATGACTGCCAGCTTGCTTGCGCGCACACGCAGACTGTTATCTCCCCAGGGTTCCAAAATCAGCCGCTCCGCATCGTAACGATAACAGAGAGCATCTCCCTTTCTCTCAAAATATCCGTACATCAGTCTTTCTTCTTCACGATTATATGACATTTTATATTCTCCTTCAGTTCATAATATTTAGCGTTTTTATACTTTTACAGAATTATTTCATGTTATTATTCTTTTACGGCGCCCGCCGTCATACCGCCTACAATGTATTTCTGCAGGAAGATGAACATGATGATGACCGGCAGGACCAGAATACTTCCGTATGCCATAATACAGTTCCATTTTGTTCCGTATTTACTCTGGAACTTATAAATATTTGCCGTCAACGGCCTCATGCTTGCCTGGGTGTTAAAGGTCATGGAGTAAAGCAGATCGTTCCAGCCGTTCAGGAATGAAATGACCACGATCGTAATGATACCTGTCTTTACCGTAGGTATCATGATCTGGAAAAACGCCCGGTACGGCCCGCAGCCGTCCACACGCGCCGCCTCATCCAAAGAGACGGGAACACTCCTGAAGTAGGGCCTCAGCGTGATGACTGCAAAAGGAATGGATCCGGAAGCGATCGCGATCGGAGCCGAAAAATGAGTGCCCAAAAGCCCCAGTTTGCTGAATACCAGATACATCGGCGTCAACATCAGCGACGCGGGGAGCATCTGCGTTACAAGGAAGGTAAGCAGAAAGGCATTTCTTCCCTTTACCTGGTATCTGCCCATGCCGTACGCAGCCGGGACCCCAAGGATAAGCGTAATCGCCATTGTGATAAAACCGTTCAGGAAACTGTTTTTCACGGAAGCGAGAAAATCCGGATCCTGAAGGTTCTCCAGCCACGGATCGATACTGAACTGGTGCGGAAAATATGTCAGTATCTTTCCGAAGGTCTCCTTATCTGTCTTGAAGGAAATCTGCAGCATCCAGTAGATTGGAAACAGAAACAGGATCGCAATCAGAATTGCGATAATACAGTTGCGCAGATTAACCCGTCCCTCTTTTGTCTTAAATAAAAAATCAATCCTGGACATTTTTTTCTCCGTATTCATTCTTTCTCCTCCTTCATCGTCAGCCGCAGGTAGAAGATTCCTACCACAAACAGGCATGCAAACAATACCATTGCCACAGCTGAGCCCTTCGAAAATTCAAACTGTGTGAAGGAAAGTGTATATGCATAAGTCCCCAAAACATCCGTGGCATGCAGCGGGCCGCCCGCCGTCATAATATACATCAGGTCAAACGCCCGGAACGTATACACAAACCCAAGCATCAATACCGCCAGAATGGAAGATTTCATCAACGGCAGTGTAATATAACCGAACTGCTGAAGTTTGTTCGCCCCATCCAGAGACGAGCTTTCATACACCTCCGGAGAAATACCGGTCAGTCCGGAGATCAAAAGCAGCATGTTAAAAGGAATTCCGACCCAGCAGTTCATAATGATGACTGCGATCAGGGCCACACTGGTGTTGACAAGCCACTGCGGGCCTGCCGCGCCGAATTTTGACAGCAGATCATTGATCAGGCCGTCATTCGCAAAGATATTCTGTCCAATCATACCCGTTACTGACATCGGCATCATATATCCGATCAGGATCAGGCCTCTGACCGGTCCTGCCAGAGTAAACTTTTTTGAAAAGAATAATGCAAAGGCAAATCCGATCGTAAACTGAAATACCAGGCAGGCGATCGTGAAAATGATCGTGTTGCGGAACACAAGCAGAAACGTCGGATCATGGAACAGCTCTATGTAGTTCTGAAAACCGACGAATACGGACGTACCGCTGCTCAGATTTTTTACGTTTACATCTTTAAAACTCAGGACCAGGTTGTATACAAGCGGATACCCGACTACGACCAGCAGATAAATAACCGCAGGCGTGATAAACACATAACCTTCACGGGTCTTTCTGGCTGCCATTGTCTTTTTCATATTCTCATCTACCTCACTTTCTTCTATGCGCAAAGCGCTTTTTCAAAAGATGAGACAAAAATCCCGCAATGCCACAACACATTCATAGCGCGGCATTGCGGGACAGCTATCACATCATCTCATTATGTTTTCAGCAATTAATATTCAAGGATCGGCGTCTCCTCCAGAATCGGATTAATAACATCCGCCGCCGTTTTCAGCGACGCTGCCGGATCAGCTCCATTCAGGAATACATCCTGTGCCATTGTGTAGATGGATTTTGAAATTGTCGGCCAGTTCTCGTGAGGTCCTCTCGCCACTGCAGTCTCCAGCTGCTCCTGGAATACCGCAAATTCATCTGTCAGGAACGAATATTCCGGAGTCACATCATCTCTGGTCGGAAGTTTTCCGCCTTCCTGCGCATATCTTTTCTGATTGTCGGTAGAACACATATACTCAACAAATGCGGCAGCCTCCTCTTTATACTGTGTGCTGGAGCATACGCCAAAGTTTTCACCGCCCACTGTTGACACGCTTGTTCCCTCGTCTCCGGTAGGAAGCAGGCATACCTGATAATTAAAGTCATCCTCAGTAACATCCTCATTGAGCAGAGGCAGATGCCATGTTCCGATCTCCGCCATAGCCGCTTTCTCTGCCACAAACTGATTATAGACGTCGGACTGCGTCCAGTTTACACACTCTGTGCTCATTGCGCCTTTTGCCGTCAGATTACCCAGCACGGAAAGTCCTGCAACCGCACTGTCGGCTGTGATATCGGCAACTGTAGTGCTTGCGCCGTTCTGTGTCCCAAGCAGCCACGGAAGAAGCTGGAACGTACCTTCCTCTGTGGAAATTGCACACATTGCAAATCCGTATGTACCCTCCGAAGCATTTGTCGTCGCGAGAGCCATCTCCTCAAACTCCTCTATGCTGGTCGGTACATGATCGTATCCTGCCGCTTCGAGAAGATCCATATTACAGATCAGTGAAATACAGTTTGTGTTATGCGGAAGTCCATAAATTTTTCCGTCCGCATCCATACAGGACGCCAGGTTGCCGATATAGAAATGATCTACCTCGCCCCAATCATTCAAATTCTCCGTAATATCCGCAAATACGCCGAGAGAAATGTAGGACGCCATATCCGGTGAATCCACCATGCCGATATCAGGCAGGTCGCCGGAAACCGCTCCGATCGTATACTGGTTCATCAATTCCTCTCTGGATACATAAGTAGCCGTTACATGCACCTCGTCCTGCATGGAGTTGTACTCATCTACCAATGCCTCAATTACAGTTACGTCCGGCTCCTCAAAATAATGCCACATTGTAAGTTCGATCACATCACCCGACCCGGATGAAGCGCCTTCCTCTTCCGCACTGCCCCCTGCCGCGTTTGAGGAAGAATTGCCGGATGAACCGCAGCCTGCCAGCAGTGAAACCGCTAACGCTGCCGCCAAACTTGCTGCTACTACTTTTCTTTTCATGTTCTTTCTCCTTTCTCATTGTTGATTTCCACCAAAAGTGTATCTAAATTTTATCCTTTTTTAGTGCATTTGGAAACCAACCCAATTAAGATTTGGGAGAATAATTTAGGGAAATATTTTAAGATTAGAGTAATATTTTAAGATAATTTATGCACATTGTCACACCCGATTACAATACAAAAACTGATTTACATTCATTCCCGCCACTTCACGGAAAACTTTGTGAAAATATTTCACATCGGAAAATCCCACGGCAAAGGAAACCGTGGTAGGGTCTTCGCCTTTTTTCAATAGATTTTTTGCCTGCTCGATCCGATATTCCTGAAGAAACTTCGCAAAATTTTTTCCGATATTTTTTTTAAAAAGATAACTGAGATACTCAGAACTTATCCCCAGGTTTTCCGCCATCCTTTTCTGGCTGATCTTGCCGGAATAGCTGTTTTCTATAATATCCAGCATTTTCAGCACCAGGGGATGGGATTCCGGATACTGCTCCCGCAGATGGCAGCTCTTCTGCCATCCGTAATCATCCTCATACCGGGCTGACTTTATATCCCGGACTCTCTGCAGCGCTTTTCTCAGTTCCTCCGCGCTGACCGGCTTCAATATATATTCTACCACCCCCAGGGAGATGGATTCTTTCGCAAATTCAAAATCTGCAAATGCAGTCACAATAACAAAAGCGGTGTCCATCTTTTTCGCTCTTGCCAGGCGTATGAAGTCCAGTCCGCTCATAAAAGGCATCTTGATATCCGTCATTACCACGTCCGGTTTCAGCGCTGGTATCATATCCAACGCCGTCTGCCCATACGCCGTCATTCCCACCACTTCGTAGTCCGGAGATAAGGACTGAATCATTTTTTTCAGCCCCTCCCGCGATCTCTGCTCATCCTCCACGATCAAAATCTTCATACGTT
>CAZJSI010000143.1:0-8576 GCA_964548675.1 uncultured Eubacterium sp. | reverse complement strand
TTCTTCCAGGAGAATGTTATATGTGGGAGCTATCCTCTCAAATATCTCTTTCAGAAGATTTGAGATGGCATCATTTATCACCTTATTGCGATACTTTATACACATGATAAGATGATAATGCAGCATGAATATCGAATGATTATTTGTGTCTAATTACATAGTATTTATAACCTTTCTAATAAATACGACTGATTTATAATTAGATTATAACTATAACATGTAAAATTCAAGAGAACGCCGTGTAATCTGCAATTCATCCCACCACTTATAGAAGTGGGGGATTTCTTGCTCACGGCGTGTTAAATGCATGTATCATTCTCCTTTTACTTTTACTTCATCAGGCTCAGAAATGCTCCCAGATTCCCCCGTTTTCCATGGCTCGCCCGGTGGGAAAATAACAGATCCGGGTTGCAGCAGGTACAGATGTCCGTGACGGACAAATGCTCACTTAACACTCCCGCATCTAAAAGTACGATTTCATTTGCCTTCCATAAATCCAGCTGATACTTTTTATCCGCCCCGTCGGTCCGAATATATTCCAGCGAAAGTTTTTCCCCGCAGGCCGCACAGGTCAGCAGTTCCTCCTCGTGTCCGGGAAATTCCCGTGCAAAGGCTTCTGCCACATCGGCGCTGACCTCATAGCAGTCCTGACAAATGGACGGGCCGACTGCACAGATGACATCCGCCGGTTCCGTCCCATAATTTTCTTTCATAGCCCGAAGCGTCTCCCGCCCCATTCTCCCGACCGTTCCTCTCCACCCGGAATGACTCATCCCGATGGCCCGGTGTATCGGGTCAACAAAATAGAGCGGAACACAATCGGCGAAAAACGTCGCCAGCGTCAATCCGGGAACGTTTGTGATCATACCGTCCACATCCGTGTAATCTTTCGGATAGATCAGCCCTTTTCCGGCATCCGCTTCCGTCACCACCCGCACATTCGTCGTGTGAGTCTGATCGGAACAGACTATCCTCTCATGATCCACCTGCAGAGCCTGCGCCACCCGGCGGTAATTCTCCTCCACAGATTCCTTTTTGTCCCCTCTGGTGAAACTTAGATTAAGCGTGGAAAACATTCCTTCGCTGACGCCGCCGAAACGCGTCGTAAAACCATGCTTTACGATCCCGGTCTGTTCCAAAGCCGGGAATTTCAGCAGCGGAAGGCTGCTTCCCCCCGGAATCGGACACATCTCTGTCCGAAGTATATTCTCTGTCCTCTTTCTGATAAACTCCATCTGATCCTCCCCTCAACCAAACTTCCCGCAATAGGGAAAAGCATTCTCGATCAGCTCTATCGATTGCTCCGAAACTGCCGCCACATCAAAGCGGCACGGCGTATCTGACGGCCAATGGCGGCTGTACAAATAATAAGAAGCAGTATTCGATATCCTTTGCTGCTTCCTGAAATCAACTGCCTCCATGGGCGTTCCGAATCTACCGCTGCTCCGGTACTTGACTTCCACAAATATGATGTAACCATCCTTTTTCGTAATCACATCAATTTCCCCAAAACGGCAGCGGAAATTCCGTTCCAGGATGCGATAGCCTTTCTGTTCCAGATAGGCGGATACGCGCCTTTCATACACAGTGCCAATGCTTCTTTTATTTTGCATGTATGCCTCTTTCTACTCTCTCTGCTTTGCATGAATATTGCAAAGTAATTTTCCGGTCATACAGGAAAAGCTTTTTCTACCATACCATAGCCGCTTGACAAAAACAAGTTCCGTTTGCTCTTTTTCAGAACAAACGGAACTGTTCATCAAGGTTCATCCAAATCTGATTCTATGGGTTCTGTCTCTTTCTCAAAATCATCCGTCTCCTCAAAGCGGTCCTTTTCTTCATCGCCCAGTGAAAATCCTGTATCCGCCTCAATTCTCTGGCTATACTGAATAACCTCATCTGACGGTTCATAATTTGTATTGCCATAGAGATATTCATGCAGCTCTTTTACATTTGTCACCAGATCGCAGGCCACGTCAATATTGCCCACCGGATTCGGCAAAGTGATATTGTTCTTTTCAAAAGGAAATCCCCGGCTGTCTTTCAGATCATATTCCAGAACGATCGGTATCAGTTCCATGATCTGATCCTCCGTGAGATCTGTCTTGATCTCCGGAAATACCACATCCACCAATTCGTTCAATGTCCGCATATCAGCCTCTTTCGCCTTTTTTAATAATTCTGTCAAAACGATGCGGTGACGCTCCGCCCTGCGGTAATCGCTTCCCGCTGTGTAACGGATCCGTCCATATGCCACTGCCTGAACGCCGTCCAATGTTTGTACACCGATACTTGATATCGCTTTGGAATCCGTACCTAATATGTCATTTGTGTGATCCACATACATATTCAGCCACTTCAATTCCTCCCAACTGGTTATCTCTACATCCACTCCTCCCAACACATCAATGGCGTCCGACACAGTCTCGAAATCAAATGTGACATAATTGTCAATATCCAGGTCAAAGTTTTTATTGAGCATGGATACCGCCCCCTCGGCGCCGCCGTAGGCGTATGCGGCGTTTGCCTTTCTGTATTTTTCATCTTCCGTCTGTATATTGACATAAGTGTCCCGGTAAACGGAAACCATCTGGAATTCTTTCGTCTTGTTATTCAGACTCATGATCATGATCACGTCCGAATTGCCCTGCTCATAATTCCCTGTTTCCCGGTTGTCCAATCCAAAGAGAGCGATCGTCGTGTATTCCTGAATTACTTCCTTTGTCTCCTCTTTGACCTCGTTTACCTGTACCTTTTCCTCATCCAATACTTCTTCCTGCACTTTCTGCACCTTGGACTTCATATACTGCTTTACATAAAATCCGACGCACAATCCGGCCAGTGCAAACAGAATGAGCACTACAACTGTTATAATGATCTTTTTCTTTCGTTTTTTCTCCATAATTATGCTCACATCTTCTTTCATCTGATTTTTTACACTATTTTTCATTTTATCAGAAATAAGCATACAAATAGCAAAAAAATTATTAATATTCTATTAATTTTCAATACGGTGTGCCGTCTGACATAAGGAGCGGAAAACTTTTGCATCCTCTCTACTTCATATCCAGTCTGAAACTCTCTTTCTTTCCTCCCAGCGAGATCACGTCTCCCACTTTCAACAAGATCTGCTGCTCCGGCGGGATTTTCTTTCCGTTTACAAAGGTTCCATAGGAAGAGCTTTTATCTTTTATATAAACCTTTCCCTGCAAAAAGATCAATTTGCAGTGTACCCGGCTGATTCCTTTCGTATTTTCCGGATAGGCAAGCTTACATTTGGATCCGTCTCTTCCCACATAAACGGTCTGATCGAGGCGGAAACGCCGTCCCGCAAACACGCCGTCCGTTCCCTGCAGGCGGTACTGGATACCTGCATTCCCGGAGATCCTCTTTTCCGCCTGTTCTCCGGAACCATTTCCGGCAGCCGGTGCGGAACCCGGTTTCGATTTCTTTTTTACCGCGGCAACAGCCGCGATTATGATCACAATAACGATCACTGCAGCCACTACAGCCAAATAATTCCCATTACCCGAATCCGATTCCACCGACGGCTCTGTGGGTTCCGGCATATACCACGGTTCTTCCGGCTCTGTCACATCGTCCGGTTCCTCCGGCTCTGCCGCATCCCCCGGTTCTTCTGTATCTGCCGGTCCCTCCGGTTCATTTCCCTCCGCTCCTCCGGCGCCAGGGTCATCCGGCTCTTCCGTATCCGTTCCTTCCGGTTTATCATTTCCTCCGGAGGATTTTCCGGTATCATATGATATTCCCAACTCATCCAGTGCACTCATCACATAATCCACATAAACAGAGGCCGAATATTCCATGGAATCTCCAAAACCATATGTATTGATCCCGATCACAACGCCGTCGGCTGTCAGCAGAGGGCCGCCGGAGTTTCCGTGGTTAATATGGGCGTCATGCTGAATGATCCATGTATTGCCAAACAGTTCACTCTGAGTATAACGGGATATATTTCCGGTCGTCACCGTCACATCCTTCGGCGTTGCCAGATAATATGTGTTGTTCGTTGTAATATCACTGTTCGCCGGAAATCCCAATGCGTAGACCGCCTCCGAGCGCTGCGCCGCCTCCGCCGACATCAGGGGCAGTGCAACATGATCCGGAACAGCCGTTTCCGCGCGCAAAATTGCCATATCCGGATATCCGGTGGTAGTATACAGCACTTCACAGCGGACCATGTGATTTGCATCCATAGATACAATAATGCCGTCCTCAAGCCGTACGGCGTCGTTAGACGTCAGTATATAAACAGATGTACTCGGCTGTCCGGTCGTCTCGTCATAGATCACATGCCAGTTCGTCACATAGATATCCGTAGATGCTCCGGCTTTCCCGATACCAAATCCGGAGCCGCTGGAAACAGCGCTCCCATCCGCAGATATCGCGATGATCCTGACCACGCCGTTGCATGCGTCATCTATTGTAGTGCTCTGGGCGCTGCTCAGCTCCTGCGCGGACACTGCAGCCGTAGTATGACTGAAACACACGAAAACGCACACTATGATACACAGACATATTCTCTGCATATATTTCCTGATCTTGACAAAACTGCCGTGAGATATACTTTTCATACTCATCTTTTGAAATTTCCTCCCTTATTTCAGCAGAAAAAACTGTCATGCTGCTTTCTTCCGATTATTTTGTATTCAGGAAGCTCCTATGGGTTTACCATAATTACAGGGCGGACGCCTTTCGTATTGCCTGGATATGTATGTGAAAATTCTCCGTCATGTGACACGAAATATACAGAATCCATTAAAGTATTTTTATTTCTAAGCCACCATTCACTCATTCCATCGTTGTACACATAAAGTCCCTGCGCCTCTGCATATGCTGTCGCCTCACACTGCCTTTCGGGATCTAAATAATTATTCACGTTGCCTGTCGAATTTAAAAATACACAGTCTTCCGTGTCACTGCCATTTGTCTTAACTGAAAGTATCACCATCGCGTCTTGTTCATACTCACTGAAAGCTTCCTCATAAAAGTCAGTATTGAGCCAGAATCTGATATCCGAATCCTCCCAATCCGTACTGCCACTGTCATCATATTCCATTGCATCCAGGATATATCTGCTGACCATCTCCACTCCATAATCCTTTTTGTCCAACACGATCCATTCGATGCTCTCACTGCCGTTTTCCAAATCGTTATCCTGTTCATAATGACCGTATGTGACAAGATCCCCTATTTCCGCTTCGCTGATAGCGTCCTGCTCCTGCTTTGCCTCATACTTTTCCTGCGTCATCACTATAAAACGATAAGACTTTGAATAGATTCCACATCGAACCGTGATAAAACATACTCCTGCTTGTTTTGCCTTAAGACGAATATCATGACGCCACGACTTTCCGTTTTCCACATCTTCTACGGACAATACCGCATCATCTGAACTGGTAACCTTCATCCGGGGATAATTTCCAAGACCCTCTTTATAATATGCAGACACTTCGATTTTTATCGTATCGGAATCCTCGTTCTTCACAATATAGTAATCAGAATTATCATATGTCCACACTTCATCCGGCAAAGTGTTTGAAATAGAAAACTCTCCAGTCGGACGTTTCCGTACCGCACACAGGAAAATGACAAATGCAATTCCCACGCATACCAGAATCGTCAACCTCTTATGGCTCTTTACCCAAGGGTCAACTCCTTTTTCTTTTTCGGTTCCTCTCCTGTCTCTTCCCCGGCTTCTCTTTCTGCTCTTTCACGTTCCCGGGCCCTCTCTTCCGCTTCCTTTTCTGCTCTTTCACGCTCCCGCGCTTTCTCCTCGGTTTCCTTTTTCGCTCTTTCACGTTCCTGCGCTTTTTCTTCCGCTTCCTTTTCTGCTCTTTCACATTCCTGCGCTTTTTCTTCCGCTTCCTTTTCTGCTCTTTCACGCTCCCGCGCTTTTTCTTCCGCTTCCTTTTCCGCTCTTTCACGCTCCCGCGCTCTTTCCTCTGCAGATTCCTTTTTTATATCTTCGCCGTTTTCTTCCTCAGGTTCTTTTCTTTCTTCCGGCACAGCCGCGCTTTCTCCCGCCATCACCTTTTCCAACTGCCGTTTCAGCTCCGCCATCGTCTGGATCCGGTTGACAGGGCGCACTGCCATTCCCTTTTTCAGCACTTCCACAAGGCTATCCGGCAGCGGTTCCCGCACAGACAGCTCGTAAGAAACTTCATCTTTCTCCATCCGGTCAAAGGCGTTCGGGATCACCTTTCCAAAAATGCAGTAATACAATGTGGCGCAGAGCGCATGGACGTCCGTCCAGCTTCCGGTCTTTCCGCTCGACAGATACTGCTCACAGGGCGCAAAGCCGTCCTTTGCCACCATGGAGGAACGTCCCGTGACCTGCTGTATGTTGAAATCCTTGGCCGCGCCAAAGTCCAGCAGGCAGATTTTTCCGTTCGGGCGCAGCATGATATTATCCGGGCTGATATCCCGATGGATAATGCCGACCTGATGGACTTCCTCCAGATGCCCGATCAGCGGCAAAAAGAGCTTCAGGCAGTCTGTATATTTCATCGTGCCGTTTTGGAGCAGCCATTTCTTCAGGGTGATCCCCTCCACAAAGTCCATGACGATATAAGCAGTATTGTTTTCCGTAAACACATCCTTAACATGAGCCACATCCGGTATCTCATCCATCTGCGCCATCTTGCGCGCCTCTTTCAGGAAACTGTCGCAGCCCTTTTTCCACTGCTCCTCCGTGATCTGCGAACTGCTCCACTGCACATGGTTGGAGTACGTATGATTCCGGTATACCTGTCCGGTGGGATAATATTCCTTCACGGCGACCTTGCGGTTGAGGAGCAGGTCAAATCCCACGTAGGTAATTCCAAACCCGCCCTGGCCGATCATCTTTCCGATCTGGTATCTGTCTTTCAATATGGACAAACGCTTCATCCCGTTGTCATTTTGTATGCTTTCATTGTCAAATCCACAGTATTCGCACACAGCTTCCGTTATTTCTCTCATGCAGTTCGCGCATCGCTTCATCTGAATTGTCCTCTTTTCTCCGGTTTAAATCTCTTAAATCTACTGTTTCCGCCAGCCCTTATCCACTTCATACGCCACGAAAGGAAGTCACTCCGGGTTTACCACAATTACAGGGCGGACGCCTCTCATACGGTCTGGATATGCATTCATAATGTCTCCGTCATATGACACGAGATATGCATATTTCATTGAATCAGTTTTATCTCGAAGCCACCATTTTCCCATTCCAGTTTCGTTGAACACCGTAACTCCCTGCTCCTCTGCATATGCTGTCGCCTCACACTGCCTTTCGGTATCTGAATCAAAATAGTCTTCCGCGTTGCTGCCTGCCAATAAAAATACATAGTCTTCCGTGCGATTGCCATCTGTCGTGGGTGACATCAGCACTATCGCGTTCTGTTCATACCCGCTGAAAGCTTCCTCATAAAAATCAGTATTGAGCCAGGATCTGATATCCGAATCCTCCCAATCATCACTGCCGCTGTCATCATATTTCATTGCATCCAGGATATATCTGCTGATCAACAGCACTCCGTCATCCCATTTGTCCAACACGATCCATTCGATGCTCTCACTGCCGTTTTCCAAATCGTTATCCTGTTCATAATGACCGTATGTAACAAGATCCCCTGTTTCCGCCTCACGAATAGCGTCCGTCTCCTGCTTTGCCTCATACTCTTCCTGTGTCGTCACTATAAAACGATACGTCTCTGAATAGCGCCCGCATTGAACCGTGATACTGCAATCTCCTGTCTGTTTTGCCTTAAGACGAATATCATGACCATACGACTCGCCGTTTTCCACATCTTCTACAGACAATATCGTATTATCTGAGCTGCTAACACTGATCCGGGGATAATCTCCAATAATCCCCTTGGAGAATGCATTTACTCTGATCTCTGTCGTACCGGAATCCCCATTCTCCAGAATATAGTAATCAGCAGCATCAGGATCGTCACATTTCCACACTTCATCCGGCAGGGAATATTCTGAAACAGAAAAACTTCCATCCGGACGTCTCCATGCCGCACACAGGAAAATGATAACTGCAATTCCCACGCATACCAGAATCGTCAGCCTCTTATGGCTCTTCACCCAGGGGCCGACTCCTTTTTTCTTTTGCGGTTCCCCCTCTGTCTTTTCCCCGGCTTCTCTTTCTGCTCTTTCACGATCCCGCGCTCTTTCCTCCGCTTCTTTTTCTGCTCTTTCTCGCTCCCGCGCTTTTTCTTCCGCTTTCTTTTCCGCTCTTTCTCGCTCCCGTGCTTTTTCTTCCGCTTCCTTTTCCGCTCTTTCACTCTCCCGCGCTCTTTCCTCTGCGGATTTCTTATTTATATCTTCGCCGGTCTCTTCCTTAGGTTCTTTTCGTTCTTCCGACACAGACGCGCTTTCTTTCGCCATCACCTTTTCCAACTGCCGTTTCAGTTCCGCCATCGTCTGGATCCGGTCTGCAGGGCGCACTGCCATTCCCTTTTTCAGCACTTCCACAAGGCTGTCCGGCAGCGGTTCCCGCACAGGCAGATCGTAAGAAACTTCATCTTTCTCCATCCGGTCAAAGGCGTTCGGGATCACCTTTC
>CAZJSI010000142.1:0-8588 GCA_964548675.1 uncultured Eubacterium sp. | reverse complement strand
CCAATTTTATCTCTAAACCTTACCTTCTTATTCCTCTTAGTCTTCCAATTCTTCAATTATCTCCAGAACATCCGTCAATGCAGTATATCTGCCATATTCCAGGGCACTCATTTTACGGTCGCCAACCTCTTTTTCCAGTTCATCCAACAACTGCTCCACTCTCTGTGTCAATTCTTCCATTTTCTTTCATCTCCTAAATTTTTTCTGTTAAATTACGCATGTTATTCCGAAAGAGTAAATAGTATTTTCGAAATTCCGATATTTTCTCTATTATAGTACAAGTTTTTATACAGGTCAATGCGCTTTTTCATCCGTCTTTCCCTTTTATACTCTTTCATACTCTTATTTTATCCTTTCATGCCAGAAACGACAAGAGCCGCCGCAGAAAGCGGCAGCTCCATATGGGATTTTTTGGTACTCGAGATTTTTCAATTTTTAAAAAAGCGATGATAATGGCATGGAAACCAGAAATTCTATTTTTATTTCAAAACTCTCTACCGCCCATATAACCTTGTCATCTGGCTGATTCTTTCCGCCAGTTCATCGTTAAGCTGTCCCGGACGCATCCGCCACTTCCAGTTGCCTCCCAGAACGGAAGGCGTATTGATACGCGCTTCACTGCCAAGTCCCAGATAATCCTGAAGCGGAATGATACAGAGATCCGCCACGCTCGCCATGGCCAGACGGATGAAATCCCAATGAACCTCCTCCGGCGGAGTATTCTGATTGTTCATATACCGGACGGACAGTTCCTTATCCTGACCCTCCAGCACTTCATACCAACCCCGGATCGTATCATTGTCATGGGTTCCGGTGTAGACCACACAGTTTTTCTCGTAATTATGGGGGAGATAATCGCCCTCCTCCCTGGAATCAAAGGCAAACTGCAGGACTTTCATGCCCGGAAATCCGGTAGACCTCACCAGCTCTATGACGGAATCTGTCAGGTATCCCAGGTCCTCCGCGATGATATTCATCTCTCCCAGATTCTCGCGCAAAACCTGAAACAGCTCCTTTCCCGGTCCCGCCTCCCAGTGTCCGTTCTCTGCCGTTTTATCTTTCGCCGGAATGGAATAATACGCATCAAATCCACGAAAGTGATCCACACGCAGGACATCATATAAGTTCAGACAGTATGCAACACGGCTGATCCACCACTTATATCCAGTCTCCCTGTGATATTCCCAGTTATACAGCGGATTTCCCCACAACTGTCCGTCAGCGGAAAAGGCATCCGGAGGGCATCCCGCCACCGCAGCCGGTTCATGGTTCTCATCAAACTGGAATAATTCCGGATTCGCCCAGGTATCCGCACTGTCAAAGGCCACATAGATCGGGATATCACCGATGATCTCAATCCCGCATTTCGCCGCATAGCGATGCAGGTTTTCCCACTGTTTTCGGAACATATACTGCTGAAAACGGTAAAAGCTCATTTCATATGCATATGTCTCCTTCAGCCCGGGAAGAATCTCCGGATGTCTGTTTCGAAGTGGTTCTTCCCACTGATTCCAGCTTTTTCCGTCATTCATATCCTTTAATACCATGAACAGGCTGTAGTCCTCCAGCCAATAAGCACTTTCTGCACAGAACCTCTCATATTCCACATTTCCCTCCGGTTGGAAACGTGTAAAGGCAAGATGCAGTATCCTGTTTCGCGCTTCATAAAGCCTGCCGTAATCCACGTTCCGCTCATCCTTTCCGAAATCAAAGGAATCACATTCCTCACGGCTCAACAGCCCCCACCCGATCAGCGCGTCTAGGTCGATAAAATAAGGATTTCCTGCAAAGGTAGAAAAGGACTGGTATGGTGAATCGCCATAACCTGTGGGACCCAGGGGAAGCACCTGCCATTTTTTCTGACCCGCTCTCTTCAAAAAGTCAATAAACTCATACGCCTCTTTTGAAAAACTGCCGATCCCATACCGCGAAGGCAGGGATGAAACCGGCAGAAGAACACCGCTCTCTCTCATAAAGCACCTCCGTTTTCCCCTGTTCTTTTCTTTATCAAATATCACTTTTTTATTTTCCAATACTCATCCATTTTAGCCTTTTGCTTCCCTGCCGCAGCCAGATGCTCGGTTCACGCCGCCCGTCGGACCGGGTTTTAACCTTTTACTGCTCCTGCGGCAACGCCCTTGATGATATGTTTCTGGCCGATCAGGTAAACGATAATGATCGGGATGACGGTCAGCATAATACATGCCATCATCGGTCCCATCTCAACCTTTCCGTAGCTTCCGCGGAAATACTGGATCAGCATCGGGATCGTCTTATATTTCTTGATGTCAAGTACAAGCGTCGGCAGAAGGTAATCGTTCCACAGCCACATCGCTTCCAGGATTCCCACGGAAACCATCGTCGGTTTCAGCATCGGAATGACCACGAGAAAGAATGTCTGGATCGGATTGCAGCCGTCGATCAGAGACGCCTCCTCAATTTCCAGCGGGATCGACCTCATAAATCCGCAGAACATGAACACTGCAAGTCCTGCCCCGAATCCCAGATATATAACCCAGATATTCCAGGGAGTGTTCAGTTTCAGGCGGTCCGCTGTCTGGGATAATGTGAACATGACCATCTGGAAAGGAACTACCATGGATAATACAAACAGCATATACAAAAGTTTTGTAAATTTATTTTCCACCCGGGTGATAAACCAGGCGCACATCGGACAGAAGATAAGAATCGCTACCAGAGACGTCAGTGTAATGACCGTGCTGTATCCAAGACTCTGCAGAAAACCTTTCGACATCACGGCATTCACATAGTTGGAAAGCCCTGCAAAAGTTTCCGCTGTGGGCAGCATAAATGCCCCCGAAGTGGTGATTGCCCGCTCCTCTTTCAAAGAATTCATCAGTATCATAAAAATCGGATACATGTACAGGACGGAAAGGGCCGTCAATATAACAATCCATATAACATCTATTTTTTTCTTGGCTTTTTTCATTACTGCTGCACCTCCTTAGAACGGGTGGATTTAAGCTGAACCATAGAGATCAGAATTACGATAATGCAGAAGATCACAGCCTTTGCCTGGCCGATGCCCTTCCACTGTGCCCCGGATCTTGCATAGAATGTCTGGTAAATATTCATCGCCAGCATCTCTGTCGCATGGTTCGGCTCGCCGCCTGTCAAGGCCAGGTTCTGATCGAACAGTTTGAATGAGTTTGTCAGTGTCAGGAATACACAGATCGTGATGGACGGCATTACCATCGGAATCTTGACACTCCACAATATCTTCCAGTGCGTTGCCCCGTCAATCTGAGCCGCCTCGATAATATCATCAGAGACATTCTGAAGTCCTGCGATATAAATGATCATCATATAACCGATCTGCTGCCAGCACATCAGGATGATAAGTCCCCAGTAACCTGCGGCAGTGTTCAACGCCAGAAGCGGCTTTCCAACGATGGAAAGTACGCAGTTGATCAGAATCTGCCAGATATATCCCAGAACGATTCCGCCGATCAGGTTCGGCAGAAAGAAAATCGTGCGGAATATGTTGGTTCCCTTCAGTTCCTTTGTCAGCAGCAACGCCAGCACAAATGCGATCACATTGATGGAAACAATAGACACTACGGCAAAAGCCACCGTGAATCCAAAAGAATGTGAAAAGGAACTGTCCGTGAACGCTTTTACATAATTAGTAAACCCATTAAATTTTGCATTGCTGACCGTCGTAAACTGGCAGAAAGAAAGGTAAATTCCCTGAAAAAAAGGAATGATAAACCCTATCACAAAAGCAGCCAGAGTCGGCAGTATAAACAAAGGCGAATAACGTTTCATCGCTTTTTGCATAACATCTTCTCCCTTCTATAATCGAGTCTGTATGAGTAAAAATGCGCTTTTTATGCAGCAGGAATATTGCAAAGTCATTTCCTGTTACACAAGAAAGCGGGCACATAATTTGCCCGCTTTCTCATCCTTCGGACATGACTAAAGCAAAATCCTCTGCTTACTGTCCATTTGCCAATTCATATTCAGATGCCCATCCGTCAACGAATGCGGATACAACGGCATCCCAGTTTGCATCAGACTGATCTGCAGCATATGCTGTCAGCGCTGAACCAAGACTGTTCTTCCACTCCTCAGACGGCATTGTCGGGAAGTTCCATGATACAGGTGTCTTTCCTGCAGCTGTCATCTCAGCATCCTGTTTTACAAATAAGTTGTTGGATTCCACTGCGTTCTTGAATGGAATAACAAATCCCATATCTTCGCCCATGCTCTTTGTTCCTTCCTCAGATGTCACACACCAGTTCATGAAGTCCAGGGTAGCCTGGATGTCTGCCTCATCTGCTTCTTTGTTTACACACCAGTAGTTCTCTGTACCTGTGCACAGTCCCTGATTTGCCTCATCACCTACACCGATGTAGATCGGGATCATAGCAAGGTCATCATCTGTCAGTCCGCCGCTTATCAGGTTTCCATATTCCCAGGAACCGTTCTGAAAGAATACCGCTTCCTTGTTCAGGAACTCATTACGGGAATCATCGCCTGTCTTAGCCGCAAGCTCAGCTCCCTCACATGTGCTGTTGTTGATATACAGATCCCACATCGCACGGTAATTGTCAAGGTATGTACCTTTGATCGCATCTGTTGTTCCGATTCCATCTTTCTGATATTCAAAATAGATCGGGAGGTTTGCCAGATGTGTCTTGAATCTCCAGTCAGAGGAACCATCCATTCCGGCAGATGAAAATGCTGCAAATCCGAGTTCATCTTTGCGGGCTGTGATATCCTCCGCAACTTTCTTTAAATCTGCAAAAGATTTGATATCATCTGTCGTGTAGCCTGCCTGTTCCAGCAGTGTCTTGTTTGTGATGATACCGTATGACTCGATTACATAAGCAATACCTGCCACGGCATCTCCGTCTTTTAATGCATAATCATCGCTTGTCAGTTCTTTGTAAACATCAGAACCGGAGAGATCATAGCAGTAATCTTTCCAGTTGGCAAGTCCGACCGGTCCGTTCACCTGGAACAGAGTCGGAGCGCCGCTCTTACCCATCTCACTCATAAGTGTAGTCTCATAATCTCCGGAAGCTGCGGTAACGACAGTAACCGGAACTCCGGTCTCCTCTGTATAAGCTGCTGCAAGCTTCTGCCAGTCCTCATCCTGCTCCGGTTTGAAGTTCAGATAATAAACCGAGCCCTCGGCATCAGATGAGCCTTTGGAACCTTTTCCTTCCTCTGTAGAACTGCCGGAACTGCTGTTTTTCGCTGTTCCGCATCCTGCCAGTAAGGAAACTGCCGTAATTCCTGTAAGTAAAAGTGCTGCAATTCTCTTTTTCATTGATAATCCTCCTTTGATATATTTCTGTTGCCATTAAGTCTAACAAAGGCCGGAAAAATAAAATATAAAAAACTATATCCCATTTATCAAAATCTGCACTTCCACTCTTTCCCTGTCTGTCCTGATTTCTTCTCTTTATCACTCGTCCATCCTGATCCGCTTTATCACCTGTCCATCCTGATCTCCTCCAATTTTTCATCCATTCCGGCAAGCAGGTCGTCCACGCTCATCACCCCATGAATGTAATCCGGTATGCAGGTCGTCATATATTCATTCAGAATTTCCTGCTCCCAGTTCATCTGATAATTCGGAATCAGGCTGTCCAGAGAAATCATTTCCTCCAGGTACATTTTCATCGCTCCTTCATCCTCCCTGTCCTGGAATTCTCTGATATCTCTCTGCACGTCCTTATAATCCTTTAATGTACGGAATTTCATAAACTCCACCGCTCCAAGTATGACTTCCTCCGGCTGTTCTTTTATGACGGCCCATGAAGTCATCTGCCAGGAACCTACAAGCCTGTCGTCCGGAAATGATACAAATCCGTACTTTGCCTTTTCCTCCTCCGATTTTTCGATAAACATCCACGGACCGTTTGCGATCATGGCAGCCTCGTCGTTATAAAACCTCTCTTCCGCCTCCGCACAATCTATATCCAGCGCATCCTGCCATGTATGATCATACAGCGACCGGAAAAAGGACATGATCTGAACCATCTCTTCCGTCTGATAGGTTTCCGGAAAACGGGTCGTCAGAAATGCCATGCCCTCTTCACTCCGGCTTCCATAAGCTGTCGCAAATAACATGGGCACCCAGTATGTGCCGGAGCCATGCAGCGCCAGAGGCGTAATCCCTCTGTTCTCCAGATCCTCCATACACTGCATAAGTTCTTCCCAGGTTTTTGGAAACTCCTCATATCCCGCATCTCTCAGAAGCGACTTATTATAGATGATACCTGCACTGGAATACATCAGATTGCCGAGAGGAGACATGTAGATACAGCCATCCTCCTCTTTCATATCGGTATATATCTCCTCCCGTATCGCCGCTTTCCACTCCGCACTCCCGCTGATATAGGGTTCCAGGTTCACAAGCCTGTCGTTTTCCACCAGCATTTTATAAAAATTGTCATCAAAACCAACATCCGTTATGATGGCAGGAAGCTGATCCAGAGCGTTTAACTCTTTCATCTTCTGCCGGTAGTTCGTCTCGTTTTCAACCATCCACTCCACTTCAACGCGATATCGTCCCTCGTACTCCCGGTTAAATGCCTCGACCAGACTCATATTGCTTCTTTCTCCGTTCTGCGGATCCTCCCTGAAAATGACAGGTATCACAACTTCCTCCTGCTCCCCCGTCTCATACTGTTCTTTCTGACCGGAACATCCGCCGATTGACAGACCCAGAAGTAAAGTACAAATAGCCACGCCTATTGCCGCTCTCTTTTTCATATGCGTCCTCCTCCGTTTGCCGGAATTTCTATATGGCAGACAGTCCATCCGTCGTTTACCTCATAAAAGAACCGGATATGGCCGTCATATTTCAGTCTCAGTCTTTTCACAATATTTTTAATGCCATATCCCCCCTCTTCCTGCAGAAGCAGTCCGGAAAAATCTGCGATCGGGATCTGCTCCAGCTGATTCATAAGCTCCAGCCTTTCCCGGGGTATCAATGTTCCGTCATTTGACACGAGAATGCAGACCATTTCTCCCCGCAGCTGCGCCTCGATCCGGATGTGCCCTCCCTTTGAAATATTTTTAAATCCGTGCTTGATACAGTTTTCCGCCAGGGGCTGAAGGATCATTTTTGTGATAGGTATTCTTTTTGTGTCCTCATCGCAGATGATCTCATAGGTAAACAGATCATCATTTCTGATCTTCTGGATCTCCATATACGCCTTTACATGCTCCAGTTCCCTCTCGACACTTATCTCATCCTCCCCTTTACTCAGATTGATTCGAAGCATTTTGGACAGGGAATAGATCATATTCATGATCTTTGTCTCTCTGCTGAGTCTTGCCAGTATATAGATCGTATCAAGGGTATTGTACAAAAAATGAGGCTGGATCTGATACACCAGGGACTCCATCTCGCTCTCCCGAAGCTCTTTCTCTTTTCTTTTAACCTCATCCAGCAGTTCGCCGACACGGTCTATCATATGATTATAAGAATTCCCTATAATATCCAGCTCTGTGGCCGTCCGGATATCGAGATAACTGCCCAGTCTGGTCTCATCAAACTCTTTCATGCATTGGCTGATCTCCCGGATTGGGCTCGTGAGACGCTTGGAAAACCGGATGCTCACAAGAAACGCCAACAGCAATGCGCCAAGGCAGATAACGATCAAACCTCTCTCTATCCTGTATATCGCCTTTAGAACAACGGATTCCGGCACATACACCGCCACCCGGAACCCGGTATTTTCATCTTTCACGCAGACATACAGATCCCCATCATAAAATTCCGTGATCTGTTTTTCCTGACTGACATCCAACGTCTCAATATGCTGCCGCACACGTTCCGGCATATCGGCATCCGCCGTTTCGGCAGCCGTTTTCACATAACAGATATTGCACTCCTGATCAAGCAGCATGTAATATGCCTCGTCATCCTGAAATCTGTCGATGATCTGTCCAAATTTGTCAAAATTCAGCCTTAAACAAAGGAACCCGGGACTGTAATCATAATTCAACGGCCTGACATACCGGCTTGCAAACAGGTGTTTTTCACCCCCGCCAAATATTTCATCCTCACAAAAGGAAAACTTTGTTTTTGCATATTCGCCTTCCAGAATGCGAAACACCTCATACTGCTCCAGCGCAGTCTGATCCAGTTCCATATTTTTCTGGGAATAGGTCTTTCCCTTATTATCAATATATAAATAGTAATCCGAATGCTCCCCCATATAGGCCAGTACTTTTAATACCGCATCCCGCTCCTCCATGGTCAGTTCCCCGTTTTTGAGACTTCCCTGAACGGAAGCATTCAAAACAAACTGCCCCATGTCCGCATCCACCTTTTCATAATAGTTCTGGAAAGAATCAAAAATCATTTCATTCCTGTAGGTGTATGTCTCCGCAAAGGATGTCCGCAGACTTTTTCTCGCATAACCAAGTATTAAAATTATGATCGGCAGGGCTGTGCAAACCAAAAGAACCACAAAACTGATCAGGAATTTACTCTGAATCCCATGAAATTTCTTCCGCCCGTCTTTTCTGCTCATTTTATCCCTCTTTTTTCAAGAATGCTCCAGCATTCTTGCTGCGAGGCATGCATCGGCTCTGCCGAT
>CAZJSI010000141.1:0-8660 GCA_964548675.1 uncultured Eubacterium sp. | reverse complement strand
AACATTATTTGGATCATGAAAAAAGAATGGTTATGGCGAGGAAATTTATAGAAGCGGCTGCAGATAATATTTATAGAAATCTGAGATATTATAACGGGCGTGGAAAAAATCTTGATCAGCAGATGCAGGAAATTAATATTCTGAGAAAGCTTTTGCCGAAGACAACAACAATTGAAGGATTAATGGGAATTGAGGGGAATATTCGTCACCATTATTATTCTGCATGGAATAGTATCGTAAATCAGGAAATTAATTTTGAAAAAAGAGTGATGCATCCGCCTGATAATATGATTAATTCTTTGATTTCCTTTGTGAATTCGTTGATCTATTCGAAAACTTTAAGCGAAATTTATCGAACACAGCTGAATCCAACAGTTAGTTATCTGCATGAACCTGGAGCAAGAAGATACTCCCTATGTCTGGATATATCAGAAATATTTAAACCGCTGCTTGGTGACAGGTTAATATTTTCTCTCCTGAATAAGAGGCAGATTACGGAAGATAGTTTTACAAAAGAATTGAATTTTCTCCATTTAAAGAAAGAAGCGTCGAAACTTATTGCTACAGAGCTCGAGACCCGATTAAAAACAACAATTATGCATAAAGGACTGAATAGGAAGGTTTCATATCAATATTTGATTCGTTTAGAGGCATATAAGTTGGTTAAGCATTTATTGGGCGAAAAAGAATATGAAGGGTTTACAATATGGTGGTAATATGTATGTAGTGTTAGTATATGACATCAGTCAAAGCGAAAAGGGGCAGAAACGTTGGTCTCATATATTTAAAATTTGTAAAAAGTATTTGTCTCATATTCAAAATTCAGTATTTGAGGGCGAGATTTCAAAGGTTCAGCTCCAGAAGTTAAAGCAGGAAATGGCACCGTATATTAATGAGACACTTGACTCTATTATTATATTTAAAAGTCGACAGGAAAAATGGCTGGATAAAGAATTTTGGGGTAAGGAGGATGACAAAACAAGCTTTTTGTTGTAGTAAGGAGAGTTCGATTTATGTTATGATAAAAATGTCCAGGAATCTCATCGTATCTTTAAAGATTCTCTGTCGCTCCCATATCTGGAAAAATCCTGGGATGTCGACAGAAAGAAAAAGCATTGTAAATGCTGAAGAATGATAAGAGGCATTGAAAAAGCGAGGAGATTATGGTAATGATTAGTGGGGAGTAGACAGAAATGGCACAATAAGTAGTTGAAAATAAAAGAATTGGGAAACAGAGGGTATTAATAGAAGCAGAGTGGAATTTAAAGACGGTTGATTTTCGGCTTGAAATAATGGCGGGTAACGGTATTAATAGAAGCAGAGTGGAATTTAAAGACGTTTGAACTATAGCAGCGCAACTAATCAGTATGTTGTATTAATAGAAGCAGAGTGGAATTTAAAGGATGCTTGAGAAAAATTCTCCTACCTGAGACCAGAGTATTAATAGCAGCAGAGTGGAATTTAAAGTTAAGCAGTTACAAAGGATATACGGTCAAGCCCGGGTATTAATAGAAGCAGAGTGGAATTTAAAGCAAGGAAGCGTTGGTATGCAGTTTTCCGGAGAGAGTATTAATAGAAGCAGAGTGGAATTTAAAGAAAAGCTCCGCGCCCTCATAGAACGTGCGGAACTCGGTATTAATAGAAGCAGAGTGGAATTTAAAGTCTGACATACCCGGAACCGGACAAGCCGGACGACCGTATTAATAGAAGCAGAGTGGAATTTAAAGGAGCACAGCGACCAACACCGGAGACCAGAGCGCAGGTATTAATAGAAGCAGAGTGGAAGAATGTAACAAGAACAGAGAAAATATTGTCCTGGACTGTTCCGGAATTTTGCTGATACAAAGGATCTAGGAGATATGAGCTATACGGAGTATTCCGGAATTGTTACGTACTCTGTTTTATAAAGGAATAACAGGGATTGTGAGCATACAGGAAATGACATACGAATTTAACCGTGAAGATGTGGCAAGGAACCTATATCGGTTCATGGGAAAAAGGGAGAAAGAATACCTGCTGCATGGAGTTAAAGTCAATGAATATTTGGAGAGATTGGCCCCCAGATATATTCATGGAGCCGGAAGTTGAATGATGGATGCCTGGAACGGCATTATAACAAGGGAACGGAAGAGGAACATGTGAATTATCACTGTGATGTTTTCGAAGCCAAGAGTGTATCGGGAAAAGCCTGATCATGAGCATAGCCAGTGAATTTATAAAAAATAACGAGGAAGAAAAAGAGATAGAAAAGGAAATGTTACGGAAGAAGTTCCAGTGGCTGACGAGTATCCGATCACAAGCAGGAATGCGAAAAAACTGGCAGAAACGGTACGGAAATGATGGAAAATTGAGAATAAGGGTTTCAACCGGCAAAAGAGCTGGCAGGGGAGATATTACCCATGCATACAGTTGGAATATAAACACAATGAAAAACCATTATCTGATGACACAGATAGCAGATATGGTAAAACAGTTGCACGAGAAGTTCTTCTTAAAGAAAAATGAGCTTAAAAAGAAGCAAAAAATGTCGAATTATGTTATACTGTCTTCATATGTACATATGAAGGAGTATTAAAATATGAGTAAACGAAAAAAAGGTATTCTTATTTTATGCATTATTGCGGCCATGCTGGCTGCTGTATACATAATTGTGGTTTTTGTATTTCAAAGCCGTTTCCTTCCGCGGACTATGATTAACGGAATAGAGTGCGGCGGTAAGACGGTAGAAGAGGTACAGGCCCTTTTTAAGGAGGAGACGGACCGTTACGTG
Organism: uncultured Eubacterium sp.; assembly: GCA_964548675.1. GTDB lineage: Bacteria > Bacillota > Clostridia > Lachnospirales > Lachnospiraceae > Eubacterium_I. The sequence goes on along the minus strand of CAZJSI010000141.1, from coordinate 5,890 downwards.
CTTACCCTGAAAGAGAGGGAGGGGCAGGAAGAGAAAATCGCGGGCACGGATATCGGCATAGATATCGATTACAGCAAAATGCTGACAGCGCTATTGAAAAAACAGAAGCAGTTTAGCTGGCCTGCCCGTGTTTATGTTTCGCAGGAATCTCAATTAGAGAAAATCGTTACTTATGATGAAAATAAGCTGAAAGCAGTAATTGCGGATTTATCCTGTATGGACGAGAGCAAAATGAAAGACTCCGTGAACGCATCTTTATCCGAATATATTGCCGGAACAGGATATGAGATGGTGAATGCCGTGTTTGGAACGCGAATCAACCAGGAAAAACTGGAACAGCAGATTGCGGACGCAATTGTGGCTTTAAAAGAGGAATTGGATTTATCTGAAAACGGATGCTACATTGACCCGCAGTATACGGAAGAGTCCGATGAGGCTAAAAGCATGCTGGAGCGGGCGAATAAGTATGTAAATACTATTGTTACATATGAATTTGGAAGCAGTACAGAGGTACTGGACGGTTCACTGATCAGCCAGTGGCTGACTGTCGGGGAGGATTTGAGTGTTGCTTTGAACACAGATAAAGTGACTGAATATGTGGAATCTCTTGCCGAAAAGTATAATACAAGAGGTAAGAGCAAGTCACTGGTCACATCCAGTGGAAGAACGGTCACAGTTCGTGCCGGAAATTACGGATGGAAAATAGATCAGGACGCTACGGAGGAAGCACTGAAAGGTTATTTGGAAGCGGGAGAAAATTATACCGGAGATGTTGTTTATTCCCAGACCGCAGCAAGGCATGACGGGAATGATTACGGAAATACTTATGTGGAAATCAATCTGACGGCACAGCATTTGTGGTTTTATAAAAATGGCTCTCTGTTGGTAGAGTCAGACTTTGTATCGGGAGATGTTGCCAAGGGACACAACACTCCGACAGGAGCTTACCGTCTCGCATATAAACAGAAAGATGCGGTGCTCAGAGGGGATGATTACGAGTCCCTAGTCAGTTTCTGGATGCCTTTTAATGGGGGCGTTGGTATGCATGATGCGTCCTGGAGAAGTACGTTTGGGGGTTCGATCTATCAGCAAAATGGTTCTCACGGATGTATCAATCTTCCATATAGTGCGGCGAAAACCATATTCGATAATATCAGCCCGGGGAATGCGGTGCTTGTTTATAAATAAAGCAGAAAAATGATTATTGCAAATATGTTTTGTTTATGGAGCCTTTATTGTTAAAATTTTGTTATTCCGTACATAATAACAGAAAAATGTCAGGAGGACAAAATTATGGTAGATGTACAAAAAGCGGCAATTATTGGATGTGGATTTGTTGGAGCATCCACGGCATTCAGCTTGATGCAGAAAGGGCTGTTTTCCGAGATGGTATTAATTGATGCCGATCATAAAAGAGCAGAGGGGGAGGCAATGGATATCAGTCATGGCCGCCCTTTCGCCCATACAATGAAGATTTATGCGGGAGATTATGGGGATATCGGCGATTGTGCCATGATCATCATCACGGCGGGAGCAAACCAGAAGCCGGGGGAGACCCGGACGGATCTGGTTCATCGGAATGTGGAGATTTTTAAGGAGATTATTCCGAAAATCACGGAGCAGGAATTTGAGGGGATTCTCCTGATCGTTGCTAATCCGGTGGACATATTGACTTATGCGGCGTTGAGAATATCCGGTTATCCAAAAGAAAGAGTGATAGGGAGCGGAACTGTTTTGGATTCCGCTCGTTTTCGCTACCTGTTGGGAGAACATCTGAGAGTGGACAGCCGCAGTGTTCATGCAATGATCATTGGCGAGCATGGTGACAGCGAGCTGGCAGTGTGGAGTGGTGCAAATGTATCCGGAATAGATGTAAACGATTTTTGTGAAATTCGTGGGTTTTATGATCATCAGGAGGCAATGGAGCAGATTTATCGCCGGGTCCGTGACAGCGCCTATCGGATTATCGAGCGGAAAGGCGCTACTTACTATGGGGTTGCCATGGCAATCGGCAGAATAGCGGAGAGTATCATCCGGGATGAACATGCTGTGCTGCCGGTGTCCAGCCTGATGGAAGGGGAATATGGATTGACGGATATGTGTATCAGTGTGCCGACCATCGTGGCGGAAAATGGTGCGGAAAAAGTTCTGGAAATTCCTCTGAATGAAAAAGAACAGAGAGAGCTTGCGGAATCAGCGGCGGAAATAAAGGATATTTTGCGGGAAGCGGGGCTTTAAAATCCATTTTGTGCTGCGGCGAATGTCGATAGACATTCTGTTGCGCGTGAAGATGTGTATAGATTGCCAAAGCGAATGCCGTATGCATTTATGCATGTGACAGAATGTCGATAGACATTCTGTTGCGCGCGAAGCTGTGCATAGGCTGTCAAAGCGAATGCCATATGCATATGACATAAGAAGCGCTTCGTGTAAATAAAAATGCGAATATGTGAAAGGTATAGGGTATGATGGATAAGCGATTAGAAAGGTTATCACAGCACAAACCGGGACTGATAGGAATGAATGAGTGTAAAAAATCAGCGGTATGTATTCCGCTGATTGAGACAGCAAATGGATATCAGGTTTTGTTCGAGATACGTTCGTCGAAGATCGTAAGTCAGCCGGGGGATACCTGCTTTCCGGGAGGCATGTTGGAGCCGGGGGAGACTTCGCAGGAGGCCGCGGTGAGGGAGGCTATGGAAGAACTGTTGATTTCAGAAGAACAGATCCAAGTGCTGGGGCTGATGGACGTGTTTCATACGGGAATGGGATTGATGATTTATCCGTATGCAGTAGTTTTGCAGGAGTACCAGGGGACTTTCAGTGAGGATGAGGTGGAAGAGATATTCACGGTTCCGTTGGAATTCTTTTTGAATACGGAGCCGGAAGTATATCGTACCGAGGCGCAGATCGTACCGGGGGAGGATTTTCCATTTGATCTGATCCATGGCGGCAGAAATTATGTGTGGCGGAAGCGTCGGGAGAATATCTGTTTTTACCGGTATGGAAATCGTACAATATGGGGACTGACAGCGAGGATCATGAAATCATTCACTGAGATTTACAGGGAAGCTGATTCGAATCCCTCGCCAGGATTCACGAGCGGGTCCTGAATGAAGGAACAGGGAAAATATTCCAGTAAAAAATAAGAAAACACCACATAAATACACGCTCATTTTGCCAAAAATAAAAAGAAAAAGGAGAAAAGTTATGAAAGACAAAATTTTCGGCATTCTGCAGCGTGTAGGCCGGAGCTTTATGCTGCCTATTGCAATTCTTCCGGTGGCGGGGCTTCTTCTGGGAATCGGCAGCTCTTTTACAAATGAGACTACGATTGCGACATATGGATTGGAACGGATATTGGGAGAAGGAACAGTTCTCCACGCCCTGCTTATCATCATGAGCAGAGTGGGAGGGATCGTGTTTGATAATCTGCCCCTTCTTTTTGCCGTGGGTGTGGCGATTGGTATGGCAAAGAAAGAAAAGGAAGTGGCAGCTCTTTCTGCTGTGATCGCGTACTTTGTGATGAATATGGCGATCAATGCGATGCTGGTGCTGAACGGAAAAATATTGGATACCGGGGAGATCGCAGCGAATGTTTTAGAGGGAACGATAGCGTCCTCTGTCGGGATTCAGACATTGCAGATGGGGGTTTTTGGCGGTATCATTGTCGGATTAGGCGTGGCGGCGTTACACAACCGTTTTTATAAGATTGTGCTGCCAAATGCATTATCTTTTTTTGGCGGTTCCAGGTTCGTTCCGATCATTTCTACAGTGGTTTACATGTTTGTCGGAATTTTGCTGTATTTTATATGGCCCGCAGTACAGAATGGAATTTATGCTCTGGGAGGTTTTGTAACAGAGAGCGGGTATGCGGGAACCCTGATCTTTGGACTCGTCAAGAGAGCGCTGATACCTTTCGGATTACACCATGTATTTTATATGCCTTTCTGGCAGACCGCAGTGGGTGGTACGGCGGAAGTTGCGGGACAGATGGTTCAGGGCGGACAGAACATATTCTTTGCACAGCTGGCGGATTCTGCAAATATCGCACATTTCAGCTCAGATGCGACGAGATATTTCTCCGGTGAATTTATATTTATGATCTTTGGCCTGCCGGGGGCTGCACTGGCGATGTATCAGTGTGCAAAACCGGAAAAGAAAAAGGCGGCAGGCGGTTTGCTGCTTTCCGCGGCGCTGGCAAGTATGCTTACCGGTATTACAGAGCCGTTGGAATTTTCGTTTTTATTTGTTGCTCCGCTTTTGTTTGCGGTGCAGGTTATTTTGGCGGGAAGCGCTTATATGATCGCACATATGCTGAATATTTCGGTGGGACTGACATTTTCCGGCGGATTTCTGGACTTTTTCCTTTTCGGTATCCTGCAGGGAAATGAAAAGACAAACTGGGTGCTGGTAATTCCGGTTGGAATTGTGTATTTCTTTTTGTACTATTTTATCTTTAAGTTTCTGATCAAAAAGTTTGACTTTAAAACTCCAGGGCGGGAAGAGGACGATGTGGAGACAAAGCTGTACACAAAGGCGGATGTAAATGCCCGCAGACAGGAAAAAGATATGCAGTCTGCATTCCGGAGCGAGGAGACAGATACAGTCAGTGAGGCGATCACAAAAGGACTTGGGGGCAAGCACAATATCAGCGATGTGGATTGCTGTGCGACCAGACTGCGGTGTACGGTAAACAATCCTGAACTTGTAAATGATGTTCTGCTGAAATCTACCGGGGCATCTGGGGTGATCCATAAGGGAACCGGCGTGCAGGTGATCTACGGGCCAAATGTGACGGTGATCAAATCCAAACTGGAGGATTATCTGGAAACCGTACCGGATGAGGAATATGGCGAGGTTCAGTCCATTATTATCTCTAGTCCGGTCAGGGGCGTGGCGGCAGATCTCTCAACCGCTCCGGATGAAGCGTTTGCAGGAAAGATGATGGGAGACGGAGCTGTGGTAACGCCGGAGGATTCCGTCGTGAGGGCGCCGGAAGACGGAGAGGTTGCGTTTGTGTTTGATACAAAACATGCGATCGGCTTTCTGACGGATTCCGGGATCAGTCTTCTGATCCATGTTGGTATCGATACCGTAAAATTGAATGGGGAGGGATTTGAGGTACTTGTACAGAACGGGCAGAAAGTGAAAAAAGGCGAGCCTATGCTGAAACTGGATCTTGAATTTTTGCAGAAAAATGCACTGTCTACGGCTACTCCAATCCTGTGTACAGAGCTGGAGGAAAATCAGAAGATCCGTCTCTTGAAAGAGGGAAAAATCGAGGCGGGGGAGGCTCTTTTTGCCATTGACAGAACCGATTAGGCCTGAAAAATCATCGGTGAGGATGTATGGTAAGACGGCAGCTTCATGAAGAGGGGAAGCTGCCGTATGTTTATTTGGAAATATATCATGAAAGGTTGCGCTGTGGATCATGCTTTTATGGATCATTTCAGAAAAACTATTTTCTTTTAAAGGCTGATACAGTATAATGAAGTCTTGTAGAGATGTTAAAAACATGGAGTTAAAGGGAATGGCAAATCGTGATATTCTAAGGGGGGAGAAACTATGTCAATAAAGTATAAAGTCATGAAAAGAATTTTCGCATTTATAAATGTTTAGAGGATCATGGCACAGCCTTATGATAAGCTGTAGAAGACATTTAAGACCTCTGCGGCACCCTCTCTGAAAAAACGAATGGAGGAATGCGGGGTAAAAGTAACGATGGAGATAGGGGAGGGGATGTATCATTGCTATTCCACAATGCCCATTGTTCCCGAAGCAAAACAGGGATATGAGAATATGATCCGGTATCTTAGAACATCATAATTAGTGGAACAATTCATTAGGAAAGTATCAGATTCAGAGCAGACAAAAAGAGCAGTTCTGA
>CAZJSI010000140.1:0-8686 GCA_964548675.1 uncultured Eubacterium sp. | reverse complement strand
TGTCATTCTGCCGCACCTCCCTGTTGTCTTGCCTTATGCTTACATCATAGCAGAAAAATCCGAGATGTCAATAGGAAATCTCAAAATTTTTTTGGTAAATGCAAATATTTTTTGAAATACGGTATTGCCTTTAAAATAAAAGTATGATAATATTACTTTAGATTGAATAATCAAATAAAAACGAAGGGAGAAGTCATATGATTCTGATAGGAAAAGGAACCGTTATAACGAGGGACAGTGCAAATCCTCTGATTCCGGATGGAGGCGTTCTGTTAGACGGGGAACGGATATTAAAGACAGGGGATTACGAAACGCTCAGAAAGGAATATCCGCAGGCGGAGCTGATAGATGCGAGGGGACAGCTTATCATGCCGGGCCTTGTGAACACACATGAACATATTTACAGTTCTTTTGCAAGAGGGCTGTCCATTAAGGGATATGACCCGAAAGGGTTTCTGGATATTCTGGACGGAATGTGGTGGACGCTTGACCGCCACCTTACATTAGAACAGACTCGTTTGAGTGCAGTCGCTACTTATATAGACTGCATTAAGAATGGCGTCACAACCGTTTTTGACCATCATGCAAGCTTTGGAGCCATCGAGGGGAGCCTCTTTCAGATCGCGGATGCGGCAAAGGAGCTGGGTGTCCGCACCTGTCTGTGTTACGAAGTGTCCGACAGGGACGGCGAGGAGAAAGCGAGAGCTTCCGTAAAAGAAAATGCGGATTTCATCAAATATGCCGCTCTGCAGGATAATGATATGATCAAGGCCATGATGGGTATGCATGCGCAGTTTACGATCTCGGATAAAACCTTTGAGCTCTGCAGAGAGAACATGCCGGAGGGCGTGGGAGCGCATATCCATGTGGCAGAGGGGATCGAGGATCTGCATGACTGCTTGAAGAAGCACGGAAAGCGGATCGTGAACAGGCTGATGGATCATGATCTTCTGGGACCGCAGACGATCACGGCGCACTGTATCTATGTAAATGAACAGGAGATGGAGCTTTTAAAGGCGACGGATACAATGGTAGTACATAATCCGGAATCCAATATGGGAAATGCCTGCGGATGTCCGCCTACCATGGAGATATTCAAAAAAGGCATCCTGACGGGACTCGGCACGGACGGTTATACACATGATATGTACGAATCCTTTAAGGTGGCAAATGTGCTGCACAAACATTCCCTCTGCGATGCGAATGCGGCCTGGACGGAAGTTCCGGCAATGCTGTTTGAGGGCAATGCGAAAATTGCAAACCGCTACTTCAAGACCCCTCTGGGCGTATTAAAGGAAGGCGCGGCGGCAGATGTGGTTGTTGTAAAATACGATCCGCTCACACCGCTGACAAAGGACAATATCAACGGACATCTGTTGTTTGGCGTAAACGGGGCGATGACCCAGACGACGATCTGCAGCGGAAAAGTACTGATGAAAGACCGTGAGCTTACTGTGATCGACGAGGCAAAAGCAATGGCGGACTGCCGGCAGGCAGCAGCCGAACTGGCAAAAAGTATCAACGGATAAATAAGGAGGCAGCAGAAAAATGGGAGATAGAATGACACCGATTCCTTTCGGGAATCTGATGAATTGGGCGTTAAAGGAAAAGAGCGGCAGAAACACCGTGTTTGGCGTGCGCAAAAGTTTCCAGGCGGATGCGGAAAAATATTTATCGATCTTTGGGGAGAAGATCGAGACTCCGGTCGGACCGGCGGCAGGGCCGAACACACAGCTCGCACAGAATATCATTGCGGCTTATCTGACAGGAAGCAGATTTTTCGAATTAAAGACCGTACAGATCTTAGACGGCGAGGATCTGCCGGTAAATAAACCGTGTATCCTTGCGGATGATGAGTGCTACAACTGTGAGTGGTCCACGGAACTGTATGTGCCCCAGGCGTATGCGGAGTATGTGAAAGCATGGGTCGCATTGAAAGCATTGTCCGTTGAGTGGGGATTAGGCGCTGCGGACGGATTTGTGTTTAATATCAGTGTCGGCTATGATCTGGCAGGGATCAAATCCGAAAAAATTGACAAATACTTAAATGACATGATCGAGGCAAAGGACCATCCGGTATTCAAAGAGTGCATCCAGTGGTTAAAGGATCACAAAGACTGTTTTACAAAGCTGACGGATGAGATGATCGAGGCGATCCCGTCTGACATCTGTAAATCAGCTACCGTATCCACACTCCACGGATGTCCCCCTCAGGAGATTGAGAGTATTGCGTCCTACCTGATCACGGAAAAAGGGCTGAATACGTTTGTAAAATGCAATCCGACTCTTTTGGGATATGAGGAAGCGAGATCGATCATGGACAACATGGGATATGACTATGTGGCCTTTGGCGATTTCCATTTTAAAGATGACCTGCAGTTTGAAGATGCCGTTCCGATGTTGGGCCGCTTAAAAGCGCTGGCTGAAAGCAAAGGATTGGAGTTCGGCGTAAAGATCACCAATACATTCCCGGTAGATGTGACCAGAAAGGAGCTCCCGAGCGAGGAAATGTATATGTCGGGCAAATCCCTGTGTGCGCTTTCCCTGACAGTGGCTCATAAGCTGAGCAGGGCGTTTGACGGAAAACTACGTATTTCTTACTCCGGCGGTGCGGATTACTTTAATATTGACCGGATCTACAGCGTTGGTATCTGGCCGATCACGGTTGCGACAACACTGTTGAAGCCGGGCGGATATAACCGCGGCGTGCAGATGGCTGACAAGCTGTCCGCAATGGAGTACAGGGCTTTTGCGGGCGTGGACGTAGAGGGACTTGGAAAACTGGTGGAGGATATTAAGAAAGATCCGCATCATGTAAAACCGATCAAACCGCTGCCGAGCCGCAAGATGGAAAAGCCGGTTCCGCTGATCGACTGCTTTACCGCTCCCTGTATGGAGGGATGTCCGATCCATCAGGATATTCCGGCATATGTGAAGCTGGTATCCGAGGGCAGGATGGAGGAGGCGCTGCAGGTGATCCTGGAGAAAAACCCGCTTCCGTTTATGACCGGAACTCTGTGCAATCACAGATGCATGAGCAAATGTACGAGAAACTTCTATGAGGAACCGATCGCGATCCGCGCGGCGAAGCTCGCCGCAGCAAAGGGCGGATACGCGGCTGTGATGGATACGATCGGCGAGACCGCAGGAGCCGGAAAGAAAGCGGCGATCGTCGGAGCAGGTCCGGCAGGTATCGCCTGCGCCGCATTCCTTGCAAAGGGCGGAGCGGATGTCACCGTATTTGACAAGGCGGAAAATCCCGGCGGTACCGTGCGCAATGTCATCCCGGGATTCCGTATCGCTGACGGCGATGTGATGAGAGATGTGGAGATCGCAAAAGCCTACGGTGCAAAATTTGTCAATCATACAGAGATCACGGATCTGTCCGCGTTGAAAGAACAGGGTTATGATGTGATCATCCTGGCGATCGGAGCGCATAAGGGAATGCCGATCGGTATCAAGACGGAGAGAGAATACAATGCTCTTGATTTCCTGGAAGCTGCAAAGAAGGATCCGAAGTCCGTAAAATTGGGAAGCCATGTAGTGATCATCGGTGCGGGAAATACGGCGATGGACGCGGCCCGCATGGCAAAACGCCTTGGCGGAGTAGAGGATGTGACGGTCGTATACCGCAGGACAAAACGCTATATGCCTGCGGATGAGGAAGAACTGAAAGAGGCGTTGGAGGAAGGCGTGATCTTCCGTGAGCTTCTTGCTCCGGCAGAACAGAAGGACGGAATTCTGACATGCAAAAAGGTTGTGCTCGGCGAGATGGATGAGAGCGGCAGACAGAAGCCGGTTGTGACGGATGAAGTCGTTGAGGTGCCTGCGGATTCCGTGATCGCATCCCTTGGAGAGAAAGTGGACAGTGCCGTATATGAGCAGTTTGGGATCGAATTGAACGAAAAAGGAATGCCGATATTAAATGCAGATACGATGGAAACGACGACAGAGGGCGTTTATGCCATCGGCGACGGAGCAGGCGGCGCAGCCACGATCGTTCTTGCGATCCGGGATGCTCAGAAAGCGGCGAATGCGATATTGGGATTGGAAGAGAAGCCGGAATATACATATGACACGGACATTGAAGCGGCAGCGGCAAAGAAAGGTATCCTGGCTCATTCCAAAGATGCAGAAGAGGAAGAAAACAGATGCTTAGAGTGCAACCACATCTGTGAAAACTGTGTGGATGTCTGCCCGAACCGTGCAAATGTGGCGATCGCGGTGCCGGGAAGCAGAATGCCGGTGATCATACATGTGGATTATATGTGTAATGAGTGCGGCAACTGCAAGAGCTTCTGTCCGTACAGCAGCGCGCCGTATCAGGACAAATTCACACTGTTTGCAGATGAGGCGGATTTTGACAACAGCAAAAATGACGGTTACGCCGTTCTCAACCGCGAGACTATGGAAGTAAAGCTTCGTCTCGGCGGCGCGGAGGGGACCTATTGCTTGACGGATGAGAAGTGTATGTTGTACGATGGATTAAAGCAGGTTATCCTGGCTGTTGACAGGGATTACTCTTACCTGTATCTGTGATTGTATCCTCCGGGATTAGGATAGGAGTTTGCTATGAAATATTTAATCAAAAACGGTATGGTTGTCTATTCCAAGGGCAGCTATACGGCGGATATACTGATTGAGGATGAAAAGATCCTTCAGGTGGCAAAGACAATTGATGTATCGGGGGCAAAAGTGATCGATGCGTCCGGGAAATATATATTTCCCGGATTCATCGACACCCACACGCATTTTGACCTGGATGCGGGGGATTTTCACACGGCGGATGATTTTTATACGGGCACGAAAGCGGCCGTTGCCGGGGGAACTACCGCGATCCTGGATTTTGTCACACAGGATAAGGGCCAGACGCTGGATGAGGCGTTGGATGTGTGGCATGGACTTGCGGACGGAAAGAGCTCCTGTGATTACGGGTTTCATATGTCAATCACGGACTGGAATGAGGACGTTCGGGCGGAGATCAAAAATATGACCCGCCGGGGCGTGACGTCCTACAAACTTTATATGGCTTATGACAACCTGAAAGTAAATGATAAGGAAATCTTTGAGATTTTGTCGGCCATTGAGGAGGAGCGGGGAATCACCGGGGTCCACTGTGAAAACGGAGAGATCATCAAGGCGATCACGGAGAAATTGAAATCGGAGCGGAAGAACAGTGTTGACCTGCATCCGAAGAGCCGTCCGGCGGAGGCGGAAGCGGAAGCGATCCACAGGCTTCTCACCATTGCAAAACTGGCAAAAACTCCGGTCAATATTGTTCATCTGAGTTCCAGGCTGGGACTGAGACAGGTGCAGCAGGCGAGAGCGGCAGGGCAGCAGGTGTTTGTTGAGACCTGCCCGCAGTATCTGCTTCTGGATGACTCGGAATACAGCCGTCCGGGATTTGAGGGCGCGGCATTTGTGTGCGCGCCGCCTCTTCGGAAGAGAGAAGATGCGGAACGGCTCTGGCAGGCGGTTGTCGGCGGTGAGGTCGACATGATAGGAACGGATCACTGCAGTTTTCATATGAATGGACAGAAGACGAGGGGAGAGGATGACTTTACCAGCATACCGGGGGGAATACCGGGAGTGGAGCACCGTCCGGCGCTGATCTATCATTATGGCGTGGCCACGGGCAGGATAACGGTGGAACAGATGTGTAATCTGTTGGCGGAGCGTCCCTCAAGGGTGTTCGGCATGTACCCGCAAAAGGGTGTGATCCTCCCGGGCAGCGATGCGGATCTGGTGATCTGGGACCCGGCGAAACAGTGGACGATCACGGCAAAAAAACAGGTTCAGAATGTGGATAACACGCCTTACGAGGGTATGGAAGTGACAGGTATGCCGGCGCTCGTATTTTTACGGGGATGCCCGGTGGCGGAATACGGCAAAGTCCGGGAAGAATTAAAGGGCAGATATATACACCGGAAGCCCCGCCAGCTGTAAGAAAGTTTACAAAGCGAAAACGTAAAATGGGTTCGCTTTCATATAAAACAAAAAGAAAGAAGGAAACAAAAATGAAACAGTCAATCAATGTAGCAGGAGCTCCGGCGGCAGTCGGACCATATGTACATGCGGTAAAAACAGGAAATATGATTTTTATCTCAGGGCAGCTCGGCTTAGATCCGGCGGACGGAACACTGCCGGAGGGCGTTGAGGCGCAGACAAAGCAGAGCCTTGAAAATCTGAAAACAATTCTTGAGGGGTGCGGTTCTGACTTTGACCATGTTGTAAAGACGGGAATTTTCCTTGCGGATATTGCAGATTTTGCAAAGGTGAATGAAATCTATGCACAGTATTTCTGCAATGAAGTTCCGGCAAGATCCTGTGTGGAGGTTGCAAATCTTCCAAAGGGCGGACTGGTTGAGATTGAAGCGATCGCAGTTGAGAAATAATCCCTGTTCCCGTTTTCCGGTCAGGAAAGATCAGTGACAGTTCGGCCACGCCTGTGATCTTTACGATTTTATCTCGGTTGGCTGAACTGTTACAAAGATTATGATTTTAATTCTTTTCCTTTCTTTACTTTTGAAAAAGAATAGTCTAATATTGAGATAGATGTATTTGCAGGAGGATTAGAATTTGAAAGAAGAATCATTACATTTTGCTGAGGCAGAGGAAAAAATTTTGAATGCGGCCCTGAAGGTGGTCAACGAGGTGACGATCAGCGGAACCCGGATGCACCTGATCGCAGAAAAGGCCGGAATGGTGCAGTCAAATGTCCATTATTATTACAAGACGAAACAGGATCTGCTGGATGGCCTGCAGGAGCGGGTGCTGGAGGAATTTTATGAGGTTCAGCGTGCGTCCAGAAAAAAGAGCGAGGATACGCTGGAGGGGCAGCTGCATATCTTTTTCCAACAGAAAAAATTCATGATCATGAAGAAGAGAGATTATGATTTTGCGGAGTTGGATTTTGTTGTTCAGTCCAGGATCAATAAAAAGATACGGGAACGTTTTCAGCAGTCCTATTCTGAGTGGAGAGATTCTATCCGTGAGATCATCATCCGCTACTGCCCGGATATAGGGGAGAATGACAAGGAGATCATTCCCTATCTGGCGGTATCTCTGTTGGAGGGCGCGTCCATACAGGTCGTAGTGGACGGAAAGGATTTTGATGCGGAAGGATATTTTCAGGCTGCCGAAGAAATGGTTTTAAATCAGATCAGCAATGCTATGGAATGTGTGAAAAAATAGATAGCCAGCCGGAGGGTTCCGCAGAACGGAACTTTCGTCAGATGCGGCATCAGGACTCACAGGCAGGTTCAAAATAGATAATCGATGTTATCGCTTTATTTTTATGCATTCATTTGATTGATTAAACGATAAACCATTTCGCGAATCGATGATCATCTTATCTTTGTTTTCTGAAATAATGCAGAAAACAAAGATAGCGGACCTTAGCTATGACAGTTGTTTTTTAGAACCTGATCTTATTTTTTTAACTCAGAATATGATTGATTAATCTATCTAATACTGGAGCATATGTAAGAAGGACAGGGGGTGTTTTTATGTATCAGTTTTACGTGAATGGACAGTTATATCAGGTGGAGGGGGATGGCAAACTGCTTCCTTTCCTGCGTGATGTCTGTAAATGCAAGTCTGTAAAGGACGGATGCAGCGAGGGAGCCTGCGGCACCTGCCATGTGCTGATAGACGGAACGGCGGTGAAAGCATGTATCCCTACATTATCTATGATGGACGGACGGCATGTTTTGACGATAGAGGGCTTTTCCGAGGAGGACAGGGAATTGTATGCCTTTGCGTTTGCGGAGGCCGGAGCCGTACAGTGCGGCTTTTGCATACCGGGGATGGTGATCTGCGCGAAAGGACTGTTGGATGTGAATGACGATCCGACCCGGGATGAGATCGCCTATGCCCTGCGCAATAATATATGCCGCTGTACCGGTTATAAAAAGATCATAGATGCGGTGGAACTGGCTGCAAAGATCAAGCGGGAAGGAAACGGAATTCCCCAAAAAGAATTCAGTTGGAAGCTGGGGGAACGGGTACACCGCGTGGATGCCCGGGAAAAGACTCTGGGATATGGCGAGTATGTGGACGATATGGAAGCGGAGGGCATGATCTATGCAAGCGCAGTGCGTTCCAAATATCCCAGGGCAAGAGTGCTGTCTATCGATGCGGAAAAAGCGAAAGCGCTCCCGGGAGTGGCCGGTGTGTTTACTGCCGCCGATATTCCGGGAAACGTCAAGGTAGGACATCTGGTTCAGGATTGGGATACGATGATCCCGGTCGGAGAATGTACCCGATATCTGGGCGATGCGGTCGCACTGGTGGCAGCCGAGACAATGGACATTGTGGAAAAAGCGAAAAAGCTTGTAAAGGTGGAGTATGAGGAACTGCCCTTTGTCGACAGTCCCTATGAAGCCATGAAAGAGGACGCGCCATTGCTCCATGCGGGGGGAAACCTGCTGGCTCATAAGCATGTATCCAGGGGAAACGCAAAGGAAGCGATCGCCAATTCCAAATATGTTTATACGGAAAATTTTCACACGCCTTATACGGAACACGCATTTCTGGAACCGGAGTGTGCCGTGGCAATGCCGTATAAAGACGGAGTGCTGATCTATTCCACAGATCAGGGAACTTATGACACGCAAAAAGAATGTTCGATCATGCTCGGACTGCCAAAGGAAAAAGTGCGCGTTGTCAATAAGCTTGTAGGAGG
>CAZJSI010000139.1:0-8737 GCA_964548675.1 uncultured Eubacterium sp. | reverse complement strand
GACTGGTCCAGTCACAATGCCCCCTGTTTGAGGTTATCTATTTCCCGACAACCCCGTTTTTTTCTGTCATAGGAAGCTCGCCCTATGACAGAAAAGCACTTCGTGCGAATGATGCGCACTCGCCCGAGAGGAAATTATTGCTTTGCAATCGTGCTCGGCGCGGCAAGAAAAGCTGTGCTTTCGAAGTTTTTGACCGCGAGGGTGTGCGAAGCACACTTTTCTTGAAAAAACAATTGACAAATAAACAGAGAAGATATAAAATAACGGTGTTATCAGATAACAACGTTATTTTATTTTTTGCGGGAGGATACATGAGACCGGTAAATGAAAAATTGGCTTCCGATCTTCTGGAAGCGGGAAAACAGGCTTTTTTGGAACATGGCTTTCAGGGGGCTTCCCTGCGCAATATCGCAGCGGCTCTTGGGGTGACGACGGGTTCAATCTATCGGTATTACAGCGACAAGGAGTCTCTGTTTGAAGCGCTGGTGGGAGAACCGGCAAATGAATTGGAACAGCGGTATCGCGAGATTCAGCAGGAGTTTGCGCATCTGCCGTTGGAGAAACAGTTGTCAGGGCTTCCGGAAATATCGGATGACGGACAGATGTGGATGATGAAGCACATTTATGATCATTTTGACGCTTTTAAATTGATCGTCTGCTCCAGCGCAGGGACAAAATATGAGCATTATATCGATACATTGGTTGAGATCGAGTGCAACGCCAGTACGAGTCTGATCGAGCTCATGACAGAGGCGGGGTACAAATTGAAACAGATCGATGACGAACTGATACATATTGTGTCAAGCGCTCTCTTTAACGGAATGTTCGAGACAGTAAGGCATGACATGCCCCGGGAGAAAGCCTTTGCTTATATGGACAGTCTGAAGGAGTTCTATTCCGCCGGCTGGTTTAAGATCCTGGGAATCCCGGAGCACTGAATGGTTTTGAAATCGCGTCCGGCGCATCGGGAAAAGCTGTGCGAAGCACACTTTTCCTGATAAAAGGAAAATTTTTTTACACATCGGTTAGACATAACTAATAAAAGGAGATGTTTATTTATGAAAGAGACCAAAAAACAGTCGCCCTACGAAAAATTGTGGAAATGGGCGCAAGACTATCACAGAGGTTTTTATGGCTCTGTTGTACTGGCTGTATTGGGCGTGGCGTGCAGCATGGCGTCATATTTCTGTATTGCTGCTATGATACGCCTGCTTTTATCGGGAAAGGGATTTCGGGAGTGCATTCCCTGGTGCGTGATCATGTTCGCGGGATATGCGGGGAAATCCCTGTTTTCCACCTGGTCTACAGCCATGTCCCACACGGCCACCTATCATACGCTGCGGGAATTGCGGAAAAATCTTTTGGCGAAATTGTCCCGCGTACCGATGGGAACCGTGCTGGATACGCCTTCCGGCCAATATAAAACGACGATCGTGGACCGGGTAGAGGGAATGGAGCCGACACTTGCCCATCTGATTCCGGAGATGACATCCAATATTCTGGTTCCCGTTGCCATTGCCGTTTACATTTTTGTGCTGGATTGGAGAATGGGGCTGGCGAGTCTTGTGACCACTGTAGTCGGCCTGCTTGTGGCGGCTCAAAGCGGAAAGACTTATGCGGTGCGCTGGAAAGGGGCGGTGGAAACCGGACGCCGTATGGCGAATGCGATCGTGGAGTATGTCGGGGGAATTCAGGTAGTGAAAGCGTTCAGCCGGAGCGCCGGTTCCTATAAAAAATATTCCGGCGCTGTGGAGGAGAATGCGCGGTATTATGTGGATTGGATGGCGGATAACCAGAAATATATGGCTGTCATGCAGGCCGTTACGCCTGCCGTACTTCTGCCGGTCCTGCCAGTCGGGCTTTTACTGTGGTCGGCAGGAGGGCTGAGCGCTGCACATTTTTTTACGATCGTTGTACTTTCACTGGGATTGACGGGACCGCTGCTGGCGGCTATGTCCTTTGTGGATGAACTTGCCGTGGTCAACACCAATGTGGGAGAAATTGCAGAAATTTTGGAGGCGCCGGAGTTGAACCGGCCAGAGGAGGAGGCTTTGCTCGAGGGCCGGGAGATACGGTTGAAGAAAGTTTCTTTTTCTTACGGAAAGGATACCGGGGAAATTCTGCATGGGATCGATCTGACGATAAAACCGGGAACAGTGACCGCACTGGTGGGACCTTCCGGTTCCGGAAAATCCACCATCGCGAAACTGATCGCCGGATTCTGGGATGTATCGGAGGGGGCCGTCACCCTCGGCGGCGCGGACCTGAGACAGATTCCTTTCGATCAGCTCAATCGGCAGATCGCCTATGTTTCCCAGGAAAGCTATCTGTTTGACCGCACGGTGCGGGAAAATATACGTATGGGTAATCTTTCAGCGACGGACGCGGAAGTGGAAGCGGCTGCAAAAGCGGCGGGATGCGATGAGTTTATCCGGGCGCTGGATCAGGGGTATGATACGGTCTGCGGCGAAGGCGGAGGGCATTTATCCGGCGGAGAAAAGCAGCGGATATCCATTGCCCGGGCAATGCTGAAAGATGCACCGATCATTATTCTCGACGAGGCCACCGCCAGCGTTGATCCCGAGAACGAAGCAGTGATCCAGAGAGCCATATCGGCTCTGATAAGAGGAAAGGATACCTCGGGGACACCCGGGAACCATCCGGCGGATGAAAGGAAAACACTGATCGTAATCGCTCATCGGCTTTCCACCGTCGCTGACGCAGACCAGATCGTGGTTGTGGATCAGGGGCACATTGCAGGCAGGGGAACGCAGAAAGAGCTGCTGGATATATGCCCGCTGTATGCACAGATGTGGCAGGCGTATCAGACGGGAGACGAATCCGATGCGGCAGATGTTCCATTTGAAGACAGTGCCCGGACAGAGCGGCTGCAGAAAGACGGATCCGATGCGGCAGATGTTCCATGCCGAGGTTCACATGTGAACTGCGAATCCGATACATTTGATGCACGGTGAGAGGAGGAAAAGAAATGTTTGGAGTACTGAAAAAAATATATGCTTTTGCCGGAAGCCGGCAGAAGCTTTTGACAAGGGCGATGCTCACGGCGTTTTTGGGAGCGGTATTTTCCGCTTTCCAGTTTGGAGCGCTGATGCTGACACTGGATATGGTAGTTTTAGGGGAAATGGGAAAACTTGGAATTGTGCTGGGAATACTTGCGCTGTCTGTGATCGGAAAGCTGTTTTGCTTTTATCATTCCACAAATATGGAAACGGAGACGGGATATTTCATGGTGGCAGAAAAGCGAATTCAGATCGGGGACCGGATGCGCTATATTCCTATGGGCTATTTTAATGAAAACAGTCTCGGAAATATTACGGCTGTAGTAACTACAACTTTGGGAGACGTGGAAAATAATGCGGCCCGGTGTCTGGTCATGGTAATAGGAGGATTTTTAAATACACTGGCGTTGTGCCTGGCCCTGACGATTGCGGACTGGCGGCTTGGAATCATAGCGATCATCGGCATTTTGTGTTATCTGCTTGTCACGGAGATGGCCCAGAGAGGAATGTCAAAAACGGGTCCCGCCAGACAGCAGGCGCAGGAAAATCTGGTGCAGGCAGTTTTGGAATATATTCAGGGAATGAGCGTGGTGAAGTCCTATGGACTGGAAAAGGATAATGATCAAACGATAAGAAAAACGGTGGATGAGAGCTGTAACCGGGCTCTGGCTCTGGAGCATTCCGTCGTGCCCTGGTCCGCGGCAAGACAGCTGACCGTGCGGCTGTTCAGTGTTTTGATCGTTGTGTGCTCGCTTATCTTTTTTGCCGGGGGTACGATGTCCCTGTCCCGCTGCCTTTTGATGCTGATCGTATCCTTTATGATTTATCAGGAGCTGGAGAGCGCCGGAAATATGTCAGATAATCTGCAGATGCTTGGCGCGTCCATTGACAAGGCAAATTCGATCGACGATACGCCGACGATGGATATTGAGGGACGAGATATTGTACCGGAGCATAAGGATATCCGGTTTGAAGATGTGACATTTTCCTATGGCGGGAAAAAAGTTCTGGATCATATCAGCTTTTCCGTTCCGGAAAAGACGACCACTGCGGTCGTGGGGCCTTCCGGCGGCGGAAAGACAACACTCTGCAATCTGACGGCCCGTTTTTGGGATGTGGAGGGCGGACAGATCACCCTGGGCGGCCATGATGTAAAGGAGTATAAGCTGGACAGCCTGATGAAGAACATTTCCATGGTGTTTCAGAATGTATATCTCTTTAACGATACGATCGAAAACAATATAAAATTCGGAAATCCCGGCGCCTCTCATGAGGAGGTGGTGGAAGCTGCAAAAAAGGCGTGCTGCCATGAGTTTATTACGGAACTGCCCGATGGATACAGAACGGTTTTGGGCGAGGGCGGCGGTACGCTGTCCGGCGGGGAAAAACAGCGGATCTCCATCGCCCGGGCAATCTTAAAGGATGCGCCTGTCATCATTCTTGACGAGGCGACAGCAAATGTGGATCCGGAGAATGAGGCAGAATTGCAGGCTGCGATCCGTGCGCTGACACATGACAAGACGATCATAATGATAGCGCATCGCCTGAAGACGGTCCGCCATGCGGATCAGATCCTTGTGTTGAGCGGCGGGAAGATCGCGCAGAGGGGAAAACATGAGGAACTAGTGGAGCAGGAGGGCATCTACAGAAGATTTGTGAAAAGCAGAGAGCAGGCGGCGAGTTGGAAATTGTAAAAGCAGCTTGACTGGAAGTTGACATAATCAAATTGCAATCTGGAAAAATCGGATTGTATAGATAGAAATTTTAGAAGTGTAGAAGAAGTATCGAAGTGCATAGAAACTTTGATACTTTTTCTTTGCCAGTTAAATTGTTTTGAGATTTTTTCTTGCTATGTTTTATATTATCCCATAAAATATAAATATGTAGTTTTGGATTGCTAATAAAGAAGAAAAATATTGTAGCAGACGAAAGAGACCTTGCTGTTGAGTGTGCAAGGTATTAAACAGGAAATTGGGGGAAAGCCTTATAAATCTTCTGGTGGGAAAATGGTTTGGAATGAAGAAGTGAAGAAAGAAATTCCTGAAAGATGGGAAGTAGCAGGGATTGAAAAGTTTGGCACTCTTGGAAGTGGAATAACTTATGATAAGAGGCTTGGTCGTTGGATGGTCTCAGTATCAAAAAGAAAATGAGACTAATGAGACTGAAATGAGACTAAAATAAGATTTGAACTGCCGAGGTATTAGTCTATAATTGACATTAGAAGATGAGGCGATAGCAAATGTGGATCCGGAGAATGGGGCGGAATTGCAGGCAGAATGGCCAGTCTGACGCAATGAACCTGTATGGTGCGGTCTGCACATCACAAAATTAATAAAGAGGAGAATTATTTATGGATGGAATTGAAACGATCAAAATGCGAAGAAGCATAAGAGAGTATAGCAACAAAGAAATCACTGATGAGGTGCTGCATGAAATTCTGGATGCCGGGATGAGTGGCCCAAGCTGCGTCAATGCCAGGGATTGGTGTTTTCTCATTGTCAGAGATAAGGAAACTTTGAATAAGATGGCGGATGCTAACGGCAAACCGGCGGAGCCGCTCAGAAACGCAAATGTGGGAATTCTCGTCTGCGGCGACCTGGAGCGTGCTTTTGAGAAAGCGCCGGACTATTGGATCATAGATGCCTCCATAGCCTGCCAGAATATTCTTCTTGCCGCCACAGATCTGGGGATCGGCTCGGTCTGGCTTGGAACCTATCCGCAGATGGAGCGGGTGAACAGGCAAAGAGAATTGTTCCATCTGCCGGATACTGTCATGCCACACTCTCTGATCGCTTTGGGATATCCGAAAAATGAAGCTGAATTAACATTAGGCAGCAGAAGCGAATTTGAGGAATCGCAGGTTCATTTTGAACAGTGGTGATGGAATGTGCTGACTTAAGTTCAGCTGCTGTTGAGGGTGTAAAAAGAGAATTTTGCGTGGAGGAATATTATGTTTAGACCAGCTCGTAGAATGAAAAGAGAATTAGATATGGCCGCATCGAAAAAACTTCTTCATGATTCCCGAAGAGGAGTCCTTGCCGTAAATGGAGATGATAACTACCCTTATGCGATACCGGTAAACTATTTGTATGATGAAGAAAATCAGAAGATTTATTTTCACGGATCACGCATCGGGCATAAGGCGGATGCAATAAAGAAATGCGACAAAATCTGCTTCACTGTTTTTGGAAATGAAACAATCAAAAAAGAACCATGGGCACCGTTCCTGCAGAGCGTTGTCGTATTTGGACGATGCCATCTGATCAGTGACGAGGCGGAGGCGATGGGGCTGCTGAAGCGGCTTGCAATGAAGTACTTCCCTGATGAAAGAATAGCCGATGAAGAAATCGCCCGTTTTGGAAATGCTGTGCAGATGTATGAAATAGCGATTGAACATTTAAGCGGAAAAGAAGTGCAGGAACGGTAATGTATCTTGAAGCATGCTTCACGGCCATATAATCCGGATATTGCCCTCACAATTCATTCTAACCATTCTAACCAAACAGACTGACAAGAATGGTTAGAATAGTTAGAACGGTTAGAATGTAGGCAGAGGAAAATGAGACTGTTCTCTTTTTATGCCGAAAGCTTCTGTTCGGCGTTCCACATAGCCGCGTACTTTCCGTTTTTCTCCAAAAGCTCTTTATGCGTACCGGACTCGGCGATCTTTCCGTCGGATACAACGAGAATCTGGTCGGCGTTTTTAACAATGGACAGTGTGTGTGCGATCATCACCACTGTCTTTTTTTCTTTCAGAAGATTCGAGATGGCCTGCTTTACGGCCAGTTCATTTTCGATATCCAGTGACGCTGTTGCCTCGTCCAGAAGCAGGATGGGGCTGTTTTTGAGGATAGCCCGGGCGATGGATAGGCGTTGGCGTTCACCGCCGGAGAGCAGATTTCCGTTCTCGCCGATGAGAGTGTCGTACCCCTTTTCCATTTTACGGATGAATGCATCGCAGTTTGCCTGCCTGCAGGCCGCCTCAATCTCGGAATCGGAGGCGTCCGGCCTTGCGTGGCGGATATTTTCCTGAATGGTATCGTCGAACAGGAATACGTCCTGATCTACCATGGAAATCTGTTCCAATATATGTTCTGTTGCGATTTGGTTGATCTGTTTTTGTCCGATGGAGATCGTGCCCGCATCCGCTTCATAAAATTTGGAAATCAGGTTTAATATTGTGGATTTTCCGGAACCGGAATCGCCCACGATAGCGGTGAGTTCCCGGTTTTTGGCATGGAAGCTGACGTCCTTTAGCACCGGTTCGCCGGGAACATAGGAAAACCGGACATTTTCAAAAACAATGTCGTGGGATGTAAGGGGCGCAGCCGGGCTGTCTCCCTGTTCCTCTGGTTCCGCTATGATCTTCTCTATATTTTTCCTGGATATCATCAGGTTTTTATAGCTGAAAAGATCGATCGCAATGGAGGAAAATAATTTGGCCAGGAGGATCGGCATCAGGCTGATCATCAGGTAATCCACGCCGCTGATACTGCCGGAAAACAGAGGTTTTGACGCGAGGGTCACGATCAGCGGGACGGTCAGCCAGTCGATGATGGCAAAAGTAAAACCGACAGGGATTCCCTTTGCCTCATATTGGTAGCACACATTACTGAAATCCCGCATGGCGTCGGTGGTAGCCCTGTTTTTGACACCGCCCATATTGTAGGTGCGCAGTGTCTGGATGCCGGAGACATATTCCACGATGCTGCTGACACTTTCCGCACAGATTCTGTTTTTGGCGTTGCCGTATTTTTTTACAATGCGAAAGGATAGCCACATGTTCGGGATAAAGAGCAGGCTGACGCAGAGCAGGATCAACCCTGCGGGCAGATATAAAATGCACACAAAGAGGATCAATATGGCGGAGAGCGTGATATTTTTGATCAGGTTTCCGGTTTTGTGGGTCAGGATCTGCTCATAGCTGCCGACATCGCTCGTCATGGTATTTACATATTGTCCGATCTGCCCTTCCGTAAAGCGGGCGAGGGGGATTTTTTTGAATTTGTCCCCAAGAAAAAGACGGATTTTTTTGGAGATGGCCGCTCCGCCGATCTGATTCTGGGTATAGCCGATGCCGTAGGCGATCAGTCTCAGCAGGAAAATTCCGGCGAGCGCTGCAGTGAGCAGGCCGATCTGCCGGGCATTTACGGTGTCTGAGATCATCATTTTGATCAGCAGATAGAGGGAGAGATAGGTACAGCCGGATAAAAATCCCTCCATGACCGTCAGGATCGTGCCTATCGCAAAACGGACATTTTTTTTGAATGGGTTATCAGTTCTCATGTGAGTCAGCTCCTTTCTGCTTCGATATGTGAGTTGTGTAAGTCAGCTCTCTTGCCGTGTTGTAATCCTGCCACGCCTTTCTGTAGTAGGCATTGCTTTCTAGGACTTCCTCATGTGTGCCGTGGCTCGTGACCGTGTGATCTTCCACAACGGCCACCTTGTCACACATTTTTATGGCGCTCAGCCTGTGGGCCACGAGGATGACTGTCTTTCCACGGCACAGGTTACGGATCGCTCGGTCGATCTCTACCTGATTTTCCGGGTCGGCGGCGCTGGTTGCTTCATCCAGGATCAGGATCGGAGCATTTTTGAGAATTGCCCTGGCAATGGCGATCCGCTGTTTTTCACCCCCGGAGAAGCGGGAGCCGAAACTGCCTACTTTTGTATCGTACCCGTCGGGCAGCGACATGATGAAATCATCAATCTGAGCC
>CAZJSI010000138.1:0-8777 GCA_964548675.1 uncultured Eubacterium sp. | reverse complement strand
GGTATTATGCGACCTGCAAGTACTTTTTTAATTATTCAACTGTCAAACGCCCGTGTTCCATTTTACATGACAAAACATCTTGTTAATGTTATAATCTCCTGTGAACATTAATTTCTTAATATTCTAAACGGCGTTTGTGCCTTTCTGTTGTCTTATCTGCAAATGCAGGTTTCGGAAATTTCAATGTTCGCGAACCAATTAAACTGTGAAAAAATGAATTTTGGAAGGCGGGTGGAATTATGGTTTGTGTGTAACCATTATCCGAGGGAGATGCTCAAGCATATTTGTGAATTCAGGGGGATTACCATTAAAAAATATGAGAAAGGGATTTATCACCTGATGGGGGACCCATTCCCGATACAGTTGGTCATAACCCATGAGCTGTCAAAAGAAGAATATTACTGGCTGCAGCATCTAAGGGATAACTTGAAAGCCGGGAAGGAAATAGAGGATATAGCAAAGCATTATGCCCCGAATAAAAACTCGGAATTATATCAGGCAGTAATGAATGTTATTGTCAGGGGAAACCGAAAAGAAATGGAGGTGGAACAGCGTATGTGTGAGGCATTATATGAATTATTTGAGGATGAACTGAAGGAACGCGAAGAACGCGGGAAAGCTGAAGGAAGAGCTGAGGGAAAAGCTGAGGGAAAAGCTGAGGGAAGAGCCGAGGGAAAAATTGAAGGAAAAACTGAGGCTATTATCGAAACTTGCGCAGAGTTTGGGGTTTCAAGAAAAGAAACCCGGGATCGGTTGATCAAAAAACTTTCTTTGTCCGAAATATCTGCGGAGGAATATATGCAGAAGTATTGGAAGTAGCCGTATAGTATCAATCCGACGATGTTCGCAGAGAGGAGAAGCCGAAAATTGTCCTCTCTGCTTTTTTGTTGAAAAAGTCTTTTTTCAACATTCCGGGCTATTACTTTCACACTTTAAAGTGTTGACTTTTCCCGCAAAATGCGTTATCATCATAAAAGGCCGCGTTGAGCGGCATATTGATGTTTCGAGACTTATGAATGAGACTTGACTATATGATCAGATAATTTAGGAAACTGAAAGGAGATACTATGATTCCAAATAAAATCGGGTTCATCGGCCTTGGACATATCGGCGGTTCTATCGCAAAGACGATCCACCGCATCTATCCTGACATTCAGATCGTTGCCTATGACACCTGCGAAGATACATTAAAAATGGCGCTTGAAGAAGAAGTCATCACAAAAGGCTGTTCTTCCGTCACAGAGGATTTTTCGGACTGTGATTACATCTATCTGTGTGCTCCGGTCCTCAACAATACAGACTATGTAAAACAACTGTCTGATATTCTGCATGACGACATGCTGCTCACCGATGTTGGCAGCGTAAAGACCGGTATTCATGAACAGATCCGAAATTTTCCTGATCTGGAAAGACACTTTATCGGCGGCCATCCGATGTGCGGCACGGAACACACCGGCTACGAGTATTCCACCGCCTATATGCTGGAAAATGCATACTATATCCTGACGCCTACTCAGACGGTAACCGTTAAAAAAGTAGAGGAATTTGAGGCATTTGTAAAATCCATCGGCGCGCTGCCGCTGATACTGGATTACAAAAAACACGATTTTTCTGTCGGCTCTATCAGCCACCTGCCGACAGTGATCGCTTCTACCCTTGTAAATCTGGTGAAGAATCTGGATGACGAAGACGAAACTCTGCGCACTATCGCGGCCGGAGGATTCAAGGATATTACACGGGTGGCATCCTCTGATCCTACGATGTGGGAAAATATCTGTCTCGCCAACCGCAGTCAGATCATTGCCCTGATCGATGCTTATATGGAAGCCATGAAGCGCATGCGGGATACGATCGAGGACAGCAACGCAGACAGGATCAAGGAATTTTTCAGTTCCGCAAAGGAATACCGGGATTCTTTCAATATTTCCCGGCGCGGGCCGATCCATCCGGTTTATCAGTTATTCTGTGACCTGATCGATGAGGCGGGAGGGATCGCCACAATTGCGACGATCCTCGCATCCAACAATATCAGTATTAAGAATATCGGTATCATCCACAACAGAGAATTTCAGCAGGGTGTTTTACAGGTGGAATTTTACGACGGGGATGCCTACGATAAGGCAGTGAATCTTTTGAGGAAATATCACTACACCGTTTATGAAAAATAAACAAAGTCCCCGGAGCCGCCGCTCCGGGGTTTTCTATTCCCTGTTTTGAGATCAGAGACAATCACAATATAAAACATACAAACAACAGGAAATAGCTCCATTTCGCATTGCGATCCGTCAGTAAATAGATAATACCATACACAAATCCGCTCACCGCCGCCAGGCATCCTGTCGCTACCGAGCCCTTCGACACAATATGACCCAGTCCCCAGGTAAGGGCTACTATCACTCCCCCATATGGAAAATTTTCATAGCCGATCCATTTCTCAAAAGCTTTCTGGGCAAAAACAATGATCAAAAAGAACATAAGCGTCTCAAAGGCATAGTACATATATTGAAAAATCCACTGGACAATGCCAAGATTTTTCAATTCATACAAAAGTTTGCTCCCATCCCATGCGAGATACGATGAGACAAGGGAATATATCACACAGGCAGCCAGCGCCAAAACACATAAGGTTCGCTTCTTTGACGGGTATTTCCGTACCTTTCCTCTGTCCGATACAGCAATCCCCAATTTCTTTTTGGTAGTCTTCAAAACGATCATTGCCGCACATACCCAGGATATACTTGTCAGCGCCCAATGAAAAATGGTCTGCGTCACAGTATACTCTTCCAGTGAAACATGAAAAATGCATGGTTCCAGCATAAAAGCCCATATAAATTCCAGACAGATCCCGCCCAGTATGATCATCGCAAATATCAAATACCACAATCCCTGCTTTTTAGAACTCACTTTGTTTTCCTCCATATCATCCAAAGAAGAAATATTTATAACGCCTTTTGCTCCGGATAAATGCCTTTATCCACCATTTTCTGAAGCTTTTCCAGATCCTGATTTGCCCTGTGAATATCACGAAAATACTTTACGTAATACAAAACCGCGGCTATGGCAAACGGAATCGTAACCGACCAGAACATATCATGATACGCAGATTCGGACAATTCCTCAAACAGTCCGTTTACTTTTGTTTCAAGCATGGCCGCTGAAACGACAATAATATACTGTACCGCAATGACAAGCCATAATGGAAATTTTGTTAAATATCTGGATACTCCCAAAACTGCAACGATCAGCGCCGAATAACAAAATACCAATATAATATTTTCTGCATAAAATGAGTCTGAATAACCAAGGATCACATTCTCTGCTAATATCTTGGCCAATACTGCGACAGTGAATACCATGCACACGATCGGAAAATAATTCTTTTTCGTAATCATTATGCATCCCTCCCCGTTAGCTGTTTTAAATATTTGAAAAAGTCATTTTTATAATTCCGATTCAGGATAACCACCTCGCTGTTTCTCAATCGAAGCTGCATTTTCATATTAAAATCTGTCCTGATCTCCAATATCTTAAATACATTGACACACATGGAACGGCTGATCCGAACCATCCCCTTTGCAGAATAGAGTTCCAGGAACTTCTGTAAAGTAAAATCAACCTCATACACATCCTGTTCCAGGTATGCATAACATTTCCGGTCCACGATCTCACAATAGAAAACCTCCGAAACATGTATGACTCGATGACCGCCGTTATTTTTTCCGGTCATGGTATCCATGCCATCCAGATATTCAAACAGCCCGGCAATCTGCGGATTCATTTCGGCATAATAAATATCAACATAATCTTCCTTTAATTTTTTGTTTTGATGTTTGCAAACTCTCATTTTTCCTCCTCTGTATACTTGTCGGAGTTTTTTTACAAATTATATTTTAAAAAAAACATGATATTAATCAATAGCAATGTGCATATGTTGCGTTTTTCAATGTCTAAGCTGCGCAGAAATTGTTTATCCCCCACAGCAAAGAACGAGGCTGTCGCACTAAGCACTGGATATACAGGATAAAGTTTTGGAGTATAGATACTTGCTGCTATATCTGGTATATGCTTTTCTTAATGCGGCAGCCCCGCTGCATAATCCATATTCTATTTGATAAACATCGCATCTCCAAAGGAGAAAAACCGATACTTTTCTTTCACCGCTTCCTCATAAGCGGCAAGCACATGCTCCCTTCCTGCCAGTGCGGAGACAAGCATCAAAAGTGTGGATTCCGGCAGATGGAAATTCGTAATCAGGCAATCCAACACCTTAAACTGATAGCTAGGATAGATAAAGATTTCCGTCCAGCCGCTGCAGGGCCTAATCCGTCCGTTTTCATCAGCGGCAGATTCTATTGTCCGGCAGCTTGTGGTGCCGACACAGATAATGCGTCCGCCCTTCTCTTTTGTCCGGTTTATCTTTTCCGCCGCATCCTCGCTGATCTGGTAAAATTCCGAGTGCATATGATGGTCGAGAACATTCTCCACCTTGACGGGCCGGAATGTTCCAAGCCCCACATGGAGCGTGACCTCTGCGATCTCCACGCCCATATCCCGCACCTGCTTAAGCAGCTCCGGCGTAAAGTGAAGTCCCGCCGTCGGCGCCGCTGCAGACCCGTCATACTTCGCATAGACCGTCTGATAACGGTTCTTATCCTGAAGCTGGTGTGTAATATATGGCGGCAGAGGCATCTGACCGAGCTGATCTAAAATCTCCTCAAAAATTCCCTCATAAGAAAACTGAATGAGACGGTTCCCCTCTTCCACCACATCGATGACCTCACCGACGAGCAGGCCGCCGCCAAAAATGATCCTTGTTCCCGGCCTTGCTTTTTTGCCCGGCTTTACAAGAGTTTCCCAGACATCATTTTCTTTCCGTTTCAACAGAAGAATCTCGATTTTTGCCTGTGTACCCTCTTTTTCACCGAACAGTCTGGCCGGAATTACTTTTGTATTATTTAAGACCAGACAATCTCCGGGGGTTAAGTAATCCACAATATTTTTAAAGATTTTATGGGTAAATTCTCCCGTATGTTTGTCTAACACAAGGAGTCTGGAAGCCGAACGGTCTTCCAGAGGGTCCTGTGCGATCTGCTCCTGGGGCAGATCAAAATAAAAATCCTTTACATTCATAGCATCATCTTCCTACTGGCGCAGCTCAATTCCAAGCCTGTCCAGACCGTTCATGATCTTCTTCATCACAGAAGTGATATCTGTCTCTTCCAAAGTGCGGTCTTTCGCACGGAATGTCAGCGTATAGGCCAGAGATTTGAATCCCGGTTTGATCTGAGCGCCTTCATAGATATCGAACAACTGGTAGGATTCCAGTATCTTGCCGCCTCTCTGATCAAAGATTTTCTCAATATCTCCTGCCAGAACCGCTTTCGGAACAACCATACTGAGATCGCGGTTTACAGCCGGATATTTTGCAATGCCCTCGTATTTCCGGTCAAAGGTCGCACGGGATACGATTTCCGGCATATCAATCACTGCCACATATACTCTCTCTTTGATCGCATAATTTGCCGCAACGAGCGGATGCACCTCTCCGAGATAACCGATCACCTGGCCGTCATAGAGCACGTTTGCCTGACGTCCCGGGTGCAGGAACGGATAACCGGACTGTGGATCGCACTCTACTTTCCTGTGCATTCCCACTTTGTCGAGGAATTCCTCCACGACGCCTTTCATTGTGAAGAAATCACCGTCGCCGTAGAATCCCAGTGTAAACTGCATACGCTCTTCCGGGAGTTCTGTCACCGGGATCTGTTTCGGCAGATAGATATTGCCCAGTTCATACAGGCGCACATCTTTATTTCTGCGGTTGTAGTTTGTGGAAAGGGATGTCAGCATACCATTTAAAGAAACCGTTCTCATAATGCTGAAATCCTCGCCCAGCGGATTGGAGATCGTAACTGTCTTTCTCAATTCGCTGTCCGCCGGAAGCAATAATTTATCAAATACTTTCGGGCTTTCAAAGGAATAGGTCATTCCCTGGGAAAATCCGCAGAACTGGGCCACCTCTCTTGCCACTTCCTCAACACGAAGTTTGAAAGAAAGCTTTCCTGTGGTGGATTCGCCCGCCGGCAGTGTAGTCGGAATGTTGTCATATCCGAAAAATCTTGCCACTTCCTCCGCGATATCCGCATCGCGTTCCAGATCCTGTCTCCAGGACGGAACAATGACCTCCCTTGTCTCAGGGTCAAATCCCAAGTCGATCTTTTCAAAATAGGAGAGCATTGTCTCCTCTGCGATATCTGTGCCAAGCAGTTTATTGATCCAGTCCGGATCAAACGCAATTCTGCATCCGGTCTTTTCTTTGCTGTAAACATCTACAACGCCCCCGACTACTTCTCCGGCTCCCAGTTCTTCCACAAGTTGGCAGGCGCGGTTCATAGCCTCGATCGCATTGTTCGGATCAAGTCCCTTTTCAAACTTGGAGGAAGCATCGGTACGGAGACCGACTTTCTTGCCGGAGAGACGGATGTTTGTACCGTCGAAGCAGGCTGCCTCGAACAACATCGTTGTGACATCGTCCGTGATCATAGAGTTTTCACCGCCCATGATTCCCGCAAGGCCGACTGCCTTTTCACCGTCACAGATCATCAGAACGGTGTCGTCCAATGTACGTTCCTGGCCATCCAGAGTCACAAATTTCTCGCCCTTTTGTGCACGGCGCACACGGATCTCTTTTCCCGCGATCGTGTCCCAATCATAAGCGTGCATCGGCTGTCCGTACTCTTCCATCACATAGTTTGTAATATCCACGATATTGTTGATCGGGCGGATGCCGTGAGCCGCCAGTCTGCGCTGCATCCATTCCGGTGACGGAGCCAATTTGATATTTTTTACCACCCGGGCTGTATAACGCGGACAAAGATCCGTATCTTCCACCGTTACTCTGATATAGTCATTCACATTCTCATCATTTCCTGTCTCAGTCACGACAGGAGGAATAAATTCTTTGCCAAATGTCGCCGCTGCCTCTCTCGCAATGCCAAGAACAGAGAAACAGTCTACACGGTTGGAAGTAATCTCATACTCCACAACCACATCATCCAGCCCCAGATAAGCAACCGCACTCTCACCTACCGGCGCATCCTCCGGCAGAATATACAAACCATCCTCCGGTGCATCCGGATACATATCCCTGTTGGAACCCAGCTCTTCGATGGAGCACATCATTCCGTTCGATTCGATACCGCGCAGTTTCCCTTTTTTGATCTTGATACCGCCCGGAGTCATCTTTCCATCGTGGCCGCCGGCCACACGTCCACCGTCCAGGACAACCGGAACCTTCGCTCCCTCAAATACGTTTGGCGCTCCGGTAACGATCTGTGTGGTTTCTGTTCCGATATTTACCTGGCAGACAATCAGCTTATCCGCATCCGGATGTTTCTCAATTTTTTCCACCTGGCCGATGACGATCTTTTCCAGATCCTCATCCATTCTCTTATATCCTTCTACTTTGGAGCCGGAAAGTGTCATCGCATCCATATATTCCTGCGGCTCCACATCAAGCTCCGGCACATATGCTTTTATCCATTTCAATGAAGTTGTCATTTTCTGATATCCTTTCTATCTTTATCTACAATTCAAAACCCGCTCAGCCCTGTCTGTCCTACTCATTGGCTGCACTAAAACTGTTTCAGGAAACGATCATCGTTTTCATACAGAAGACGCATATCGTCAATCTCATATTTCAAAAGCGCAATACGCTCCAGACCTACGCCGAAAGCAAATCCGGAATATTCTTTCGGATCGATGCCGCTCATCTCCAGAACATGGGGATGTACCATACCGCAGCCTAAGATCTCGATCCAGCCCTCGCCCTTGCAGAAACGGCATCCCTTTCCTCCGCACTTAAAGCAGGTCACATCCACCTCGGCGCTCGGCTCTGTGAACGGGAAATGATGGGGGCGGAATTTTACCTTGGTCTCCGGTCCGAACAACTGTTGTGCAAACTCCTGCAATGTGCCCTTTAAGTCTGCAAATGTAATATTTTTGTCAATGACAAGTCCCTCCACCTGATGGAAAGAAGGAGAATGGGTCGCATCCACCTCATCAGAACGGAATACTCTTCCCGGAGCGATCATACGGATCGGCAGTTTTCCCTGCTCCATCACACGCACCTGAACCGGGGATGTCTGGGTACGCAGTACGATCTCGTCATTAATATAGAAAGTATCCTGCTCGTCCTTTGCCGGATGATTTGCCGGAATATTTAATGCTTCAAAATTGTAGTAGTCGTACTCTACTTCCGGGCCCTCCACAACCTCGTAGCCCATGCCTACGAAAATACGCTCCACTTCTTCCAGCGCGATCGTATTTGGATGGCCGTGTCCGACACGGTTTTTCTTAGCCGGAAGAGTCACATCGATCACTTCTTTTTTCAATTTGCGCTCCATCTCCAGAGCTTCCATTTTCTTTTTGGTCTCTTCCAGCTTTTTCTCAATCGCCTCCCGCGTCTCATTGACCATCTGACCAACTAACGGACGTTCTTCCGGGCTGACATTTTTCATACCTTTTAATACGGCAGTCAGCTCGCCTTTTTTGCCAAGGAATGCCACTCTGACATCATTCAGATTTGACAAACCTTCTGAGCTCTCAATCGCATTCAGGGCATTTTCTCTGATCTGTCTTAACTTCTCTCTCATTTCTATTCTCCTCTCAATCTTCTCCGTAAGCCTGCTTACTCGATGCTTTCTCTCCCGATTTGGCTCGCAGCTTCGTATTAAATAAGCCGTGCACCTCGAAAGCTCCGCTTTCTCGGTCGCGGG
>CAZJSI010000137.1:0-8859 GCA_964548675.1 uncultured Eubacterium sp. | reverse complement strand
ACCTACGGATTTCTGTAAGTCGATGATATAGATACCGTTTCTCTCGGTATAGATGTACGGAGCCATCTTAGGGTTCCATCTTCTTGTCTGGTGTCCGAAATGTACACCTGCTTCCAGTAACTGTTTCATTGAAATAACGCTCATGTTTTTTCCCTCCATGGTTTTGATTCTTCCATGCACATCTTACCCGCCGGCTCACCATTCAGGCACCATACCGGTTAGTCCGCGCATGTGATTGATTTGTTATTTATCTTAAAAACGCACAGAAAAATATCTGACGTTTTTTCAGACTGATTGAGTATATCACACTTCCATACCCGTTTCAAGCACTTTATTTAAAACTTATTGAAAAATTTTCCGGTTATAAATTTTCCGGTTTTCCGGTTGAAAAAGGACTTAATCCCTATGCTGCTTCATCCTCTCCAGTTCATCAAATACCGCGTCATTCAGGACCTTTATATAAGTACCTTTCATCCCCGATGATCTGGACTCAATCACGCCTGCACTCTCAAATTTGCGCAGGGCGTTTACAATAACAGAACGTGTGATACCCACACGATCTGCAATTTTACTTGCCACAAGAATGCCTTCCCTGCCTTCCAGTTCATCAAAAATATGTTCAATCGCATCCAGTTCCGAATAAGAAAGAGTGCTGATCGCCGATTTTACGATCTGTTTCTTTCGGTTTTCTTCTTCATTTTCCTCATTCACAGAACGCATCATTTCAAGGCCGACAACAGTTGTGCCATATTCGCACAAAATAATGTCATCGATATCATATTGCCTCTCCTGCCGATACACGAACAAAGTGCCAAGCCGTTCTCCGGCAATGTCGATCGGTGCGATCGTTGCCGAATATTCACGGATATTGGACATCGTAAAACCAAGCGTCTCCAGATTTACATTTTCCTTTGTGGAAAGAATTCCCAAAAGACGTTCATTTAGATAACTGTCGATGTATCCCCCGACCTTATCCTCAATCAATTCCGTAATTTCTGTCACTTCCGGACGTAAGCCAAGACCCAGTACTTTCCCTTTTTTGCTGATAACTAACACATTGGAAGATAAAATATCTGTCATAACAGCACATATGTCATTAAATACTACCTTTGAAGAATTATTGTTATGAAGCAATTTTCCTATTTTTCTCGTCTTGTCTAATAATTGTACACTACTCATGGTTTCCTCCATCAATCAGATTCCTTCTATGCAATATTTTCACAAGAAAAGTGTGCTTCGCACACCCTCGCGAGCAAAAACTTCGAAAACACCGCTTTTCTTGCCGCGCGCGTAGCTGCGCATCGTTCGCACGGAGTGCTTTCATGTCATAGGACGAACTTTCCTAAGACATGAAAAATAGCGCTAAGAACCGCTAACATTGGTATCTTAGCACTATTTTTCTGTAAATTCAATCAATTTTATTAAAATCTATTAGAATTTTCTTTGTTTTTTCTCCTATTTATTACAATTTTATTTCTTGGTTACATAACCGCACTGCTCATCTGCGCAGACAAGTTTGTTTCCTTTTTCCACCATATATCCGCCGCACTGCGGGCACGGTGTTTTTGAAGGCTTCTGCCAGGACATAAAATCACAATCCGGATTGTTCTCACATCCGTAATATTTTCGTCCCTTTTTCGTCTTTTTCAGTACAATCTCCTTGCCGCATTTCGGGCAGGAAACGCCGATTTTTTCAAAATATGGCTTTGTATTGCGGCATTCCGGAAATCCCGGGCATGCTAAAAATCTTCCGTGAGGTCCATATTTGCTGACCATATTGCGGCCGCACACATCACAGATCTCCTCTGTCACTTCATCCTCGATCTTTACCTTTTCCAGATCCTGTTCCGCTGCTTTGACCGCTTCATCCAGATCCGGATAAAAATTGCTCACGACCATCTTCCAGTCCACGGTTCCCTCTTCCACTTTATCCAGCAAAGATTCCATATTTGCGGTAAAACGGTCATCCACAATTGTCGGAAAAGCATCCTTCATAATATTATTCACTACCTCGCCCAGTTCAGATACATAAAGATTTTTATTCTCTTTCAAAATATACCTGCGGCCCAACAGGGTCGTGATCGTCGGCGAGTATGTACTCGGCCGGCCGATACCCAATTCTTCCAACGCTTTTACGAGGGACGCCTCCGTAAAATGTGCAGGGGGCTGGGTGAAATGCTGTTTCGGCTCAATTCCCTCTTCCGTGAGCCTGCTGTTCTCATCCAGCGTCTTTGACAAAAATACACGGTCCGACTTTTCCTCGTCCAGAGTATATACCGACATAAATCCGTCGAATTTCACTTTAGAGGCGGACACGTGAAAACGGTATTTTCCCGCGCCGATCGTCACAGAAGTTGTCTCGTAGACAGCCGGCGTCATACGGCTTGCCGCAAAGCGGTTCCAGATAAGCTGATACAGACGGAACTGATCCCTGCTCAGGGAATCTTTCACAAGTACCGGCGAACGGTTCAGATCAGTCGGCCGGATCGCTTCATGGGCATCCTGAATCTTATTTGAACTTTTCTTTGCCGCCGCACTGCCGGAAACATATTCCTTCCCATAATGTTCCGCAATATAATCTGCCGCCGCACTTTCTGCCTCCTCAGAGACACGTGTTGAATCCGTACGAAGATAGGTGATCAGACCGACCGTCCCGCTTCCCTTGACATCCACGCCTTCATAGAGCTGCTGCGCAAGGCGCATTGTCTTCTGGGTGGAAAAATTCAAATGTTTACTGGCCTCCTGCTGGAGCGTACTGGTGCTGAAAGGAAGAGGCGGCTTTTTGGTGCGCTCTCCTTTTTTCACTTCAAGAACCTGGTATTCAGCGTTCTCAAGGTCTGCAAGGATCGCATCCAGTTCCTTCTGATCATGAATCTGGATCTTACCTTTCTCATCGCCGTAAAATTTGGCAGTTATGGCCTTCTTTTCACCTTCCGGACGAAGAATCACATCAATTGTCCAGTATTCTTCCGGGATGAATGCATTGATCTCCTCCTCGCGGTCACAAATAATGCGCAGTGCCACGGACTGCACTCTTCCGGCGCTCAGTCCCCTTTTGACTTTTGCCCAGAGCAGAGGGCTTATTTTATAGCCAACCATTCGGTCAAGCATTCGGCGCGCCTGCTGTGCATCCACCAGATCCATATTGATCTCCCGCGGATTCTTTAGGGACGCCTTCACTGCATTTTTTGTAATCTCATTAAAAGTGATCCTTTTGGTATTCTTTTCATCCAGCTTCAGCGCCTTGGACAAATGCCAGGAAATCGCTTCCCCTTCACGGTCAGGGTCCGTTGCGAGATATACTTTGTCCGCTTTTTTTACCTCTTTTCGAAGATTTGCCAGAATATCTCCCTTTCCCCGAATCGTAATATATTTCGGCTCAAAATCATGCTCCACATCAATCCCAAGCTGACTCTTCGGCAGATCGCGCACATGCCCGTTTGATGCAGCCACCTCATAATTTTTACCAAGAAATTTTTTGATGGTCTTCACCTTCGCCGGTGATTCCACAATTACTAAATACTTCGCCATACTCTACCTCTTTACCACTTTTTTCTTTCAAAACTCGCTTGCGGGTTTTAACGCGGGATTCGGGTCAGCCTCCGCTGATATGATACATATCCGAATTCCTGTGCATCCAGCTCATATCAGATGTGAGTTATCTCACATCTGATATACAACGACTATAATAATTCTGAAAGGTCTCCTGCGCCAGCCCGGAATGTTTTAAATTCTCCAATGCATGCAGGGCGTTCAGCAGGTTCAAACCCGTTTCTTCTATAATATTGTTAATGAATTTAGGATGTAAATCGAGACAACTATACACCAAGATTTCTTCTTTTTCAAGTGAAACTTGCACAATTTTTTCAGTTCCCCGGCTTTTTGCATTGTCAATTCCGATATTTTCCAGGAAATCATCCACGTCATACAAAATGCCTGCACCCTGGGAGATCAGCCGGTTGCAGCCTTTGCTCAATGCATCGTCAAAACGGCCGGGCACTGCAAAAATATCTTTTCCCTGCTCCAATGCAAAATCTGCAGTGATGAGTGAACCGCTCTTTTCCCTTGCCTCCACTACGACGATCACATCCGATAATGCGCTTATGATACGGTTCCGCTCCGGAAACCGATATGGCTTCGGTTCCGTTCCCGGCGGATATTCCGACAATATCCCTCCGGCACTTTCCGGTATATTATGATAGATATTAACAGAATTTCTCGGATAACAGATATCACAGCCGCAGCCCAGAACGGCAAAGGTTTTTCCTCCTGCTGATAACGCCCCTGCATGAGCCGCACTGTCAATCCCAAGAGCCATCCCGCTGATCACCTGTACCTGACGCTCTGCCAGTTTCTTCCCAAGTGTCTGAGCTATGCTGCGCCCGTATTCTGAACACATACGGGCGCCGACGATGCCTACACTCTTTGACATGTCCGGCATTTTCCCTTTTACAAAAAGAGCATAAGGCGGCTGATAAATATGTCTCAAATGTTCCGGATAATCCTCGCATACGTAAGGGACTAAACGTATGCCGCTCTTTTGAAAGTTGTCCCACTGTCCCTGCACATCCCATTTTTGTCTGTCTTTGATCATCCATTGTATCTCGTCTTCCGAAAAAATATGCATACTCTTAAGAGACTTTTCATCTGAGAAGAAGATCTCCCTGGCGCTGCCCGCCAGTTTTCTTGCATGGAGACGCTTTCGGCTTTTCACCCTCATCAAAGATGCAAGCCAGAATTCATATTTCACTAATATCGCCTCCAATACTTCTTGTCCGGGTTTCTGAAAAAAAGCGCCTCCTCGATGTGTTCCCATCTCACCTGCTCCGAGTTTTCCAGATCGGCGATCGTCCGGGCTGTCTTTAATACTTTACAATATGCGCGGGCGCTCAGATGATATTCCTCATATTTTTCATGCATCTTTGCCCTTGACTCCTTATCCAGAGGACAAAATCTTTCGATATCTTCCGTGGTCATCTGGCTGTTATACTGATATTTCAAACCGGCAAAACGTTCTTTTTGTATCAGCTGTACCCGCTCAACTCTCTTCCTGATCTCTGCCGAGGACTCCGCCCCGCCGCCGTCCGCCATATCTTCGTATTTCATCTCCTGCGCCTCCACGCACAGGTCGATCCGGTTCAGTAATGCCTGAGAAACGCGGCCAATATACTGTTGAATAGCCAGCGGCGTACAATTACAGCGGTTCATATCCGGAAAATATCCACAGGGACAGGGATTCATCGCCGCCACCAGCATAAAATCCGCCGGATAAGTAAAGCTTGCTCCCAGCCTCGAGAGATGAATCTTCTTCTCTTCCAGAGGCTCACGCAATACCTCCAAAGTACCGGACTTGAATTCGGCCAGCTCGTCCAGGAACAACACCCCATGATGCGCCAGGCTGATCTCACCCGGACGGGGATATTTTCCCCCTCCTGCAATTGCCTGGGGCGTAGCCGTATGATGCGGACTGCGAAAGGGTCTCTCATTCTGGATGATCCGTTTCTCATCCAGAAGTCCGCACAGACTATAAATCTGTGAAAGTTCCAGCTTCTCCTGCCTTGTAAGATCCGGCAGAATAGTTGGAATCCGCTTTGCGATCATTGTTTTTCCGGAACCGGGAGGTCCTATCATCAGCAGATTATGCATACCGCTGACTGCAATCTCGCAGGCCCGCCTGACAATCTGCTGACCGTGAATATCTGAGAAGTCCACATCATAGGAGGTATGCCAGATATCGTTTTGATTCCGGTAAAAATGCTCTTCACCGGGTTCCTGCTGGCAGATTCTTACAAATTCCTGAATCGTTTTGACGGGAAGCACTTTCATTTCCGGGAGAATAGATGCTTCCCTTGCATTTTCCCAGGGCACAACGATTCCCTCATAATGCTGTTTTTCTGCAAGCACTGCTGCGGACAGGACGCCCCGGACGGGCAGTATACTCCCGTTTAATCCCACTTCCCCTATCACAATATATTTTTCCAATAAATGTTCGTCAATAAACCCAAAGGCAGCAAGCACCGCCGCTGCCACCGGCAGGTCACATCCGCTGCCGGATTTGCGGATATCGGCCGGAGTCAGACTAATAGTAATTCGCTTTGCCGGGATAGAAAAACCTGCATTTTTTAAAGCAGTTCTCACCCGCTCCTTTGCTTCTTTTACCTCCGAGGACAGGTATCCTACCATCTCAAAACCGGGCATCCCCTCGCTGACATCCGCTTCCACCTGAACCGGAACAGCCTCAAATCCGCAATTTATCGCTGTTGTAATTACACTATACATTTTTTTACCTTTTCATACGGAACATACGGCGAACCGCCGCCATTGGTAAAATAAGATAAGAAAGACAGACCTATTATAGCATATATTCATCAGATATCAAATGCTTTCCGCAATTTTTCCAGAGCCTTCTTCTCTATCCGGCTCACATATGATCTGGAAATGCCGAGCCGGTCCGCAATTTCCCTCTGAGTTGCAGGTTTTGTGTTATACAGCCCATACCGCTTACAAATGATCATCTGCTCCCGTTCATCCAGAACCCGGGGCAGAAAACGGTAGAGCTGGCTGATATTCTTTTTGAGGACTACCTTTTCCCACAATTCCGCTTCCGGACTTTCCACCACGTCCATCAGCTTGATCTGGTTTCCCTCTTTGTCCGTACCGATCGGTTCATAGAGAGATACATCCTTTATCGTTTTCTTCTTGCTTCTGAAATGCATTAACAGTTCATTTGCTATCCTCCCCCCAATGCGTTTTTGATGCACTGAGGGGTTCAGTTTTTCCCAGGCGATTATCCTCCATGTCTTCATCGTCATAATCTACATCAGAAAAGTCTACTAATTCCTCTGTTTCTTCCTCGTCATCTGTATTTCCAGAAGCAACAGCAGCAATTTCCGGATATTCGATTTCATCGTCTTGTACACCAAACAGGATTACATGAGCGTTGATGCCATCCCATACAACCTTACGCACGATGGTGCGAATGGCTGCACGTTTCTGTTCCACAGTCATTTCATCAACGCCATCCTTAAAGACAGTCAGAAGCTGACGCATCAGATCAAACTCAATATCACTGAGGGCGTGTTGGGAAGTCAGCCCTTCCAGCTCCTGAATCCGCTTTTCAAGAGACTGATATTCCTGATTCAGCTGTTCAATTCGTTTGGTTACATGAGTTTTAGCAGGGCTGTCACCCATATCTACAAGAGAGTCTACTAAAGAATTGATTTTCTTCTCAGTTTCCGCCTTTTCTTTTCGCATATCATCCAATCGTTTTTCATAGTCCATTCGATTTCCGGTATAAAATTTACGGCTTTGTTCCAGTTGCCGAATAAAAGTTTCATTATCATCTGTCAATTTTTTGATCTGCTCAACAACAGCCATATCCATCGCGTTGCCGTTTGCATTTTTACTGTTGCATATGGAACGTTGACTCCTCTCTTTCATTTTGCAGACATAAGTATAGACAGGTTTGCCATCCGCAGTCTTTCTTTTACTCAATTTCGGATACATGCGGGCGCCGCATCGGCAAAATAATAATCCTGTTACTAATGCTTCATTGCTTCGTGCTTTTCTAAACGCTTTTGATCTGTTTCTTTCCAATGATTCCTGTATCTGCACCCACACCTTACCCGGTATCAATCCGGGATGCCTGCCGACAGAGACAATCCATTCACTCGGCGGAAGATAAACCGTTGTCTTTCCTTTTTCCTGAACTGTGCGATTGTATGCCATCATACCGTGCACACCGTCAAAATCCTTTTGATCGGAGAACAGATCCGATTCCTTTTGAACAAAATAACTATATGCGTCATCATCCGCAAGCATATACACCGGATTTTGCAAAATTCCTTTGATGGAAAAACGGGTATAATATTTATCATTTTTTGTTTTGAATCCCTCTTTCATCAATTCAGATTCCGTCAGTGTCAAAGAATCCGTTTCAAGATAAAGTTCATAAATCCTTTTAATGATATCTGCTTCCTCCGGAATCAATTTTAACTTACAGGCTTTTTTTGATCTCCCGTCAATGGTCACGCTCTTTACCGCTTCCGAAGCATATCCGGTCGGCGTCATACCGCCCAGCCATCGTCCGGTCTTTGCCAGCTCATGCATATTATCACGAATACGCTCTGCGATCGTTTCTCTCTCCAGCTGTGAGAAAACCGAAGCGATATACATCATCGCCCGCCCCATAGGCGTACTGGTATCAAACTGCTCCTTAATGGACACAAAAGAAATTTCCAGACGGGACAGCTCCTCTATTAAGCCGGAAAAATCACTGATATTTCTGCTGATACGATCCAGACGGTATACGATAATCGCTTTAAACTGCTTTTTTCTGGCAGCATCCATCATCCTTTTAAAATCCGGACGATTCAGATTCCCGCCGGAAAACCCTTCATCCTCATAAATGATCACTCGATCGACTGCATTTTCACCAAAATGAACCCGTACATATTCTTTACAGAGTTCAATCTGATTGCCGATACTTTCCCCTTTTCCTGTAAATTTTGATTTGCGGGAATAAATGGCGATCACATCCTCATTTTTTTTCATCCAGTGTCCTCTTTCAATATGTTATATATTATATGGTATTATATCATAGAGTACCAATTGTGTAAATAAAGGATCGACTTGTTACTTCTGCTTCTCATCCTGAACCTGACTAATCATTTTTTTGTAAAACTTTCTACGGAAGTTCTTTGTTTTTTCTGTTGCACTGGATGCTTTCTTTTGGTATGCATATTCAAAACCGCCATTGTACTTAATACTACTAAGGAACTCCACCACATCAGCTTTACATCTCCGCAACATGAGTTTACATTGTTTATTTTTCGAGAATCTGCGGATCAAGAAGGAAAT
>CAZJSI010000136.1:0-8912 GCA_964548675.1 uncultured Eubacterium sp. | reverse complement strand
AGAAAAAAGCCCGCCGCGCCAGATGGGGATAACAATTAAATCTGAATGAAGTATAATATACGTATGAGAGAAAGGCTGAAACTGGTTGAACTTTCCAGATTTCAGCCTTT
The DNA here is from genome assembly GCA_964548675.1 of uncultured Eubacterium sp. Classification (GTDB taxonomy): domain Bacteria; phylum Bacillota; class Clostridia; order Lachnospirales; family Lachnospiraceae; genus Eubacterium_I. The sequence goes on along the minus strand of CAZJSI010000136.1, from coordinate 8,802 downwards.
TTGTATCACAGGAATTGCTCTCGCGAAGCTGTGCTTTCGAAGTTTTTGATTGCGAGGGTGTATGAAGCACACTTTTTTTGCAATTTTCAGTAAATTGGTAAAAGACTTGTAAAAAAACTGATTTTAGCTTGACAACCAGTGAGTTTTTTGTTACCATGTAAGAAATAACAATAATGATTATTGTTATCAAAAATGTTTCCGGTATAAAAGACATCTCAGTAAAAGAAGCCGTTTATACTGAGCGCCATTTTTAAATAAAGCTAAAAGGAGGAGTTACTATGATTTTCAAGACGACAGAAGCGCATGAGGAATTTCGACAGATGATTCGTAAATTTGCGGAAGAAGAAGTAAAGCCGTATGCTTTTATGATGGATCAGAATAATGAATTCCCAACAGAAGCCGTTAAGAAATTGGGGGAGATGGGATTGATGGGTATTCCGTATCCGAAGGAGTACGGAGGTGCCGGGCTTGATGTTCTGAGTTATGCGATCGCGGTAGAAGAACTTTCAAGGGTTGATGGGGGAACCGGAGTTATTCTTTCAGCACATGTGTCATTGGGAAGCTGGCCGATCTTCCAGTATGGTACGGAAGAACAGAAACAGAAGTATTTCGTGCCGCTTGCCAAAGGAGAAAAAATAGGTGCTTTCGGTTTGACAGAGCCAAATGCGGGTTCTGATGCAGGCGGAACAGAGACGACAGCAGTTGACAAAGGGGATTATTATTTACTGAATGGCGGAAAGATCTTTATCACAAACGCACCGAAGGCGGATACATATGTAGTATTTGCAGTGACTACGCCGGATATCGGCACAAAAGGAATTTCTGCTTTTATCGTGGAAAAGGGTTGGGAAGGATTTGAGTTTGGCGACCATTATGATAAGATGGGTATCCGTTCTTCCTCTACGGCAGAATTGATTTTTAATGATGTAAAAGTACCGAAAGAGAATCTTCTCGGAAAAGAAGGCGACGGTTTCAAGATTGCAATGTCTACGCTGGACGGCGGACGTATCGGAATCGCTTCCCAGGCATTGGGCATTGCCCAGGGATCATATGAAAACGCCCTGGAATATTCAAAGGAAAGAGAACAGTTTGGCAAACCGATCTGCCGTCAGCAGACGATTTCCTTCAAATTGGCGGATATGGCAACGAAACTGCGTTGTGCGAGATTCCTGATCTACAGTGCGGCAGAGTTGAAAGAGCATCATGAGCCGTATGCAATGGAAGCGGCAATGGCAAAAATGTATGCTTCGGATATTGCTCTGGAAGTTACAAATGACGCCCTTCAGATTTTCGGAGGAAGCGGATTCCTGAAAGGTATGGAAGTAGAGCGTGCATATAGAGACGCCAAGATCACGACCATTTATGAAGGTACAAATGAGATTCAGAGAGTAGTTATCGCTTCTCATCTGATCGGGAAAATGCCGAAATCAGCATCCTCAGGCGGCAGCAGAAGCGTTGCGAAAAAACCGGCAGTGACCGGGATTCGCAAGAAAATGATATTTAAGGGAGGCTCTGCAGAGGAGAGAGTTGCTTCTCTGGTGGAAAATCTGGAAAAAGACGGATATGATTTTACCGTAGGAATTGATATTGATACGCCGATCACTCAGGCAGAGAGAGTAGTCAGTGCCGGAAAAGGAATCGGCGAGAAGAAAAATATGAAGCTGATTGAGGATCTGGCAAAAGCTGCGGGCGCGGCGATCGGTTCTTCCCGTCCGGTGGCTGAGACGCTGAAATATGTGCCGATCAACCGCTATGTAGGTATGTCCGGCCAGAAGTTTGTGGGCAATTTGTATATTGCCTGTGGTATCTCCGGGGCCAGCCAGCATCTGAAAGGTATCAAAGATGCCTCTACGATCGTTGCGATTAACAAGAATGGAAACGCCCCGATCTTTAAGAACTGTGATTACGGTATTGTGGGCGATGTGAATGAGATTCTTCCATTGCTGACAAAAGCGTTGGATAACGGACAACCGAAAGAGCCGGCGCCGGTTCCGATGGTGAAGATGAAACGTCCGACGCCGCCGAAGCCGGAACCGATCGGAAAGAGCTATATCTGCAGCGGCTGCGGATATGAATACAATCCGGAGATCGGCGATGAAGAGAGTGAAGTAATGCCAGGTACATTATTTGAGAAACTTCCGGAAGAGTGGGTATGCCCGGAGTGCGGCGAAGATAAAGATCAGTTTATAGAAGAATAAAAGGAGGATGAGCCATGTATTGTGTCAGAAATGTAACAGAAGATTTATATTGGATCGGTGCAAATGACCGTCGATTAAGCCTGTTTGAGAATATTCACCCGATTCCGGAGGGCGTCTCCTATAATGCATACGTACTTTTGGATGAAAAGACAGTATTATTTGATACAATTGACTGGTCTGCATGCAGACAGTTTTTGGAAAATTTAGAGCATGTGTTGAATGGACGTCCCCTTGATTATATGGTGATCAACCATATGGAGCCGGACCATGGAGCATCTATTGAAGAAATTCTGCTCCGCTATCCGGGAGTAACGATCATCAGTACGGAAAAAGCGTTTATGCTGATGCGCCAGTTCGATTTCCATATTGACGGACATGAGCTGGATGAGGTGAAAGAGGGAGATACCCGCTGCTTTGGAAAACATACAGTTACTTTTGTGGCTGCACCGATGGTACACTGGCCGGAAGCTATGGTGACATTTGATGTGACAAATGGCGTTCTGTTCGCTGCAGATGCTTTTGGTTCCTTTGGTGCCCTGGATGGTAAGCTGTTTAATGATGAAGTGAACTTTGACAGAGACTGGATCGATCATGCGAGACGCTATTACACCAATATTGTTGGGAAATATGGACCTCATGTACAGCTTTTACTGAAAAAAGCGGCAGGAATCGTCAACGATATCCGTTATATCTGTCCGCTGCACGGTCCGGTATGGCGTTCCGACTTCGGTTATCTGCTGGATAAATATCAGCATTGGAGTACTTATGAACCGGAAGAAAAAGGCGTTATGATCGCGTATGCGTCCATGTATGGCAATACGGAGGCAGCGGCGGGAGCGCTGGCGGCAAAGCTTTGTGAGAAAGGCATGACAAATGTAAAGATGTACGACGTATCCAATACCCATGTGTCTTATCTGATCTCGGAGACATTCAAGTACAGCCATGTGGTTCTTGCCAGCGTGACTTATAATCTGGGTATTTATCCGGTAATGCATAATTATCTGATGGATATGAAAGCGCTGAATCTGCAGAACAGAACTTTTGCCATTGTAGAAAACGGTTCCTGGGCATGTAAATCCGGTGATCTGATGGAGAAATTCCTTCAGAATGAGATGAAGAATATGACAGTATTGAGCTCAAGACTTTCATTGGCGTCATCGCTGAAAGCAGAGAAAGCGAACGAGCTGGATATGCTTGCTGATGCTATCATTGAGTCCATGACAGAAGAGAAAAAATAATAAGAGAAATGAACAAATCCGCTCCTGCTTGTGCAGGGGCGGACTTGTCAGGTATTGTGAATGAAAGAATAACACTGACCTGTGAGCACGCCGGTTCATGGGGCAGTGCTTTTTGTCATTTTAGCATTTCTCCGGTTCCGGATAATCTACTCCGAAAGTCTCCACGGTTACTTTTGCCATTTTCTGTTGTGCCATCGGGCGGTCACTGTAATCACATCTTGTCTCTGCAATCTTATTTACATTTTCCATACCTTCAATGACTTTACCAAATCCTGCATATTCGCCGTCCAGGTGAGGTGCGGCAGCATGCATGATAAAGAACTGGCTGCCTGCGGAATCCGGTATCATGGTGCGGGCCATGGATAAAACTCCCGGCGTATGTTTCAGATCATTTTTGAAACCGTTGTGTGAGAATTCACCTTTGATGCTGTAGCCCGGGCCGCCGATGCCGGTTCCCTGCGGGTCTCCGCCCTGAATCATGAAACCTTTGATGACTCTGTGAAAAATAATTCCATCATAGTATCCTTTTTTTACAAGTGAGATAAAGTTGTTTACTGTGTTCGGGGCGATCTCCGGATAGAGTTCTGCTTTGATGATATCCCCATTTTCCATTTCAATCGTTACAATTGGATTCTGTGCCATAATTCTGCCTCCTTAAATATTAGTATGATACTATTGGCTGTTCAGATTTTGCTGAGCCGGATAGTAACAAAATTTGCCAAAAAACAGTTAAAATTGGCCTGTCTATTTAGCATTGTATCTGAAATACGTTTTGTTTTCAATAAAATTCAAAAAAACAACTATTTTTTTGTGTTTAGCTGTGATAATCTAAAAAACAAAAGTCTTTTTTTGTCGAAACTATCAGAAAACGAAATGTCAGATACGAAAATGTCAGAAGATGATATTCCCGTTTATGGGTGTTTCAAAATGGGAAGAATAAGAAAAACAGTTTGCAGCCAATATGGAAATGACAGGGATGCTGCAATATATGAAGTCGTTGCAATTTTAATTGAATTTCATTATAATGTTGAAATAGGTGGGAGTTATGATGAAGATGAATGAAAATGAGAAAATGGAAAAAATAAAGGAGATCGAGACCGATCCGATATTGGCGTCCGGAAAAATTGTTCCGATCAAAGATTTTGTCAGTCCGGATCATCTGCACAAAGAGCTGCTTCACAGCATACGCAAGTATCATCCGTCAGCAGATATCTCTATGGTGGAGAAAGCTTATAAGATTGCGGAGGAAGCACACCGGGAGCAGGTGCGTAAATCCGGTGAGCCATACATTATCCATCCGCTTTATGTGGCAATCATTCTGGCGGAGCTGGAGATGGATAAGGAGACGATCGTAGCCGGGCTTCTCCATGATGTGGTGGAAGACACGGTAATGACAGACGAGGAGATTAAAGAGGAATTTGGTTCTGAGGTGGCGCTGCTTGTAGATGGAGTTACAAAGCTGGGACAGCTCTCTTATGATGCGGATAAGATTGAGGTACAGGCGGAGAACCTGAGAAAGATGTTTCTGGCAATGGCAAAAGATATCCGTGTTATTATTATCAAGCTTGCCGATCGTCTGCACAATATGCGTACCCTGAAATATATGAAACCGGAGAAGCAGAAGGAGAAAGCCAGAGAGACGATGGAGATTTATGCTCCGATCGCACAGCGTCTCGGTATATCCAAGATTAAAATAGAGTTAGATGATCTTTCATTGAAATATCTGGAGCCGGAAGCATATTATGATCTGGTGGAGAAGATTGCACAGCGCAAATCCGTTCGGGATGCCTACATAAATTCCCTGGTGAGAGAGGTGGAAGCACATATAACCGGGGCAGGCATAGAAGCAACGATAATGGGGCGTGCAAAGCATTTTTTCAGTATTTATAAAAAGATGGTCAACCAGAATAAGACACTGGATCAGATTTATGACTTGTTTGCCATCCGTATTATTGTGAAAGATGTAAAGGATTGTTATGCTGCTCTGGGAGTTATTCATGAGAAGTATAAACCGATACCGGGGCGCTTCAAGGACTATATCGCTATGCCGAAGCCGAATATGTATCAGTCGCTGCATACAACACTGATCGGACCGAGCGGGCAGCCTTTTGAGATTCAGATACGTACGGAAGAGATGCACCGCACATCGGAATATGGTATTGCAGCGCACTGGAAATACAAAGAAGCAAATAACGGAAACGGTATCAACGGTGAAGAAGAAAAATTGAGCTGGCTGCGCCAGATTCTGGAATGGCAGCGGGATATGTCTGATAATAAAGAGTTTATGAGCTTGTTAAAGAGCGATCTTGACTTGTTTTCGGATACCGTATTTTGCTTTACGCCAAGCGGTGATGTAAAAAATCTGCCTCGTGGATCAACACCGATCGATTTTGCATACAGCATCCATTCCGCTGTGGGAAATAAAATGATCGGCGCGAAAGTAAACGGAAGACTGGTAACAATTGATTATACGATCCATAACGGGGACCGGATTGAAATACTGACTTCCGCAAATTCTAAGGGGCCGAGCCGCGACTGGCTGAATGTGGTAAAAAGTACGCAGGCAAAAAATAAGATCAACCAGTGGTTCCGGAATGAGTTTAAGGAAGAGAATATTGTCCGGGGCAAGGATATGCTTGTCAATTATTGTAAGGGCAAGGGTCTCAATTACAGTGACTTGAACAAGGCGGAATATCAGGTTAAAGTACAGAGAAAATATGGGTTCCGTGACTGGGATTCAGTGCTCGCAGCTGTTGGGCATGGGGGATTGAGGGAAGCACAGATCATCAACCGCATGCAGGAGGAATACAAAAAAGAGCATAAACCGGAGATCAGTGACGAACAGATTCTGGAGGATGTATCGGAGAGCAAAGATAAGCCGGCACATCGCAAGACCGGGCCGCAGAAAAGCGGTATTATCGTAAAGGGGCTTACAGATGTGGCCGTGCATTTTTCGAAGTGCTGCAGTCCTGTCCCGGGTGATGAGATTGTCGGTTTTGTTACAAGAGGCAGAGGAGTTTCTATTCATAGGACTGATTGTATCAATATCATGCAGCTTCCGGAATTTGACCGCCAGCGCCTGATCGATGCGGAGTGGCAGCAGGGATCCGCAGAGGAAGAAGATACTCAGAGCAGATATTTGGCTGAGATTAATATATATGGAAATAACCGTACCGGTTTGCTGGTGGATGTGAGCAAGATATTTACCGAGCGGGGAATTGATATCAATTCTATTAATTCCAGAACAAGTAAAAAGGGAATCGCCACGATTTCCATTTCATTCCATACGAAGGGTAAGGATGAATTGACCGCTCTGATTGAAAAAATCCGTCAGGTAGACAGTATTTTTGATATTGAGAGAACGACCGGCTGATAAGGAGAGTAAAAACGGTTGATAAGAAGAAAATGGGAGAGAATGGCTGGCTGATAAGGAGAGTAAAAATGGCAGATTTGAGAATTGAAGAATATAACGTTGGAGATATTGGCACCAACTGTTATTTTATTGTGAATGCGGATACAAATGAGATGCTTGTCATTGATCCGGGCGGAGACGGACCGGATCTTGCGCGGCGCATCAGGCAGCGAGGGTTAAAACCGGCTGCCGTCCTTTTGACACACGGGCATTATGACCATGCGCATCATGCGCAGGTTGTCGCGGACGAATTTCAGATTCCGGTTTATGCCCATGAGGCGGAGAAGGAGACCCTGGAGAATCCGGGGCTAAATCTCTCTCCGATGTTCGGACATCAGGAAATTTATCATGCGGATCATTATGTAAAAGATGGCGATATCCTGCATTTGGCAGGATTTGAGATACAGGTGCTTTTCACCCCGGGACATACAGTGGGAGGTGTCTGTTATTACTTTGTCGGAAACAAGGTTCTGGCAAGCGGAGATACACTGTTTTGCTGTTCCGTGGGAAGAACGGATTTTCCGAAGGGCAGCATGTCAACCCTCATCCGGTCTATTCGGGAAAAGCTCCTGGATCTGCCGGGAGATACGGAAGTTTTGCCGGGACATGAATCCCGCACAACGATTGGGTATGAAAAACAGTATAATCCATACCTGTAACAGCACTCAAGGAGAGCTTTATGATTACAGTGCAGCTAAACAAAGCAAATTTTGAATATGATATTCATTCGTTGGTCAAGGCATTTTACCCGCAGCATGATGTGCTGGTGAAGGCGGCGGACAGGGCTGATTTCCCGGAAAGCGCTTTTCATCTGAATGTTGACTATGATGAGGATGGCGGAAATATTATCTTTTCTTTTTATGTTCAGGGAAGCCCTGATGGGAAGGATGAATTTAATTCGCCGGGAAATAACAGTGTTGAAGATTCCGCAGTCCTTTCCGGCGAAATAAAAACAGATTTTTCAGACCGTAAGGAGACAAAAAACCGTTTGAAGCAGAAATTGTACGGGCTTTTGGCAGAGTTCTCGGGAAAAATGCTTCCCTGGGGAACTCTGACGGGAATCCGGCCGACGAAGATTCCGATGGCAATGCTGGAGGAGGGCAGGACGGAGGCGGAAATCTGTCAATATATGCGGGATACTTACTTTGCCACGGAGGAGAAGATCGATCTGAGCCTTGAAGTGGCAAAGCGGGAACTGGAATTACTGAAGAAGATAGATTATGAAAATGGCTACAGTCTTTACATAGGAATTCCGTTTTGTCCCAGCACATGTCTGTATTGTTCTTTTACCTCTTATCCCCTCGGGAAGTGGGCGTCCCGTATGGATGAGTATCTGGATGCTCTGGAGAAAGAGATTGATTTTACGGCAGATGCCTGTAAAGATAAATATCTGAATTCGGTCTATATCGGGGGCGGTACCCCGACTACTCTTACACCGGAGCAGTTAGACAGACTGATCACAAAAATAGAGCAGAGTTTTGATTTTTCACATATGTCTGAATTTACGGTGGAAGCGGGCAGGCCGGACAGCATAACCAGGGAAAAACTGCAGGTTTTAAGGCGGCATCAGATTTCCCGGATTTCCATTAATCCCCAGACGATGAAGGAAGAGACTCTAAGGCTGATCGGCCGGCAGCATACGGTTCAGCAGACAATAGACAGCTTTCTTCTGGCGCGTGAGCTCGGATTTGATAATATCAATATGGATCTGATCGTCGGGCTTCCGGAGGAGACGATCAATGATGTGCGCCGGACAATGGAGCGGCTTGCAAGGCTGAAACCGGATAATATTACGATTCATTCGTTGGCGGTCAAGCGTGCAGCGAGACTTCGGATGCAGAGAGAAAATTATGAGCATCTGCATATGGAAAATACATGGGAGACGATCGCTCTCACGGCAGATTACTGTAAACAGATGGGGTTGGAGCCTTATTATCTGTACCGTCAGAAAAAT
>CAZJSI010000135.1:0-8933 GCA_964548675.1 uncultured Eubacterium sp. | reverse complement strand
AATCGTGAGATATATGAGAAAGAAACATAATCTTCTGATCGGTGAGCGTACCGCGGAAGATATTAAAATAAAAATTGGTACCTGTTACCCGCTTCCGGAGCCGATGACCCTGGATGTAAGGGGACGTAACCTGGTGACAGGACTTCCAAAGACTGTGACAGTCTCCTCTGAAGAAACAGAAGAAGCGTTAAAAGAGGCTACCATGCAGATCGTGGATGCGGTACACAGCGTGCTGGAAAAGACGCCGCCGGAGCTGGCGGCCGATGTTGCGGACCGCGGCATTGTATTGACAGGAGGCGGCGCATTGCTCCGTGGCTTGGAGGAATTGATCGAGTCGCATACGGGTATCAACACTATGACGGCTGAAGATCCGATGACCTGTGTGGCAATCGGAACCGGAAAATATGTAGAATTTCTTGCAGGAAAAAGAGACGATCAATAAGCGGTAAATGGGACAGTATCACAGCTGTCCCATTTTGCACTGCAAAGGGGAGACAGATGGATACGATCACCGGATTTGTGGAACATATTGTATATCGAAATGAAGATAATGGCTATACGGTGCTGAATCTAATGGCGCAGGAAGAGGAAATAACCTGTGTGGGTATATTTCATGTCGTAAGCGAGGGCGAAAGCATAGAAGCGGAGGGGGAATATATTGTACATCCTTCCTATGGCCCGCAGTTTAAAGTCAGGAGTTATCAGATGAAAGCTCCGGAAGATCTGGTTTCGATTGAGCGTTATCTGGGTTCAGGGGCGATCAAAGGAGTCGGAGCTGCTTTGGCTGCCCGGATCGTGCGCAGATTTAAGGATGAAACGTTTCGAATTATTGAAGAAGAACCGGAGCGCCTTGCGGAAATTAAGGGGATCAGTGAACGTAAGGCAATGGAGATCGCCCAACAGATGGAGGAAAAAAAAGAACTCCGTCAGGCTATGATATTTTTACAGAATTACGGAATTTCATTGACCTTGGCCGTGAAAATCTATCATACATATGGCATGGAAATGTATCGGATCATTCAGGAAAATCCCTATAAACTGGCGGATGATATGGAGGGAGTCGGATTTAAGATTGCGGATGAGATTGCCCGCAGGGTTGGAATTCATATGGATTCAGACTTCCGGATCCGAAGCGGAATTCTGTACGTGTTGCTTCAGGCATCTGCGGAAGGGCATACTTTCCTTCCGCAGGATATTTTGACATATAGGACATGTGAATTACTTGAAGTAGAGGCATCTGCCGTGGAAAAACATTATATGGACATGGCAATTGAACGGAAGCTGGTATTGAAGCAGTCAGAAGAACAAGTTCAGATTTATGCGGCCTCCTTTTACTATATGGAAGTAAACACAGCAGTTATGCTTCGGGAGCTGAATGTAAAGTATGATGTTCCGGAGATAGAAGTTGATCATCGTATTCGCAAAATTGAGCAATTGTCTGAATTGGAATTGGATGAAATGCAGCGCATTGCGGTCAAAGAGGCCGTACGCAGCGGATTGCTCGTCATCACCGGCGGTCCGGGAACGGGAAAGACCACGACAATCAATACGATTATCAAATATTTTGAATCTGAGGGAATGGATATTTGTCTGGCGGCGCCTACGGGCCGTGCTGCAAAGCGGATGAGCGAGACAACCGGGTTTGAGGCAAAAACCATTCACCGGATGTTGGAGTTGTCCGGCGGTATGGAGGAACATGCGGGTTTTGAGCGGAATGAGCAGAATCCTCTGGAGACGGACGTGATTATTATTGATGAAATGTCCATGGTAGACATTAACCTGATGCATTCCCTGCTAAAGGCCGTTATTGCAGGAACAAGATTGATTCTGGTAGGAGATGTGAACCAATTGCCAAGTGTCGGCCCGGGGTGCGTGTTGAAGGACATCATTGACTCCCACGCCTGCAATGTGGTCCGTTTGAACCGAATTTTCCGGCAGGCGTCTAAGAGTGATATTATCGTTAATGCTCATAAAATTAACCGGGGGGAGCAGGTGATTCTTGATAACAAGAGCCGGGATTTCTTTTTCCTGAAGAGGTACGATGCCAATGTGATCATCAGTGTCTGCATCCAGCTCATTCAGCAGAAGCTGCCGAAATATGTGAATGCAAAGCCCTTTGATATCCAGGTTTTAACGCCAATGAGGAAGGGGCTTCTGGGCGTGGAACGTTTGAACAATATTTTGCAGCAATACTTAAATCCGCCGGATAAAGATAAGGCGGAGCGGGAGCATGGGCAATGTGTTTTCCGGGTTGGCGATAAAGTAATGCAGACCAAAAACAATTATCAGGCTGAGTGGGAGATCCGCAGCAGATATGGGATACCGATAGAAAAGGGGCTCGGGGTATTTAATGGGGACATGGGAATTGTGAAAGAGATTAATTCCTTTTCTGAAACTATGACGGTGGAATACGAGGAAGGGCGTATGGTAGAATATCCGTTTAAGCAGCTGGACGAGTTGGAATTGGCTTATGCGATCACGATTCATAAATCCCAGGGCAGCGAATATCCGGCTGTGGTCATCCCGCTGCTTGGCGGACCGCGTATGTTGATGAACCGGAATCTGCTTTACACTGCTGTGACCAGAGCCCGCAGGTGTGTGACACTTGTGGGGGATGAGTCGGCGTTTTTCCGTATGGCAGAGAATGTGAATGAACAGAAGCGCTATAGTGGACTGCGTGACCGATTGGAGGAATTGTGAGATTAAAATTTTCGAAAATTCTGGATTATCTGTACCCGCCGAGATGCCCGGTCTGTGACCGTATATGTGGGGAAGGAATCTGTGATTCGTGTAGAAAAAAATTAGTGTACATAAAAGAAGATTTTTGCCTGAAATGCGGAAAGCCGTTGAACGACGACCGACAGGAATATTGTATGGACTGTCGGAGGAGAGAGCATTTTTATCTGCAGGGAAGGTCCCTCTTTTCCTATCAGGGAGCGATCAGAAGGTCCCTGTACCGGTTGAAATATGCCAATAAGCGAGAATATGCATACTGCTTCGGCGGGGAGATAGCGGAAAATCTTGGAAAGTGGATCCGGCAGAAAAAAGTAACCAAAATAGTTCCAATCCCTCTTCATCCGGCCAGAAAAAGACAAAGGGGGTATAACCAGGCGGCGCTTCTGGCACGAAGTATCGGCCGCAACATGGATATACCGGTGGATGAGCATTTGTTGTACCGAATAAAAAGAACTGTTCCCCAGAAAAAATTGGACGGGCAGGCGCGGAAAGCGAATCTGAAGGATGCGTTTGTAACCGCAAAAAATATCAGGCCGGAGGAATGTATTCTGCTGGTGGATGACATTTATACAACCGGCAGTACGGTCGATGCGGCGGCTGAATGTCTGCTGAGAGCGGGAAAATGCCGGATTTATGTGATAACAACAGCAATTGGCGGATAAAAAACTTTTCTTGTACCGCTTTTTGTGCTATACTGGATATGATATAATGTCGGCGGACATTATACCGCGCGCGAAGCTGCGCATGGGTCGCCCATGGCGGATGCCATATGCATAAATGCATATGGTATAATGTCGGCAGACATTATATGCGCCTGAGCGCGCAAGGCATATTTGGTGAGACGGGTGAATTGCATGATAAATCAGGAACGAGTTCGGGAAATGAGCAGGATGTCAATGCTCGAGTCAGGACTGGGAGAAAAAGAGCTGAAAATAAGCGCATATCGAAGGATAGATTATGTTGTATTGCAGATTATAAAGGGCTTCTTTGCCGGGACGGTCTGTTTTGCGGCTCTTTTTTTGCTGTGGTTTTTTCAAACCTGGGACAGCTTAAATCAGTATATTGCGGATGCTGATTTTGAAGGATTTATAGAAGATGTATTGATCCGGTATGGTATCTTTATGGCAGTCTACCTGGTACTTTCCATCATTGTGGCGGTGAACCGGCATCGAAAATGCAAACGCCGCAAGGAACAGTATTTGAAATATCTGAATCGCCTGAATAAATCCTATCTGGCAGATGAGGAAGAGGTTTAAGTGGAAGCTTGGAGGGAGCAATGGTTCAATTATTAAAAATAAAAGAGCAGATTTACCGGTTTGTCGGTCGCTTTGAGATCTATGTGATGGCATTAGCCCGGTTTGCTGTTGCATTTGCAGCATTTACATTGATCAATATCAATATAGGATTTATGGAAGAATTGAAGGAATATCCGGTGGCTTTGGTATTTGCGCTGCTGTGTTCTTTCCTGCCGTCGGGAATGATGATGTTTCTTGGAATGGTGATGATCCTGGCTCATTTTTATGCATTATCCGTAGAGTTGTGCGGGATAGCGGCATTGCTTTTTGTCATTTTGTTTTGTATGTATCTGCGTTTTTCCACACGGAAAGGTGTGTATACGGTGCTGACCCCGGTACTGGCAGCTTTTGGGGTGCCCTATGTGATGCCGGTTGCAGCGGGATTGCTCACCCAGGCATATACGGCAGTTTCTGTTGTTTGCGGTGAAGTGGTGTTTTTCCTTTTGAAAAATGTGAAGGAAAATGCCGCATTATTCTCATCATCGGAAGATGTGGGAAGGCGGAGCCTGGTCACACTGGCAGTCAATCTGATATTTACGGATAAGGAAATGTATCTGTATCTTGCGGCGTTTGCTGTGGCGGCTATCGTCGTGTTTTGTGTACGCAGGCTGTCCGTTGACCATGCGAGGAGCATTGCAATTGTGCTGGGTATCGTTATTCAGATGGGTATCATCTGCAGCGGGGAAATTTATCTCGGGAATACCCGGGCGATTGTAGGAGTGATCATAGGCTGTATCGTATCGCTGCTGATCTCGCTTGTTGTGGATTTCCTGTCAATGAGCCTTGATTACAGCCGGGTAGAACATACTCAGTTTGAAGATGATGAATATTATTATTATGTGAAAGCAGTTCCGAAAGCTTTTGTATCCGTAGAGAATAAACAGGTTAAGAAGATTAATGCAAAACGTCCGAAAAACCGTAAAGTTACGAAAGGAAAAAGAGTGAAAGCCGTGCATGTCTCAGGAGACGGCGGAAAAAGGGATGATTCACTGGAAGCTCAGGTTATGAGGGAATTCCACGACAGCGAAGAGGAATAGCAGGATCAAAATAAAAAATTAAGAAAGGAAGTGAGAAGATGAGAGAAATAGCAGCTGCGTTATATGCCTTTGCAGACAAATATCTGTCATGGGTAAATAAACCGACGATGAATCCCACGGATGTGGTTGAAATCATTATTATTGCGTTTTTACTATACCATTTGATGGTGTGGATTAAAAATACAAGGGCGTGGATGCTGTTCAAGGGAATTCTTGTCATCTTAATCTTCCTGCTGCTTGCAGCTATTTTCCAGATGAATACAATTTTATGGCTGTCCGGAAAAATTGTGAATATAGCGGCGATCGCGCTTGTTATTATTTTTCAGCCGGAGCTCCGGAGCGCCCTGGAACAGCTGGGAAGAAAAAATTTTATCACATCGTTTTTCAATATTGATTTTCAGAAAACCAGTGTGGTGCGATTTTCCGAAAAGACAATTACGGAGATGGTGAAAGCCTGTTACGAAATGGGAAAGGTAAAGACAGGTGCGCTGATCGTTATTGAGAGAGATATGATGCTCAATGAATATATCAGAACAGGTATTTCTCTGGATTCTCTTGTGTCCAGCCAGCTTCTTATTAATATATTTGAGCATAATACGCCGTTACATGATGGCGCTATTATTGTGCGTGGGGACCGTATTGTTTCTGCAACCTGTTATCTGCCGTTGTCAGATAATATGGAATTGAGTAAAGAATTGGGGACGAGGCACCGCGCTGCTGTTGGGATCAGTGAAGTGAGTGACTCCATGACTATTGTAGTTTCAGAAGAAACCGGCGCTGTTTCCCTGGCGATGGACGGCACCCTCTATCGAAATGTGGATGCTGACTTTTTGAGAAGCAAGCTGAAGTTTGCAGCAAAGCTGACACAGGAAAATGAACCGTATCTGGAAAAATTGAAGAGGAGGCTGAAAAATGTTGCGAAAACTGACAAAGCTGATCACAAATAATTTTGGCCTCAAGGTTCTGGCAGCTGTGTTTGCGGTGGTATTATGGCTGGTGGTAGTCAATACGGAGGATCCCGATAAGACGAAGCTTTTTACGGTTCCGGTATCCATTGAAAATGCAAGTTATCTGACGGAGATGGGCAAGACCTATGAAATATTAAATACAGATCAGATTTCATTCTGGGTGACGGGAAAACGTTCTATCATACAGGAATTATCAGATTCGGATTTTACGGCTTCTGCTAATATGGAAAATATTAATGAAGATCTGACGATGGTGCCTGTTACGGTCACTGCGTCCAGATATAGTGCCCAGATTGAGATCAGTAAGAGAGACACGTCCCTGAGGGTTAATGTGGAGAATCTGATCACGAATCAATATGAGATCAAAGTTGTGCTGGAGGGAGAACCGGCAGAATATTGTTATGTGGACAGAACACGGGTTACACCGGAAAAAGTGACGGTTACGGGACCACAGTCTGTTGTGGAGCAGATTTCTTCCGCACAGGTAGCTGTCAGTGTGGACCGCGCTGAGGAAAATATTGCTACAAATGGTGATATCGTTCTTCTGGATGCCGAGGGAAATGTGATTTCCCAGGAGCGGCTTTCATTAAACCGTACCACTGCTGCAGTAGATATAGGAATCATGATGGGTAAATCCGTTCCTGTAGAATTTGAGGTGACAGGAGATCCGGCGAGCGGATACCGCTATGCCGGGGTAACCAGTACAGTGTCGTCGGTAAATGTGACGGGATTGACGGAGATCTTGGACAGTCTGGAAGTGCTGACCATCAAATCCGCTCAATTGAATATGGATGGAGCGGACAAAGATTTCAAAGCGATCATTAATCTGGCAGATTTTTTGCCGGATGGCGTATCTCTGGCGAATGGGGCTCCGACAGAGACGGAGGTTACAATAAAAATTGAAGGACAGGATACAAAAACCTTTGATATGCCTGTAAGTAATATTACAGTTGAGGGCTTGGCCGATAATCTTGAACTGAAATTTGATTCTGATACGGTTGCGGTAAATCTGACCGGATTTGCAGAGGAACTGGAGGAGATTTCGGCGTCGGAGTTAAAGGGAACGTTAGATGCATCGTCTTTAAAGGCGGGAACATATTCTGCTGCGATAGAACTGCAGGGAAACTACACAGCTGCGGATATTGTTCGTGTTTCGGTTACTGTCACGGATAAAAATGCACTGAACGGTGCAGATACTTCCGGAAATGGGGATTCCGGTTCATCGGGAACCGAAGAAACAAATTCCGGAGAGAATGGAGAAGACAGCGGTGATTGAGATACCGCAGGCGGATTTTAAATAAAAATGTTTTGGAGGGGGAAATATGGTTCGTCAGAAGATAACCATTAAAAATCCAACCGGGCTGCATTTGCGCCCGGCGGGGAAACTATGCGATGAAGCGATAAAGTATCAGGCAAAAATTTCCTTTCAGCGTGGAAATATGACGACAAATGCAAAAAGTCTTTTGAGCGTACTTGCAGCTTGTGTAAAATGCGGCGATGAGATAGAATTCATTTGTGAAGGAGAGGATGAAATAGAGGCAATGGCAGCAATGGCTGCCGTGATTGACAGCGGCCTGGGAGAATAGACATAGAAAAGAGGACAAGAGATTATGGATCATTTGGATGAGTTGGAAGCAGAAGCGATATATATCATGCGGGAAGTGGCAGCGCAGTGCGAAAAACCGGTGATGCTTTATTCCATAGGAAAAGACTCTTCTGTAATGCTGCATCTGGCATTGAAGGCTTTCTATCCGGAGAAACCGCCTTTTCCGTTTTTGCATGTAAATACCACATGGAAATTTCGGGAAATGATAGAGTTTCGCGATAAGGTTGCCGAAAAATATGGCATTGAGATGCTGGAGTATATTAATGAAGAGGGAATCCGACAGGGAATCAATCCTTTTGACCATGGCGCAGCGTATACTGATATTATGAAAACGCAGGCGTTAAAACAGGCGTTGAATAAATATGGATTTACAGCGGCTTTTGGCGGAGGCCGGCGTGATGAGGAAAAGAGCCGTGCAAAGGAGAGGATTTTTTCTTTCAGAAATGCGGAGCATGCATGGGATCCGAAAAATCAGCGTCCGGAAATGTGGAAATTATTTAATACAGAGATCAATAAAGGAGAAAGTATTCGCATTTTCCCGATTTCAAATTGGACGGAAAAAGATATATGGCAGTATATCAAGCGTGAAAATATAGATATTGTACCGTTGTACTTTGCGGATGTAAGGCCGGTTGTAGAACGGGATGGAAATCTGATCATGGTGGATGACGACAGAATGCGCCTGTTTCCGGGAGAAAAACCGATGATGAAAAAGGTACGTTTCCGGACATTGGGATGTTATCCTCTCTCCGGAGGCGTGGAATCCGAGGCGGATACACTGGATGCAATCATCAGTGAGACGCTCAGCGCTGTGTCATCCGAACGCACGAGCCGTGTCATCGATAAGGATGGCGGGGCGGCCAGCATGGAGAAACGAAAGAGGGAGGGCTATTTTTAATGAATGCACTGTTGAAGTTTATTACATGTGGCAGCGTGGATGACGGCAAGTCAACCCTGATCGGTCATATGCTGTATGATGCAAAGCTGTTATTTGCGGATCAGGAGCGTGCGCTGGAGCTGGATTCAAAGGTTGGTTCCCGCGGGGGAGCGATCGACTACAGCCTTCTTCTGGACGGCCTGATGGCAGAGCGGGAACAGGGGATCACTATTGATGTGGCGTACCGCTATTTTACAACGGAGAGACGTTCTTTTATCGTGGCGGATACTCCGGGACATGAGGAATATACGAGAAACATGGCAGTCGGGGCGTCTTTTGCGGACCTGGCAGTTATTCTGGTGGATGCCAGCCAGGGGGTTCTGACCCAGACAAGGAGACATACGAGAATTTGTT
>CAZJSI010000134.1:0-9041 GCA_964548675.1 uncultured Eubacterium sp. | reverse complement strand
GATTGCCTCTTCCCTGCATGCCAGGGGTTAAAAATCGGTATTATCCGACACCCCCATTTTTCCTGCATGCTGTTTATTCATATATTTCTTCCGATATGGAATAGTAATCCTCCTGATAGGTCAATTCGGACCTGTCCCGGATGATTCCCAGATCGATCAGAGCCTGTATCGTGTATTCACAGGAATCCGTGAGTGAAAAGTTGGTCGATACATTTGTGGTCTTCTTGCCTTTTCCGGTGTTGGAAGCCGGGTAAAAATAAGTATAGGGGTTGGATTCCCTCAGTTCCAGGCTGTCCTCGGATGGCAGTGCGTCGAAGATGCTGATGAGATCACTGTCTATTTTCCCTTCCAGAGTTATGGTATTATAATAAGTATTGCCGGCGTTCATAATATCATTTCCAATACCGAAAGGATAATTACCGGAGAGGATATCTTTTTCCATTGCTTCATACAAGGCGCGGGCCTCATCTTTGGACAGGTCGCGATATTCGTATTCATCATCATCTATAAGGGAGAAGGTTCCCGAATCATATACCACATCTTTGTAATTATCACAGATCATGTATTTCAGGTAAGCATCGGAAGCGTACTGCATTTTGCGGATTTTGCCCGCCGCGCTGTCAGCCATATCCAGATATTGTTTTGTGGCGGGTATATAGTATGCCCGCGTCACAGTCCTTCCGTTTTTCAGGTAGTACTGGATTTTTATGTAGGCAAAGGCGGTTCCTTCGCTTTCGGTTTCTGACGCCTCCTGCTCTGTTTCCGGTGAGGCGTCGGATGTCTGCACATTTTCGCTGCCTATGCTTATGCGGTCGTAATAGTAATTCTCGTAATCCTTTTTGTTGTCTATGATTGTCTGATGAATGTCTTTTAATTCGGCGAGTTCATCCGGGTCGGTGAGAACGATACTGCAGCTATAGTCACAGTCGATCAGGGCGGCGGCTATATCTTCCGTATCCGGTACTTTTCTCTCCAGGCGGAAGACGTCTCCGTTGATGGCGCCAAAGATGAACAGGATCACGCAGATGCACGCACACCATTCGATCCAGCATTTTTTACAGAATACCCGGAACTGTTTTCGCAGCAGCATCTCTGCCAGAAAGAAGCAGATGCAGGAAAACAGTACTGTGCTGAGGATGAGAACTATTGTGGTATATCTGGAGTCCACAAAAAATAGCTGGGTGAAGATCATCGCAAAGCCCGTCCCAGCACAAAAAGACACCAGCCATCGGAAAATCGGTTTCATCCACGAGAATGAGACGACATCTCCGGCACATTCCAGATGGCGTTTCTGATACAGAAACAGCGCCAGCAAAGTGAGGGCAGCCGCTGGAATACAGTATAGGGCAATCGCATTTCCGCCGGTTATTGTGATCGTAGTGATGTTGTAAAAATCAGTATCATATTCCCAGCTTACCCGGACTGCCTGGGACAAGTATGCGATTGGCGACAGGCACATGTCCTTCGTACCTGCCAGGCTGTAAAAGTCGGAACTACCTGTCATTCCGTAGCAGAGCGTGGATATGACTGAGGAAATCAGGTATTTCAGGATCGCATAAATGGAATTGCCCAGAAAGTAATATGCGACTCCCGCAAAATATTGTCCTGTCAACATGCAGCAAAATACGGCGGAAGAGTAGAAGAAGAAACTCATTCCGATCGTATAAGTGAGCCAGTAAAATAAATATTCCACGCTTGTTACATTGTTGATGATGCAAACAAACAAGCTCAGTAAAAAAGTAACGATCTGCGGTACAAATAAAAATGAAATGCCGCTCAGATAGTTTGTAAAAAACAGCTCATTTCGTTTTACCGGAAGCGCGTGGATCATATTGCAGTTCCTTGCGCTATATAAATAAGAAAAAACAGCAATCGCGCTGAGGACGGCAAATATAAAAACAATAACCGGGTTTAAATTGCAGCTGATACATTCCAGCATATTGCTGAGTTTATCCGCAGTACTGCTCACACCCGATGATATCATACTGGGACGGGTGCGCAAAAACAGGCTCACCGGCATAGTGAAAAACAGGATAGCCAGATACAGCGCCCAAATCGGCCAGAAACGGGTGATATTTTTTTTGAATATTGTTTTGTTAAAACAGGATGTCTTTGATCTCATAATTCACACCTCCCATTTCATAGATAAAAATTTCTTCCAAAGTCAGGGGCAGGACGTCAATGAGCATCGGGTTGGCTGCTTTGAGTACCTTTTTTGCATCTTCCGGATTGCCCTTGACGATCAGAGTGTAGACTCTTCCGGTGTTGGACATATGGAGGATTTCAAATTCTTTGGGCAGGGAGGGCATACCCTCCTGGAACGCCACCTGGATTTTTGAAACGGTGCCCTGCAGGTCGGACAGGGAACGTTCGATCATTATTTTTCCCTGATGCATAATGCCAACGTGGTCACATACATCTTCCAATTCACGCAGATTGTGGGAGGACACCAGAATGGTCGTCTCGTGTTCTGTGGCCTCGGATAAAATAATTCCCCAGATCTGTTTGCGCATAACAGGATCCAAACCGTCCACCGGTTCATCCAGTATCATAAGCTCCGGCATGGCGCAGATGGAAAGCCAGAACGCCACCTGTTTCTGCATACCCTTTGAGAGCCTTCGGATACTGCGTTTTGTATCAATGGACGGGAAAAAATCCCGAAGCTTTTCAAACAGTTCGCTGTTAAAATTTTTGTAAATTCCCTGATAAAATTTTTTCATCTCCATCGTGTCGGCCTGCATGAAATAAAACAGGTCGTCGGGGATGTAGGAAATTTTATTTTTGACGCCCGGATTTTCGTAGACCGGTTCGCCGTCTATCAGGACCGTGCCGCTGTCAGGCCGGTAAATTCCGGTAATGTGGCGGATAATCGTAGACTTCCCGGCTCCGTTTGGCCCTACCAGGCCATAAATGGCGCCTTTTTTTACATGAAGACAGGCCTCATCCAGCGCCTTGAAGCCCTGAAAGGTTTTGGTTAGTTTCTGTACCTGTATCAACCTTACGACCTCCTTTCTGAAATTGCCAGAATACGGCCGGTCAGCTCCGTAACGGGGGCGGACAGAAAGAGAAGTTCTGATACAATGTCGTCAAACTTGGCCAGAAGCTCCTTCTGGCGGTTCAGATTGGTATAATTGATCTCTGAGACAAAAGTACCTTTTCCGGGGATTGTATAAATATAACCTTCGTTTTCCAACTCACGGTAGGCGCGTTGGATCGTATTCGGATTGATAGCGAGGGTTGACGCCATCTCACGAACGGAAGGCAGCTTTTCATGTTCATTGATTGCTCTGCTGACAACCAACTGCCGGATATTGTCTTTTATCTGTTGATAAAAAGGACGTGTATCGCGGTAATTCAGCTGTATCATCCTAAAAACCTCCTTGTGTATGAAATGTATTAATACACTTAATATAACACGGCGGGTTCTCCCAAACAAGGAAGATATACGAATGAATTTCTTAAGAAAAACAAAAGAGAAAGCGATTATTCCGCTTTCTCCTCGTCTTCTTTTTCCCATTCTGCAACTGCGTCATTGAGCATTTGGATAATATTGTCTTCACCAACCTCGCTGAAGTGTTCGGAAATATTTTCCAATGTATCAAAAAAGCTTGGCTTTCTCTCGCCGCTCTCACAGGCTGAAGCGCAGCTATGGCAGCTTCCGGTACATCCGCCCATCATTTTTTCATCCATAATTTTATCTCCTTTCTTTCATAAATCCTATAATATTAGTATATTTTAATTATACAATACTATGTAAAACATCGCCACTTAAATTTTCATAAAGTTGATAATATAAAAAGAAAGAAACCGCATACGACAGGGGAGCTGGTGACGGATATGTTTATGGATAATCTATTCGTGGTGCTGACGCCGAATTTAAAACATGGGTTCTTAAAGCTGATTTACGGGAAGCCTCGATTTTATTGGCTTGCCATGGATCTTACTGACAAACTGGAGACTTAAAGCAACTTGAGACTTAAAGCGATTGACACGGCTGCAAAAAAATGATAAATTAAAAAATAAAATATGATAAAAATAGTTTCACGGATACGGGTTGATAATTGGCTCGAAAATAGGCATAACTGTTAATTTCTCTTCCAAATGTGTTTTTTAGCAGACGGAAAAGATGTTTTTTTTAATTTAATCTCTCCACTTCAAGCGGGAAGATTAAAATTATTGGGAGATTTTAGAAAATGAAGATATATGGAAGAAAAATATGTGCAGGCAGCATTGCAATAATGTGTATGGCTATAATAATCATTTCCTGCAGAAATGTGCCTGAGGATATGGTTAATGAAAACATATATCTGGAAATTGTTCCGAGCAGTTCCAATAGCGTTATTCTTGACCATGGAGTACAATACGATATATCAAAACAGGAAGAATCGCGGCTGCTTGATAGTAATGAAAAATTAGTGCAAAAAGAAATAGCGCCCTTAAAACTTTCAAATGGGATGGACTTTTCATTAGATTCCGCTAGTCTTACGTTCGACCAGGGGAGCAGGGTTAGCGCGATATATAACGGAGCCGACTCTATTGGAGCCGACGACGGTTTTTCAGTTACATATGAAGCCTATGTGATTTGTGAGAAAGATTTTGAAAATAAAATAGAAAGAGAATTACTATCTTTTCTTGCAGATCAATATGATTTGTCGAATAGTGGGATATCTGCGGTATCGGATCAGGCGTTTTTGTATACGGGAAAAGGAAACTATCAGGCGATGATTTTTAATCCGCGTATATATGTTTTTCAGGGAAAAATCAATTGCGGAAGCGAAAAATATTCTGTAGAAATCCATTTCCCCTGTGTGAATGTTTTGGGATGTCTGGATGGTTTATATTCAATATATACAACCGATTGTCCGGATGAGATTCCGGATGTACAGTAAAATAAATTGATACAGCGCAGCTGATTCAAACTCAAAATGTCCGAATCAACTGGGCGTATCGAATTCAAGACCCGCATGCGAGTCCTGGCGCGGGGGCCGGGTCAGCTTTCGCTGATATAATAAAATTAATAATGCCAACCGGAGCCGGATGTGGTAAAATATCACTATATGTTTTTTCAGGAGGAGATTATGAGAGCAAGTGGTATATTGCTGCCGGTGAGCAGCCTTCCGTCCAAATACGGGATCGGCTGTTTTTCGAAGAGCGCATATGAATGGATTGATTTTTTAAAAAAGAGTGGACAGACGTTTTGGCAGATATTGCCGTTGGGACCGACCAGTTATGGCGATTCCCCTTATCAGTCATTTTCCACTTTTGCGGGAAATCCGTATTTTATTTCGTTGGAAGAGTTAGTGGAAGAGGGACTTTTGGAAAAGCAGGACTGTGAACAGGCGGAGCTTGGAACAAACCCGTCCTATGTGGATTATGAGAAGCAGTTTTACAATCGTTATCCGCTTCTTCGCAAGGCTTACGAGAACAGTAAAAAACGGGAGGATCCTGATTTTTTAAAATTTGAGCAGGAACAGGCACACTGGCTGCCGGATTATGCTCTTTTTATGGCGCTTAAGGATGTACATGACAAGAAAGCGTGGAATACATGGGAAGAAGAACTGATCAAGCGGGATCCGGAAATACTGGCGAAGTATAAGGAAGAGCTGTCGGAAGACATTTGTTTCCATGAGTATCTGCAGTACTGGTTCCTCGCACAGTGGGTAAAAATAAAAGAATATGCCAATGAGAACGGTATCCGTATTATTGGCGATATTCCGATTTATGTGGCCTTTGACAGTGCGGATGCATGGATGAATCCGGAACTGTTCCTGTTTGATGAGGATATGGTTCCGATCGAAGTGGCAGGCTGCCCGCCGGACGGCTTCACCGCAGACGGACAATTGTGGGGCAACCCGCTGTATCGTTGGGAATATCATAAAGAGCAGGGATATGACTGGTGGGTAAAACGCATAAATCACTGCAGGACGCTGTATGATGTGGTCCGTATCGACCATTTCCGCGGTTTTGACGAGTATTATACAATTCCTTACGGTATGAAAAATGCCCGCATCGGCAAGTGGAGAAAGGGCCCCGGAATGGATCTGTTCAAAGTGATCCAGAAAGAAGTGACCGGTATTGAAATTATCGCCGAAGATCTGGGCTATATGACGGAGACAGTCCGCGAACTGGTGAAAGAAAGCGGCTATCCGGGAATGAAGGTGCTGCAGTTTGCCTTTGGCGGCGGGAGTGACAACGAATATCTGCCCCATAATCATACGACAAATTCGGTCGTATATACCGGTACACATGACAATGAAACGCTGAGGCAGTATCTGGAATCCATGCCGGATTACACGAAACGTCATATAAAAGAGTACATGAACCGCCCTCATGCCTCGGATGAGGAGCTGTGCGATAATCTGATCCGCATGGCGATGCAGAGCGTCGGAAAATATTGTATCATCCCGCTTCAGGATTATTTAGGGCTGGGGAAAGAAGCCCGCATGAATTTCCCGTCTACGTTGGGAGGCAACTGGGAGTGGCGGCTGACGAAAGAACAGTTGACGGAAGAACTGTCACAGCGCATTGCCGCTATCACAGGAATGACAAACCGCTGGAGGGTGGAGGACTAATGGAACTTCAGAGACAGAACCATGAATTTCCGCCAGTGTATGATAAAACGTCCGAGATTCTGATCCTCGGCAGTTTTCCCTCGGTGAAATCCAGGGAGATGCATTTTTTTTACGGACATCCTCAGAACCGTTTCTGGAAGCTGATCTCTGAATTGTATGGAGAACCGAAACCGGAGACAATAGAGGAAAAGAAGTCTTTGCTGTTGAAACATCATATTGCGCTGTGGGATGTGATCGCAAGCTGTGATATCGCAGGTTCCAGCGACAGCAGTATCCGAAATGTGGTGCCGAACGATATTTCTTACATAATAGAGAGGAGCCGGATCAGAAAAATATATGCAAACGGAGGAAAAGCGAAACAGCTCTATGACCGTTATCTGGCCAAAAGAGTCGGCATGGAAGCAGCTTTACTGCCGTCCACCAGCCCGGCAAATGCGGCATACAGCCTGGAGTGCCTGAAAGAAAGCTGGAGCATGATCCGGACCGGAGAATTTTGAGCATTACATAGGGAACGCTTTTCAGTGAAATAAAAGATCCAGGATTTCCTTTGGAGTATTTCAAAGGGAGTTCCTGGATTTTATGTTTTTATTCATCAGGGGAAGTATCCGGCCTATGCGCAAGAAAATTCAGTCCGTTCATGGAGATCCCCATGATCAGTTCTCCGACTTCCTCAATCGTCTGTTTATACCCGCTGCAGATCCAGTTTTCCAGAATACCGATCATTCCGTTTGCCAGATAAGCGTAGGAATAGTCCATATCCGTGGCTGTGGCATTGGGATATAATTTATGCCATACCTTGATACTGTTATCATATCCGAGATAAAATAACTGCCGGATAAATGAAGAATCTCCGTGGGGGCCGATCAGTACCTGGCACAGGTCTCTGTTCTCATCCACCAGCTTCAGCAGATCTTCAAACCAGTTTTCCGAACTCAGCGTAAAAACAATATTTTCAAATAATTCATTCTGAATCTGGGTCAAAAGAGCATATACATCTTCATAATAGGAATAAAATGTACTGCGGTTGATATCTGCCAGTTTGCAGATATCCGTCACAGTAATCTTGTTGATCGGTTTATCCTTGAGCAATTCAAAGAGCGCCTGTCGGATCACCGTTTTGGTATATTTCGTTCTGCGGTCTGTCGCCATAAAATCCTCCTTCATAAGAACTTTAGTATTTGAGTTTTTGTTCGCCATGTACGTGGATACACTTTATTGTTCCAGTGTCAATTATCCAACAAATGTGGGAAAAATGTAGGAAAATTGACAGAAAAGAACAAATTGACGGTTGATATTTCTTTTTTAAAGATTATAATATACAACAGTTAAAAATGCAACAGGTGTTGAAAAACAAACAATAGTTATAAAAAAGACACTTATTGCTCATATATGTTTTTTGGGAATGAAAATTTATAGTGCAGGAATGAAAGGAGAATTTATCGTGGCAAGTTTATCACATACGATGCAGAGAAAAGCATTCAGCGCTGCAATTGATGTAGCATTAAGGCGTTTGAATAAAGACAGGGAAAAGGGATTGATCCAGATTATCGACCTGGCGGAGAGATTCATGGGCGATAACTTTAAACCGGAATCTTATGAGGGGGCAAGAAAAATTGTAAGAGATCCGAATCATAAATGGATGAAGTTCGTAAACAATATGTTGGATGAACTGGATCCGAACGTTGCAAAGATGACGGCATTAAACCTCGGCTTTGAGGCTGCTTTTTACGGCACAAAGACGATCCGTAAAATGAGACAGGTACACCAGTGCAATATCCCGTGGCTGATCCTGATGGATCCGACCAGTGCATGTAATTTAAGATGTACCGGATGCTGGGCGGCAGAATATGGTTATAAACTGAATCTGACCTATGACGAGCTTGACAGCATTATCACACAGGGTAAAGAACTCGGCGTTTATTTCTACATGTTCACAGGCGGTGAACCTCTTGTTCGCAAAGCTGATATCTTAAAGCTGGCGAAAAAACATAATGACTGTGCATTGCACTGCTTTACAAACGGTACTCTGATCGATGAGGAGTTCTGCAAAGAAGTACAGAAATTAGGTAATATTTCTTTCTCACTGAGTCTGGAAGGGTTCGAGGAAGCAAATGACGGACGCCGTGGCGAAGGCATCTATCAGAAAGTCCTTCATGCAATGGACCTGATGAGACAGTACGGCCTGTTCTTCGGTACTTCCGTATGCTATACGAGAAAGAACATGGATGCAGTTACATCTGACGAATTCTTTGACCTGCTGATCGAGCACGGATGCCGCTATGCATGGTATTTCCACTATATGCCGGTTGGAAATGAGGCGGATGTTGAACTGATGCCGACGATGGAACAGCGTGAATATATTTATAAGAGAATCCGTGAAGTACGTGCTTTTGAAGGCGGAAAGCCGATTATGCTGATGGATTTCCAGAACGACGGCGAGTTCGTAGGCGGATGTATCGCGGGAGGACG
>CAZJSI010000133.1:6852-9085 GCA_964548675.1 uncultured Eubacterium sp. | reverse complement strand
ATAGCCGAGGTCACGCAGATATTCCGCCAGTTCCACCGCTTCCTTCAAAGTGGAGCCGGGATGTGAGGACATCAGATAGGGAACAAGGTACTGCTTTTTACCCAGCTTCTCATTCATCCTTTTATATTCTTCCCGAAACTTATTATAGACCGACACCGGTGGTTTCCCCATTTTTTCCAGAACCGCATCAGAAATATGTTCCGGAGCCACCTTTAACTGACCGCTGACATGATGCTCACATAATTCCCGGAAAAAGGTTTTATCTTCATCATAGATCAAATAATCAAACCGGATGCCGGAACGGATAAACACCTTTTTTACATTCGGCAGCTCTCTGAGTTTTCGGAGCAGTTCCAGATAATCGGAGTGGTCCACGCGCAAATTACCGCAGGGCTTTGGAAACAGGCATTGTTTGTTCGTACAGACTCCGTGTCTCAACTGTTTTTCACAGGATGGCGCTCTGAAATTTGCCGTCGGGCCGCCCACGTCGTGGATATATCCCTTGAAATCCGGATCCCACACAATCTGAGACGCCTCCTGCAGGATGGATTCATGGCTTCTTGTCTGGATGATCCGCCCCTGATGAAATGTCAGAGCACAGAAATTACATCCCCCGTAACAGCCCCGATTGCTGACAAGGCTGAATTTCACTTCTTCTATCGCCGGGACACCGCCGGCTTCCGTGTAAGACGGATGCCAGGTCCGCATATAGGGCAGTGAATAGACATAATCCATCTCGCTCATGGACAACGGCTTTGCCGGAGGATTCTGCACCACATAAGATTTTTCACCGTAAGGCTCGATCAGCCTTTTCGCCGTGAATGCATCCGTATTACAGTATTGCGTGTAAAAGCTTCTGGCATAGGTTTCCTTATTCGTTTTTATCTCATCAAAGGACGGGAGCATAATTCCGTCGTATACGCTCTCCGGGTCCTTTGTCTTATACACAGTTCCGTCAATATAGGTGAGATCACGGATATCAATGCCGCTCTTTAATCCCTCGGCCACCTCTATGATACTGCGCTCTCCCATTCCATAAAGCAGTAAATCCGCACCGGAGTCCAGAAGAACAGAACGCTTTACCTTATTTGACCAGTAATCATAATGTCCGAGACGGCGCAGGCTCGCCTCTATGCCGCCGATAATAATCGGAGCCTTTTTATAACTCTGCCGGATCAGATTGCAATATACCACCGTGGCATAATCCGGCCTTTTTCCCATAATACCCCCGGGAGTAAAGGCATCTTTTTGACGGCGTTTTTTGGATACCGAGTAGTGATTCACCATAGAATCCATATTTCCGGCGGTCACAATGAAGCCAAGCCGTGGCTCTCCGAAAACGGAAATACTGTTTTTATCTTTCCAGTCCGGCTGGGAAATGATTCCCACAGAAAAACCGCCTGCCTCCAAAACACGGCTGATGATCGCATGGCCGAAAGAGGGATGATCCACATAGGCATCCCCGATGATATACACAAAATCCAGTTGTTCCATACCGCGCTCTTCCATCTCTTCACGGCTGATTGGTAAAAATTGCTTCATTTCAATACCTCATATGTCTGTTCCAGAATTTGTCCGTAATCCGAAATATAGTAGTCGGCAAGCTCTCTTTTTTCCTTTCGCAGATAAACAGAATAATCATCCTCCACTGCACATACTTCCATTCCGGCATTTTTCCCCGCCAGAATTCCCATTGGAATATCCTCAAAGACCAGGCAGTTATCCGGAGACACCCCCAGCTTTTCCGCCGTGGTCAGGTATACATCCGGCGCAGGTTTGCCCTTGCATACATCACAGCTCGTTGTCACTGCATCAATATACTCTGTCAGATCACGCGCTTTAAGAAAAACATCCAACAGCAGTCTCGAATTGCTGGTTGCAATACCGACTTTATAATCATGCCCTTTTAAAAAATCCAGAAACGTTAAGATACCCGGTTTCAAGGGAGTTTCATTGGCATATTTCTCCAACGCCATCTCATTCCACACCTGTTTCAGATCATCTACCGTCTGCTTTAACGAAAAAGTGCGGATAAAATACTCCGCCGTCTCAGTGAAACTCATCCCCTCGATATCTTTCTGTAACGTAGGCGGCATTTCTATCTGCTCTCTCATAAAAAATTCCCGGTCGATCTCAGTCCAGACCCACATGGAGTCCGTAATCGTACCGTCCAAATCAAAAATAACTGCTCTTTTACCCTTTAACATTGCTGTCATCCTTTAACTGCTGTATT
>CAZJSI010000133.1:0-6752 GCA_964548675.1 uncultured Eubacterium sp. | reverse complement strand
GCCGGAGCTGTCGGTTTCTTTTCTCCGATGGAGAGTCCGTCCGCAAATGCTTTGATTTCCTCGTCCGTCACAGTTCCCTGAATTTTCGCATAATAAGTCTTTTCTACATGCTTTGACGGGGATAACAGATTGTGATTTAACGCCCCGTCATTCGTAATGAGAAGAAGTCCCTCCGTATCCTTGTCAAGCCGTCCCACGGGTGACATCCCTTTCCTCAATTTTCCCGGCAGATAATCCATTACCGTCTCATCCTTTGTATCCTCTGTGGCAGTTACACAGCCCGCCGGTTTATGCAGCATGATATAACGAAACTGCCGGTAACAGATTTCTTTCTCATCCACAGAAATGACATCTGTTTGCGGATCACACTTCTTTGCACCGTCGGTTATCACTTTTCCGTTTACACGAACCCGTCCTGCTCTCAGCATTTTTTTGCTCTCAGAGCGGGTCGCAATCTGCATTTGAGATAGAAATTTATCGATGCGCATCGCTTTCATTTATCATTTCCTTTCGATGTTGATGACTTCGTAACCCGGAATAAAACGCCGGCCTTACGGCTTTTGGCATTTCGGGACAAAATACTGACTTTTCAGCTTCCGGCATTTCGTGACCAAACGCTGACTTTATAATTTCCTATAATCGGGATAAAACGCCGGCCTTACGGCTTTTGATAGTCCGAGACAAGATGCTGCCTCTCTGCATATTGCAAAAAAGGATATGGATCGATCGCATGATCCCCGCCCTCGCTGTCCGGTATGTAAATCCCTACATGCAGATGGACCGCAAACTGTCCGGTAGTTCCCTCGCTGCCATATCCGCTGTCTCCTGCGAAACCAAGAAATTCCCCGGCTTCTACCTGTGTCCCCTGTTTTATATTTTCCGCATAGGACTCCATATGAGCGTAATAGTAATAGACGCCAGACTCACTTCGGATACCGATCCGGTATCCTCCCAGTTTGAGCCAGCCAATATTTTCTATCACTCCGTCTGTCATGCTCACGACCGGATAAATCCCCCTCTGATTTTCACTCATCATGATGTCGCAGCCTTCATGCTGACGATCACCGCCGAAAGTGCGCTCCGCCATCCAGGAATCCACATAGTTATAGGACAGGTTTTCCGTATTTTCACTCTCGGGAATCGGAAAACACATCAGTTCCCCATATATTTTTTCCGTGTAAAAATCTGCCTCCTCATCTTTGATCGGATCTAATCGTCGGATCATGATGCAGTCCAACACAATTGCCGCAAGGATCAGAAAAAGAATTTTTCGTATCGCTTTCTTTTTCAATCTTTTTTCTCCCATCCTGTATTAATTTAATTTATGAAAAATATAATACAGTATGAAGAAAAAAATATTTGCAATCCTGCTTGCCCTGTGTGTTTTATACTGCCTCTTATACCCCGCCGGAATGGCCCGAGCCGCAGCGGACGGACTGACTCTCTGGTATCGATCTGTCCTGCCGACACTGCTTCCTTTAAGCATTTTTTCCAGTATCATCATCCATTCCGGCTTATATGATATCTGTTTTTTAAAAATACATCCTGTTTTCCGGCGCCTGTTTCCTGTGCGGGCTCCGCTGGTATATCCGATGATCGCCGGATTTCTGTTCGGATTTCCTCTGGGAAGCAAAATCTGTGCGGATCTGTGCCAGACCGGGAAGATTACCCGACGGGAAGCCGAAACGGTCAGCTGTATCTGCAATAATTTCGGTCCCGCTTTTCTGTGTAATTATATGATCGGATCGTTCACAGATCACACGATCCCTGCCTGGGCTGTCCTGACAGCATGTTATGCACCGGCGTTAATTCTTGGACGTCTGATGTTGAAAAAAAATCTGCGCATACAGGAATACATACCCCAACAAAAAATGCCGGCATCACGATCTCAAATAAACTTTAAAATCATAGATGACGGCATTATGGACGGTTTTACAACTATGATAAAACTTGCCGGTTATATTATGCTGTTTGCCATGCTGGCTGATATCGTCCAGATGATTCCCATAGAAAATCCGGTTTTCAAATGCATCTGCATCGGATTTATGGAAATCACGAATGGCATCCATGCAGTATCTTCCCTTGACATTGCCCCGCTGCAAAAGTATCTGCTTGACATCGGAATCGTAAACTTCGGCGGATTGAGCGGACTTTTTCAGACAGCCTCCATGATGAAGTCCTCTGGAATACGCATAACAATCTACGCCCGTTTCAAATTGCAATGCAGTCTGCTCGGGATCGGGTTTATGTCGCTTTTTTACCTCATAGGAACATGTGCCCTGTGAAGCCTTTGTCAATACGACTTATAATTGTTCCGGTTTATTTGCACCGATGATATCGTATTCGTTTGTCTCCGGCTGGCTTTCTTCAGTCTCCTGCTCTTCCGAAGGCTCCTCAGAAGGAGTCAGCTCATTTCGGTTCGCTTTTACGATATCATAACAGTTCTGAAGAGAGGATAACAGTCCATCATACTTTGCCTTGGAAGTATCGATGGCATGAATCATAATGTTCTCCAGATTTCCCAACAGGTTATCTGTGTATTCGATCGCTGCTGTACGGATATTATCCGCATCCTCAGTAGCCTTGTCCAAAATCTCCTGTGCCTGATTTGTCGCGATCATGACAACTTCATTTGCCTGTGCGTATGCCTGCTGCATGATCTGATGCTCGCTGACAAGTTCATTTGTCTGAATCTGCGCCTGGGCAAGAATTTCCTCTGCTTTTGCCTGGGCGTCAGCCAGAATTGCATCCTTGTTGCTGATGATCTTCTGGTAACGTTTGATCTCATCCGGAGTTTTCATGCGAAGCTCTGTCAATAATTCCTCAATTTCTTCTTTATTTACAATGATTTTAGAATTTGACAATGGCTGAAATTTACAACTGTCAATATACTCTTCAATTTCTGCAATAATCTGCTCTAAGCGGCTGCTCATATGAATCATTCTCCTTTATCTTATCTGGTTATATTATATTTGTTATAAATCTTTGTTACAATTTCCGGCGGAACGAACTTGGAAATATCCCCGCCATAAGAAGCAACTTCCTTGACAATCGTGGAACTTAAGTACGCATATTCCAAACTTGTCGTCAGAAATATCGTATCAATCTGCGGGTTAATCACATGGTTTGTCTGGGCAATCTGAAGTTCATACTCAAAATCGGTTACTGCCCTTAAACCACGCACTACAATCGTTGCCTGAATCTGCCGCGCATAATCTGCCAGCAGCCCATCAAACGAGCTGACAACCACATTTGGCAGATGACGGGTCTGTTCCTTTATCATACTAACACGTTCATCAGAAGAAAACAACGGATTTTTTGCATTATTCTTCAAAACAGCCACGTTCAGTTCATCTACCATTTTCGCTGATCTTTCTATAATATCCAGGTGACCGTTAGTCAAAGGGTCAAAACTTCCGGGATAAATTGCTCTTTTCATTTTCTTTCTCTGACAGTAATGTCATTTCCCCCTTTTATCTTTCTCTTTTCAGGAAAACATGCTGATTGGTTTTGTATTTTTTCACACGATAAATTTCAAACCCATCGCCTTCGAGCTCGTTTTCATCTGTATCCAGGGATTCCTCCACGATGATCACCGTATCCCCGGTTAAAATGGAAGAATCCTTTAAATAAGCAAGGACATCCTTTTCCAGTCCCTTTCCATAAGGCGGATCCATAAATATAATATCAAACACATATTTTCTTTCTAATGTACGCAATGCCGCAATGACATCCATACATTTCAGATCACATTGGGAATTAAATTTTGTAAAATTGATATTATCCTGAATACACGCTGCAGCTTTCCTGCTGTTTTCAACAAACACAGCCTTTTTTGCCCCCCGGCTGACTGCTTCCAGCCCAATGCCGCCGCTTCCCGCAAATAAATCCAGAAATACAGCGCCCGGGACGTCCGTCTGCAGTATATTAAATAAAGTCTCCTTGATCCGGTCCGTGGTCGGACGTGTGTCTTTGCCCTCAATTGTCTTAAGCGGCATACTTCGGGCTGTTCCGGCTATAATTCTCATCACGAGCCTCCATATATATTTTCATCTAAAAATTCCAGTGCACATCGTGCGGCTGCTTTACGGATTTCCATCCGCGTCCCTTCAAAATGACACTCTTTTGTATAAACTCTGCCTTTTGCATAACAGCCAATATAGACGAGTCCAACCGGTTTTTCCGGTGTTCCTCCGCCTGGTCCGGCAATGCCTGTCGTTACAATAGAATAATCACTGTTTGCTGTCTTTGCACACCCGAGCGCCATTTCATAGGCAGTATCCACGCTGACCGCGCCATGCCTGCGGAGGGTATCTTCCGAAACGCCCAAAATCCGCTCTTTTGCCCCGTTGGCATAGGTAATATAACCCTCTCTGAAAATGTCAGATACACCTGCCACATTGATCAGAGTCGCAGCCACCAATCCACCTGTGCAGGATTCCGCCGTTGATACGGTCGCATGCTGTGCAACGCATTTCTCCACTATTTTTTCTTCAATTGTTTTTTTCATCTTAATTCTGCTCTTTCAATACGGCTTTATTCTTATTCAGATAGTCAATCAATGAAACAACGGTCAATATTAAAGCAATATACGTCACGATCACGCCCAGCAAATGGATCAGATCCACTGAAGAAATCATAATACTACAATTTACGTCTAAAATCAATAAAATGATCATCACCATCTGAAATGTGGTTTTGAATTTTCCCCACATACTGGCCGCTATAACGATCTGATGCTCCGCTGCGATCAGACGGAAACCGCTGATGATAAACTCCCTGGCAATGATAACAATAACAATCCATGCTGCAAGCTGCTCCATTTCAATCAGGCAGATCATAGCAGAGCAAACTAACAGCTTATCTGCAAGCGGATCCATAAATTTTCCGAAATTAGTCACCAGATTATACTTCCGGGCGATTTTTCCATCCAACATATCAGTCAGACTCGCCACTATAAAGATGACCAATGCCAGAACGTCTCCTGCTGTCCCAAGCACATCTGTCAACAGGAAAAACACAAAGAACGGAATCAAAATGACTCGAAACATCGTTAATTTATTTGGTAAATTCATAGTAATTCTCCTATCAAATCGTATTCATATGCCCCGGTAATCTTTACCCGTGCAAAATCACCGCTCATCAGTTCCGCATCCGTATTGACAAACACATAGCCGTCTATGTCCGGTGCATCCCGATAGCTTCTGCCGATATAGGCATTTTCGTCTGAAACTCTGCCCTCGATCATTACCATGATCTCCCGGCCAATCATTGTCTCATTTTTGTCAAGAATAATCTCTTCCTGAAGTTCCATCACATCTGCCTGCCATTCTTCTTTTATCTCCTCGGCAATCTGATCCGCAAAGGTTGCTGCAGGAGTTCCCTCCTCCGGAGAATAAGTGAACGCGCCGAGCCGGTCGAATTCCGTCTCGTTGAGAAATTCCATCAATTCCTCATGCTGCCCCTGCGTTTCTCCCGGGAAACCGCAGATCAGGGTGGTGCGGATCGCAATATCAGGAATCTCTCTGCGCAGATCAGCGATCTTTTCCACCAGCATCTCTTTGTTTGTCCGTCTTCCCATACGCCTCAAAATATCCGAATTGATATGTTGGATCGGCATATCAATATAGTGACAGACTTTTTCGTTATCCCGAATGGATGCGATCAGGTCATCATAAATTTCCTCCGGATAACAATACATAAGCCGTATCCAGTAAAGGCCGGGGATTTTATTTAATTCATCAAGCAGCAGGTGCAGTGATTTCTTTCCATATAAGTCCACACCGTAAAGGGTTGTCTCCTGAGCAACCAGGATCAGCTCCTTTACCCCGGATTCTGCCAGCTCCTTTGCCTGCCGGATCAGTTCTTCCATCGGAACGCTGCGGAATTCACCGCGGATGGACGGAATAATGCAATAAGTGCAGTGTTTGCTGCATCCTTCCGCGATCTTTAAGTGGGCATAATGCCCTCCGGTTGACACGCTCCGTTTTGCCTCGTGAGATTCGATATCAGTCAAAGGCTGATAGGATTCATATTTCTGGCCTTCCAGCACCCGGGCAACCGCCTCACAGATCTGCTCCGTAGAATTGGTTCCAAGTACTGCATCTACCTCCGGAATTTCTTTCAGTATCTCATCCCGATAACGCTCTGCCAGGCATCCGCAGACGATCAGGGCTTTGCATTTACCTTCTGTCCGGTATGCTGCCATCTCCAGAATGGACTGTATGCTCTCCTCCTTGGCATCATGGATAAAACAACAGGTATTTATTACAATGACATCCGCTTCCGTCTCATCGTCTGTGATCATATAATTATGCCGGGTAAGTTTACCGAGCATAAATTCAGAGTCAACCAGGTTCTTGTCACAGCCGAGGGAAATAAACAAAACTTTCATTGTTTCCTCCAGTTAGTTTTAAATGTAACATGCTGCCTTAAAAAGGCAGCATAATCATCTGTTTACAGGCTTCCATTTTCCTGGATATCATCATCCTCACCAAGGATCTTCACTTCACCTTTATATAATTCTTCCACGGCCATGGAGAGAGGCTTTCTTCCAACCGGGTCATCCACATATGGCTCTGCCCCTGCAATAATCTGACGGGCACGTTTTGCGGATGCGATTACGATAGAATAACGGCTGTTTACTACCGGCTCCTCCCCTATTTCGGATTTGTTATTTACAACTTTCATTAACTCAGTATAAGATGGATGTATCATGATAAATCTCCTTTCACAAATTGTTTTAATTCATT
>CAZJSI010000132.1:6975-9151 GCA_964548675.1 uncultured Eubacterium sp. | reverse complement strand
GTACCGATACCTGTCGGTGTAAGGAATCCTGCAAGACCGGCGCCGCCTGCACGAACCTGCTCAGCGAGGGTTCCCTGTGGCTGAAGTTTGAGGTCAAGTTCACCGGCATTAAATTTTGCTGCAACTTCTTTGTTCAGACCTACGTGTGTAGCGATCAGTCTTTTAATGCATCCATTGTGAAGTAATCTTCCTGTTCCCTCGTTTTCAAAACCTGCGTCGTTACATACAACGGTCAGGTCTTTTGCGGTTACTTCGTTAACGATAGATTTTGCTGTTCCGTTTGTCATGAAACCGCCGACTAATACGGTATCGCCGTCTTTTACAAGTGCAGCAGCTTCTTTTGCAGAAATAACTTTTGTTCTAGCCATTTCTTTCCCTCCTAATTAATTATGTAATAATGGTTGCTTATATGTGGGAAATTATGTTGAATATTCCCATAGCATATTACCATTATAGCACTTTAACCGGCAAAATCCAGAGAAATTAATAAAAAAAAATCTAAAAAGTTAATTTTTTTGGTACTATTTTTAGAAAAGGCGATTTAAAAATGGCATAACAGATATAAAAAATGGTTTTAAAAAATAATACAGCCGAAAAAAGTGACCGTGTTGGCTCCATTGATGTAATTGACATTTACCGTGCTGGCGAGCCGGTTTACTTCAACGCCATAACTTTCCACGGAAGGGGCCAGCTTCTCCGGAAAACGGCAGGGGGCATCCGGGTAAGTACATTTGGCGCAGCGGGAGCAGCTCTCTCCGGATAGGACCAGTATATTGCCCGGAACCAGAGTTTTAAAATAATCAGTAATTTTTTCACAAATACGGTCGTGCGCTTCCTTACCCGCCATCATACCCTCAAAATCATAGGAATCCTCCAGGTCATGTTTTGTTGTAAAAACGAACACATGCTGAAACGAGCGGATCTTTGCGATACATTCATCCAGGGTGCCTACGCCCGGCGGACATGCCCAGGTTTTTCCATAGTGTCCGCAGCTGTTCATTTCGCATAGATCCCGGACTCCCCGGGAAAAAATCAGTTTATCAGTGGCGGTAAATCCATATTGGTGAATGTGCAGCTCCTGCTGTTTTGAGGCAATTCCTTTTTTTATCTGTTCCATAGATACCTCCTCTATATCAGTAATTTTTTAAAGTCTATCATACTAAAGGGCAAATGTATTAGAAAAAATATTGGAAAATCAAAAGAAATTACGAAATATTCTGTTGTTTGCCCTTGTTAGGGCAGAATTTGTCTATTATACTGAAATCCAGTGAAAGGTGAAAAAACAGATGAAAACGATAAAAGATAAATATGATGAAAAAAGAGCGATACTGGTAGTGAGCTTTGGCACCAGCTATGCAGAAACCAGGGAAAGGACCATTGACAGGATCGAGCGGGAGATCTGTGAAGCTTATCCGGATATCCCGGTTTTCCGTGCATGGACGAGCAAAATGATCCTGAAAAAATTAAAGGTACAAGACGGAATCCACTTTGATAATGTGGATGAGGCGATGGAACGTATCGCAGAGAAACGGATACGTGAAGTGATCGTTCAGCCGACCCATGTGATGAATGGAATAGAGAATGACCGCATGACCGCGGACGTCATGAAATACAAAGACAGGTTTGATAAGATCGTGTTTGGACGTCCGCTTCTCACAAGTATACAGGACAGTATGGATACGGTGGATGCGGTGATGGGAGGCTTTGAGGAACTGCCGGATGATGAAGCGCTTGTATTTATGGGGCATGGAACGCCCCATCACGCCAATGCAGTTTATGCGGCGCTCGATTATATATTTAAAAACAGGGATTATGATAATGTATTTGTGGGAACCGTGGAAGGTTATCCGGAGCTTCCCGATGTCATGAAAATGGTGAAAAAAGGAGAATACAAAAAAATTCATCTTGCACCGTTGATGCTGGTGGCAGGAGACCATGCCGCAAATGATATGTCGGGGGATGACGGGGAATCCTGGAAAAGCTGTTTTGAGAGGGAAGGATATGAAGTGGAATGTCATTTGAAAGGGCTTGGGGAATATCCGGGCATCCGCAGGATTTTTTTGAAACATCTTGAAAATGCATTCAACGGGACAGAATGATTTATCGCGTCAAAGTGATAAAATATTTTGTTGCTTTTTGCTGTAAAATGATATATGATAATGATTACGATTATACA
>CAZJSI010000132.1:0-6875 GCA_964548675.1 uncultured Eubacterium sp. | reverse complement strand
CATATCCGTGAAATCGTTGGTGATAACGATACGGATATGAAGATTTCGGTCATGGCCGATGTGGGACGCTGCGATTACAAAAACAGTATTCAGGATAAGGCGAACAGTCCGGTCGATCTGATTCGTATTGCAACCTATATCGACACGATCCCGGAGGCAATTGCGATGATAGAGGATGCTTCCGCCAAAGGATATGAGACAACCTGTAATATAATGGCGGTCTCCAAATGTCAGGAAAAGGATCTCAAAATAGCTCTTGATATGCTGGCAAAGTCACCGGTGAAAGGCGTCTATGTGGTAGACAGCTATGGCGCCCTGTATCCGATCCAGATACGTGAACTCATCGTTTCCTATCTGGAGGAGATGGAAAAAGTTGGTAAACTGGTTGGTATCCATGCGCATAATAATCAGCAGTGCGGATTTGCAAATACAATCGAGGCGCTTTCCGTAGGGGCAAGTATGCTGGATGCCACAGTTATGGGAATGGGCCGTGGTGCGGGAAACTGTTCTCTGGAAGGCCTGCTTGGTTTTCTGAAAAATCCGAAATATGATGTCGATCCGGTTCTTGGTTTTATCGAGAAACATATGCTGAAACTGATCAATGACGGCGTTGTATGGGGATATAATATCCCATACTTGTTGACAGGTTTGACAAACCAGCATCCGCGTACCGCGATTGCGGCTACAAAAGCCGGAGACACCAAATATCTTGATTTTTATCAGATGCTGCTGGATTGATCGGGGTCAATGCTTCGGCAGTGGTCCCCGCATGAATAGACCGGCGGGATACAGGATTTATGAAAAAGGATGACGTTCTTTCGGTGGAAAACAGCGAAAGGGCGTCATCTTTTTGCTCTGTAATAAAGATATCCGGTCAGATCCGCCAGAATCCATCCGATCGGGATCGCCCACCAAATGGCGGATACGCCGAGGGGCGTATTTGGGGCAAGGAGGTATGCCAGCAGAACCCTGGTTCCCAGGGAGATCACAGTCAGCACAAGAGACATTTCCGGTTTCCCGATAGCGCGATATAGTCCGTAAAGCAGGAACAGACATCCGATTCCCCAGTAAAAAGCGCCCTCAATATGCAGGTAATGTATGCCCGCAGTAATGATCTCCTGTTCGCCGGGATCCACAAATATCATCATCAGAGGCCCGGCAAAGATCCAGACCAACAGGGATATGCAGACGCAGAAACAGACAGAAATCCGGAAAGACTGTCTGATGCCGTCATGTACCCTTTCCCGTTTCCCCGCTCCGTGATTCTGGGAGATAAACAGGGAAAAGGCGTTGGCAAATTCCTGTGCGGGCATATATGCCAGAGTATCGATCTTTACTGCGGCGGCAAAAGCTGCCATGATCACGGTCCCGAAACTGTTTACAAGCCCCTGGATCATCAATATTCCAAAATTCATCACCGATTGCTGCATACAGGTAAGGAAAGCATATCTCCCGACAGTGGAGATCATGCTTTTTTCTATGATCCTGTGTTCTTTGCCCAGATGCAGGCCGGGCATTTTCAGAATGAAAAAGAGTATGATGCCAATGCCTGCGATTCCCTGAGCGATGACGGTGGCCCCGGCGGCTCCGTTTACGCCCATTTTTAATCCGATCACAAACCACAGGTCAAGTCCTATATTTGTAATGGTTGAGATCAGCAAAAAGATAAGTGGTATGAGCGAGTTCCCGACTGCCCGCATGACAAAAGCAAAGTAGTTATACAAAAAGGTAAAGCCGATCCCCAAAAAAATAATTCTGACATAGCCCCGCATCATGGAAAGGATCTCGGGCGGAATCTGAAGCAGCTTAAGAAGCCCGTCTGTCCAGGTAAACACAATGATGTAGATCACAATGGTCACAACAGTGATCAGCCAGAAAGATACCCACATGCTTTTTTTCATTTCATCCTCCCGCCCGGCGCCGTACAGCGTCGAGAACAGGGAACCGCTTCCCATGCACAGCCCGGTCACCACTGAGGTGAGAAATGTCATCAGCGTGTAGGCGGCGCCGACAGCAGCCAGAGCATCAGCACCGATAAAACGTCCTACAATAATGGTATCCGTGATATTGTAGATCTGCTGCAGCAGATTTCCGAGTATCATAGGAACGGCAAAAAGCAATAAAGTTTTCAAAATAGTTCCGGTTGTCAGATCCTGTTGTTTATATCGGTTCATTTGTGGTTCCTCGTATGGTCATTATATATTCGAAAAAGAGTATCATCGAACACAAGATTACATTTTTTTACAATAGCGGGAGGGCTTCCAACTAATATAGCACAAACGGTAAAGAAATCAAACAAAAATGTGGCGGCCGATTTTGAACCGTTATCACATTTTTTGCATATCTTATGAAAAAGACCCATTGGAGGCCCTTATGGATTTTGGACAGGAATTCTATGACATTTACGGAAAACCGGCTGCCCCGGACAACAAAGCTCCCTTTTATATGACCTATCCTATGAAAAATGCTTTTCTTGAAGAAGCGGAATATGAAAAGGACTGCCGCCGTCTGCAGGAGATGTACCCAAGAGACGCGAAAAGAGTGCAGGCGCTTGTGTCGCGGGAATGTGATAAGATGGAATATGAAGGCAGTATGATGTTTGACGAGTATCCGGACCGGTTTATGCTCCGGCTGATCTGCAGAAACATTTACCGTGAGCTCCAGGAGGCGCAGGAAGAGGAGCTTGCGGGCATGGATCGGGATAATTCGCTTTTCCAATTGATCGAAGTAATGCTGATGCAGGAAATGTACCGGAGGCGGTGCCGTTATCGTCGATGCCGCAGATGGTATTAGAGGCCGGATGGGAGGCTCGTTTTCGTTTCTGTAAGAGTGTATGGAAATTATGAATTTTCCGGATCATAATTTTTAAGCAAAAATTCATGATTTGGCGGCGTAAAAGAGGTTGTGTTTTCGACAAAAAGGCTATAAAATAGTTGCACAGTGAAGCATATTGTTACTGAAAAAGGCTGTAAAATAGTTGTACAGCGAACCATATTATTACCGATAGAAAAAGGAATATATAAAAATCATGAATCAGTGGAGAGAATTACTGGAATACTGTTTAAATAAAGATCTGGCAAAAATAATTTTGAGCAACCCGAGAGAAAAGGACGGCATCCGCAAGGTGGAGATCCGCCCGGTATTGTTAAAGGGAGAGCTGCTTTTTCAGGCGAGCGCCTACACCCAAAAGCAGGTGCACCATTATAATCTCTCAGCCGCAGAGGTTTATAAACGGACGGCTGAGTGGATGCAGAATATGAGACAACTGGAAGCACTGCATCCGGATGGCCGGATGCATGTGCTTATCAGTAAAAAGGGAAAAATGACGGTGAAAAAGTCGAAAAAGGGCTGTCCGGTTCCGGAGACCGATCTGTCCCATAACCGGAAAAAGAAATATATTCTTGATCCGTCCGTACAGGTCCCGTTTCTCGTGGATCTGGGCGTTCAGACAAAAGAGGGAAAAATTGCGCAGGCACGATATGACAAGTTTCGCCAGCTGAACCGTTTTCTGGAATTTATTGAAGATATTGTTCCGGAGCTTCCCCAAAACCGGGAAATTGTTATGATAGATTTTGGATGCGGGAAATCTTATCTGACTTTTGCCATGTATTATTATCTGCATGAGCTTAAGGGCTATGATGTGAGGATTATCGGCCTGGATCTGAAAGAGGGTGTGATCGACAATTGTCAGAAGCTGGCGGAAAAGTATGGCTATGATAAGCTTACATTTTTGACCGGAGACATTGCGGATTATGACGGCGTGGACAGGGTGGATATGGTTGTGACTCTGCATGCCTGTGATACGGCGACGGATTACGCCCTTGACAAAGCGGTCCGCTGGGGGGCGAAGGTGATCTTATCTGTGCCCTGCTGCCAGCATGAGTTAAATGGACAGATTCAAAATGAATTGTTAAAGCCGGTTATGAAGTATGGACTGATAAAGGAACGGATGGCGGCGCTTTTTACCGATGCCATTCGGGCAAATTTGTTGGAAGAAGCCGGATATCAGGTGCAGGTACTGGAATTTATCGATATGGAACACACACCGAAAAATATACTGATCCGCGGGATAAAAGGCACGGAAAAACAGTCGGACGGAGGACTGAAAAGGCTGATGGACGAGCTTCATGTACGTCCTACACTGGCGGCCCTGATGGACGAACTTCATGCGCAGCCTGCGGCGGCAGTCTCGATGGACGAACTTCATGTACGCCCTGTGGCGGCAGTCTCGATGGACGAACTTCATGTACGTCCTGCACTGGCAGCCCCGACGGAAGATGGAAAGGATGCTTCAGATGAATAAAGGATTACGAAAATTTTTAATTTTATTTGTGATATTCGTTGCGGCTTTATTTGGTTTTTCCAAATTGACAAACCATGAAACGAAGGATATGACTACAGACATGGCGGAGGCGTTTATGCCTGTGGTTTATCTGCAGCAGGACGGAAAACTGATTAATGAGCTGCACGGTTATGTAGATGAGATGGACGCCGTTTCCATGAGAGATACCATCACTCCTATTGCAGAGGACGGAATACTGCCGATTCGGATTGATTTTTATGGAGGGCAGATAAAAGAAGTCTCCTTTGAAGTGCGGAGCCTTGACACGACCCGGCTTGTACAGGAGTCTGAAGCGTCGGAGCTGAAGTCCGGGGAGGGTATGATGACGGCGCAGCTTGAGATACAGGATCTGCTGACTGAGGGGCAGGAATATTTGCTCATA
Organism: uncultured Eubacterium sp.; assembly: GCA_964548675.1. Taxonomy (GTDB): domain Bacteria; phylum Bacillota; class Clostridia; order Lachnospirales; family Lachnospiraceae; genus Eubacterium_I. Next base: position 2,151 of record CAZJSI010000132.1, on the reverse strand, counting down.
TTAAAGGTGAAGTCGGCGGCTGATCCCTATTATTATTATACGAGGATCATAAAAGAGAGCAGCAGTTATATACAGGAATGCCTTGATTTCGTAGAGGAATTTCATGAGATTACAATGGATAAAGAACGCCAGTCGGAGCTTTCTTCCTATATGGAACCTTCTTCCGAAGGGGACAACACGACACTTCAAAAAGTAACGATTAACAGCAGCCTGGCACAGGCATGCTGGGCCGACCTGGAGGGGGAAGAGGTAACGGAACCGGTGGCGTCCATTAAGGAGCTGAATGATGTCTATAATGTGATCCTGTTAAATTACATTTTATCTTCTGTAGGGGAAAACGGCGAGTTGGAATATTATAACGTGGAGGAATATTACCGTGTTCGTCAGGGAACGGAAAAAATGTACCTGCTGAGTTTTGAGCGCACGATGGAAGAAATTTTCCGCGGCGAGGGCGACCATATCGACGGAGACAGCATTGATCTCGGGATACGTTCTGCGGACGTGGATTTTAAAGCGAATGAGGCCGGAAACATTATCTGTTTTGTTCAGCAGGGGGAATTATGGAGTTATAATAAAGATGAAAATGAACTGACCCAGGTATTCAGTTTTCGCAGCCTGGAGGGAATGGATATACGGGAAAACTATGAAGAGCATGACATCCGCATTATCCGGGCCGATGAGAGCGGAAGCGTCAACTTTATTGTGTATGGTTATATGAACCGCGGCGATCATGAAGGGCAGGTAGGGATCAGTGTCTGCCGTTATGACTGTGTTACGAATACGGTGGAGGAGCAGCTTTTTCTGCCGATAAACATATCTTATCAGATGATGAAAGAGGAAATCGGACAGTTAATGTACATCTCGGAAGGAGGAATGTTTTATCTTTCGATAGGAGATCAGGTGCATCAGGTAAATTTGGATACGATGGAGGAACAGGTATTTATATCCAATCTTGTGGATGGAAATTATGTGAGTTCGGATAACGGGAGATATCTGGCATGGACAGAAGGAGCGGAAGCCGGTGCGAAAGTGATGCGTTTGACAGATTTGGAGACGGGGACGTCTTTTGATGTGAATGCGGATAGTGACTGCCTGATTCAACCGCTTGGATTTATCGATACGGATTGTATTTACGGGGAGGCATATGAGTCCGATCTCCTCAACACGGGTTCCGGAAATCCGGAATATGCTTTTTCCAGGGTGATGATCATGGATTCCGTGGACAGTAGTCACAGCATTTTGAAAACTTACGAAAATCCGGGGAGTTATGTGACCGGAATTGTGATCCGTGACGGGAGTATCTATCTGGAGCGGGTGGTAAAAAACGGTGATACCTATGCCGAGACTTCCCAGGATACGATTATGAACAGGGATATGCAGGAGGAAGATCTGGTCTATGTGTCTGAACAGACATCAGACAGAAAACAGAGAGAGGTCATTTTGCAGCTTTCTTCCGATGTCCCCGCTGCCAATCCGAAATTGCTGGTTCCGAAACAGATACTGGCTGAGGAATCTACAACGTTGGAATTAGAGGGAATAAGAACTGTAAATGCATATTATGTATATGCCAAAGGGAAAGTGCTGCTGGCAACGAATGACGTGGCGGAGGCGATCAAAAATGCCGATGAGAACAGGGGCGTGGTGATCGGGGAAAATCAGACATACATCTGGAAGAGAGGGAAGAAGCTGACGCAGCAGCCGTTGACTGTCAGCCGGCCAGAAGGCAGCTCATCCTCTGCGCGGGCGCTTTCGGCAATGCTTGCCGCGGCGGGAACGGGGGCAGATGTGGACGCCCTGCTTGATTCCGGGAAAACGCCTTTTGAGATTCTGCAGGAAACGGTGACAGACCGCCATGTATATGATCTGACCGGATGCAGTGTAGAGCAGACTCTCTATTTTGCGGGGATTGGTATGCCGGTATATGCCCGGAGGGCGGATGGAGACGTAGTTCTTTTGACGGGATATGATTCGAATTATGTCTGGATTTATGATACAACGACGAAAAAGGCTTCCTCAAGGCTGATTCGGACTGCAACGGAACAGTTTGACGAGGCCGGCAATGTGTTTTATGTAATCGGAGAGTAAAAAATAAAAGGCGGGGCTGTCGCATTAAGAAAAACATATACTAGATATAGTAGCAAGTGTCTGTAC
>CAZJSI010000131.1:0-9237 GCA_964548675.1 uncultured Eubacterium sp. | reverse complement strand
ACAAGAAAAAAGTGCGTAAGCCGCAGGAAGAATGGTATCGTGTGGAGAACACCCACGAAGCTATTATTTCCGAAGATGTGTTCCGACAAGTGCAGGAGCAGATCGCCAACAGGCGCAGACGGCAGAAAAACGGCACGACGCAGATTTTTTCAGGGCTGGTAAAGTGTGCAGACTGCGGCTGGTCGCTGGCTTACGGCGAGAACAAGCAGAACAAAAACCCGTATGGCTACTATCATTGCAGCAAGAACGGACAGGGTTTGCGCCAGTGTTCCATGCACTACATCCGCTACGATGTACTTTACGCTTATGTGCTTTCCCGACTGCAATATTGGTCGCAGCAGGCACAGCAGGACGAGGACAAACTTCTGAAACGGCTGCTCAATGCCAGCGACAAGGAGCGCAGCACCGCCAAGAAGAAACAGGCATCCGAGCTAAAAAAAGCCGAGAAGCGCAAAGCGGAGGTTGACGGGCTGTTCGCCAAGATGTACGAGGACTGGTCTGCCGGGCGCATTACGGAATACAACTTCAATATGCTGTCCGAGAAGTATCAGGGCGAGCAAAAGGAGCTGGACGAAAAAATCCGGCAGCTCCATGAAGCAATGGAAGCCGCCGCACAGACCGCCGTGGACGCTGAAAAGTGGGTAGGGCTGGTAAAACAGTACGCAAACCCCACGGAGCTGACCGCCGAGCTTCTGAACACCCTGATTGAAAAAATCCTTGTCCATGAAGCGGTCAAGGGCGAGGACGGCAGCCGAGAGCAGGAAGTAGAGATTTTCTATCGCTTTATAGGCAAAATCGACTGACGCATCTTTTTTTACCCAACAATATCTTTAACTTAGGGAAACGGGGTTGTCCTATCCCGACATCACACTTGTGACCAGCCTGTGTGAAACCCTTCACATATCAGAACATGAGCTTCTGACTGCCAGCGACGACATGCATCAGAGAGAAATCGAGGAACAATCCCGCGGATACTTGAGGATCATAAAAGCCTACTCATGGATTACTTATCTGTGTTACGCTGCCGCGCTGATCCCAAGCTTTATCTGCAATCTGGTGATCGAGCGCCACCTGACCTGGTTTTTTGTCCTTTTGTGGGCATTGGCCATGACATTTTCATTGCTGAATGTGCCTGTTCTGACAAAAAACCGGCGGGGCGTAAAGAGCTTTATCGGATTTTACTGCTCATTGATCCTCCTGCTGTGTACCTGCCGCATTTTGTACGGCGGAACCTGGCTGATTATGTCCATCCTCGGAGTCAGCTTGGGATTACTGTCGGTATTTCTGCCGATCATTCTGAACAGCATCAAAATAGATGATCCGGCGCTCCGCCACAAGGGAGCCATCTGTATGGCTGTGGATACGATATTAGTGTATCTTCTGGTAATATTCGGCTATCTTCAGTATGTGCCGGACCAGGCCGCCGGAATGATTGGACCGGACCTTATTGCCACTACCATTATGGCTGTCTGGGCATGGGTGATTTTTGCCATCTTCCGTTATACCAGACTCAGCCGGCTGATGAAGAGTTTTATCACCGCAGAAATATGCGGGCTCTGCATATTCTTTTCACAGCGCTTATTTGAATGTATGCGGAATCGGGAACCTCTTACTTTTCCAAAGGTTGATTTTTATAACTGGACGGATCATAACGACGCAAATCTGGGGGTGATTATTATAGTATGCGCTGCCTTTCTGATCGTTTTCACACTGATCCGGGATATAAGAAATAAATACAGATGACACAAAAAGCTCTTTCGGGATCTCTACCAATTCCCCGGAAGAGCTTTTTATGTTCAAGATTCCATCTCACATCTTATATATTTATTTTGCCCAGTTATCCTTTTCTTCCTCATAGAGTGTCGGTAAAATTCTGGACAGATTAGAAAATTCTTTTACATTATGATTCAGCAGACAAATCGGACCCTGAGCCGGAATCTTTACTCCATCCGGAATGCATTTCACTGCTTTTCCGTCAATGATCTGCCATCCAAACCAGAATCGGGAGCGGAGAACGGAACCGCCCTCTGCCGGTCTTAAGAAGTGGGTCATCACAACCGGGATATCCGGCTGCTCATCCTCCCCTATGATCTGTACATTCGCACACACCAAAGCATTGCAGGCTTCTGTATCTACTTTACTCTCATCATATCCCAACACGGAAGGTTTTTCAAAATGAATCCGGTGCAGTCCTGCTTTTCCCGTACCGATATCCTCCCAAATATTGTGAACGCTGCCCCAATGACGCTCACGCATGGATTTTGTCATATCAAGCGCTTTTGCAGGGTCATCCAGGTATACGTCATAATGATCCTCATTATCCCAGCATGCATAGCGCAGACGGTCAATCGGGTGCCATGCAAACCACCAGTCAAACATCTCTCCTGTCAATCCCGGAAAAAACGTCTGATTCGCGATCAGCGCTGTCCCGTCATCCATCAGCCACCAACCGAATTCACCCGGCAGATCTCCCGATTTAAACAGATCATTGCGGTCATCGATATGAAGCGCCAGAGAATTATCCAGTGGCTCTTTGGAGATCATATCATATTTTTCCTGCTCCCCATAATACATCTGCTGCGCATAATACTTAAAATAACTTTTTTCACGATCCTGATTTGATACAGGTACTTTTGCCATATGCTTCTCCTCCATTTTGCTTATCTTTTTGATATTTCTATTATAAAATTCCGCAAAAAATCCTGCAAGATGGCTGAGAATGAATCATTTTTTGTCATTTATTTCTAATAGGAATAAATTAAATGGGAGTTCAATCTTATATCTGATATGCCACTTCCCGCCAGCTAGAGCAGACAGATAAACTTCCGCAGAGGACTTTTTTGATTACCCGGATTCCAGGCACAGATAATCCCATTTTCCTGATCTGTAACAGGAATAGATACAATACCCGGCGTATCAGGAAAATCAAAATATGCGTCCGTCATTATGATCGCGGCGCTGCCGCTCCGAAACAAATACTTAATCTCATAAGCATTCTTATAATATGGCACAACCTTTGGCTTCACATGATAGGGGGCAAAGCGCTCTTCCAGATCACGTCCATGCGATCCCTTTGTTCCGTGCTCCAACGTCACAAAATCCTCATATAAAATGTCACGTGTCTGCAGAGAAGATTTTTTCGCCAACGGGTGACTGTCAGATATCAGTACGCAGGCATTGGAGCGGGCAGCCCATGTCCACTTCATCCCTCTTCTTTCCAGTGAAAACCGCTCAAAATCCGGCACCATAACTGCATCATATTGTCCTTCTGCCAGTTTATCTTCCAGGTCAATCATATACTCACTTGCCAGTTCCAACTCAATTTCGGGATATTTTTTCTTAAAATTTTCCTCAATATTCCAAAAATAACGTTCCGGACGCGCCGTATTCAATAAACCGACACGCAGGACAGAATGTGCCTTTTTTTGGAGCGACGCCGCTTTTACATAGCTGTCATGCATTCCCTTTACCTGTCTTTTCCAATCCTCATAAAGCACTTTTCCTGCATCTGTCAGATGGAATTCCCGCGTCGTCCTTTCAAACAAGACAATTCCAAGCTCTTTTTCCAACTTTGCCACACTTTTACTGACTGCCGACTGAGTCATATGCAGATAATTGCCTGCTTTCGCAAATCCCTCATATTCCACTACACATAGAAACACAATAATTTGTTGAATCGTAACCGATGCCAATGAAAAATTCATATCTGTCTCCCATCCGATTTCACAATGCGCTCCCCTCTGGACTGTGCCGGCTGAAGCCGCACTTTTATGTCATTCCCTATTATCTGCCCGCCCTTATAATTTCAGCGGCCCGTTTTCCGCTATATAGCTGATTGTTCCGTCCGGATTATCTTTCACCCGGAGATCGCACTGCACATTCTGTGAGGGATCCGGATGTCCTTTCCATAATTCATACAATTTTGGAAGAAACACCGGCCACCGGGATGCTTCATACTCCGCATGGATGCGGCTTGCCTCCGGATCTTTTGGCTTTTGATCCGGATCTTCCAGGACAAACTCCGGCGGCTCCGTGATTTTTGAATTTACAAAATCGGCAGTAATGTGATTGATACCTCCCTCCGTTTTCTCCCACATATGTACCGTAGAATCAACAAATTCACCGAGGCGGTTAAATACGCCTTCGATCAGCACATGCTCAAGATGTGTCTTAAACGGGAACATATCAAGCCCCATACGGTTGATCTGAATCCCATTTCCTCCAAACACCGGATCACCCGGCGCCATAGACTCTGAAATGCAATGTGCAGAATTTTCAAACCCGTACTCCCATGGCGTCCTCACCCAGTTAAAACGTTTGTGGGAGCCCGGAGCCCAGAGATAATATCCCTTCTCCATGTTTGCCCACCACCAGTCCATCATCTCCGGCTCCACGCCCGGCAGGAAATGCTGGCACTGCATTGTCAGTATGTACCCTCTCTCCAGAAATTCTTTTTTCATCTCCAGTTCGTGAATTGGTGGATTCGGGCGATCCAACGGCGTAAACGGCAGGGTTGGGACATTGATATTTTCCTTAAATGGCATAAATGTCTGTCCCCCGTTTGCGATATAGCTTATATTTGACATATATTATCTCCTTTCATTCTTCCCGACCACACTATACATGTGTGGGATTATGTTTCCTATATCTATTATACCGGTCTTACCACTTTTCGTAAATTATATTTTCATATAACAACACTCATAAAAAGAGCGGCTGCAATATATCAGCCGCTCCAAAAACCTGTCATTTATCTAATTCCTGTAAAAATATTTCTTTCATGCTGCATTTTAACGGCACGGAAAGCTTTGCGAAAGTCTGATCCAGTCCTTCAAACACTTCCGCCACATTGGATACCGTGGCGTTTTCTCCCATATGCCCGATACGGATCACCTTTCCCGCCAGATTCCCGAAAGAACCTGCCAGCATAATGTTATGTTCATGCCTCATCGTATAGAGAATATCTTTATCCGTCACGCCCTCCGGCACATCGAATACAGTCACCGTGTTGGAATACCCGCTCTTCAGATGAAGCTTCAGCCCCGCTGCCTCAACTGCTGCTCTGGAAGCCGATGCGATCTTTGCATGACGCTCCAACATCTGTGTATCTGCCTCAATATTCTCCATAGCAGCCCGCAGGCCATAAATATCGCTGATCGGCATTGTATATGGGAACCATTTGCTCTCATAATATCCCTCGAACACTGCCAGATTTGCATAAAAAGATGCAATCGGCGTTTTTCTCGCCTTCATCGCCGCCTTCGCGTCTTCACTGACTACGACAAAAGTCAGTCCCGGCGGTGCGGATACCGCCTTTTGGGAACCGCCGCACAAAATATCGATCCGGGCTTCATCTACCCGAAGTTCCTCGCCAAACATGGCCGAAACGGAATCCACTACGGTCAATATTCCGTACTGTTTCAACAGCGGACAGATCTTTTCCACATGGTTTAACATTCCGCTGGGAGTATCGCCATGTACTACAGTCGCATATTTAAAATCATGGTGCTCTTTCAGATATTCAGCCAAAGCATCCACATCGATTGTCTCCAGATCACTGACGGAATAAAGCGTCGGCTCTCCACCATACATTGTGACAAAATCTGCAAACCCGGCTCCATATATGCCGTTATCCAATACCAGAACCTTATCCTGCGGCTCTGTCAGGGAGGCACATGCGGCTTCTAACCCGAGAATACCCTCCCCGCTTAAGATCAGCGTTTCATTCTTCGTATACAGCAGACGGCTGATGAGCCGGCATGTTTCGCGATAAAACTCTACAAACTCTTCATCCAGGTCCGGATTTGTACATTCAAGGCTCCGGGCAAGCCTCACATTTTCCCTTACCTGTGTCGGTCCGGGCGTCATAATCTTAATCATTAATGAATCAACCCCACTTTTCGGGCAGCCACATCCAAACGTCCGACAATAGCAAGCACGATCACGGATGCTACTCCGACCTGCACCAGATTTCCCGGAATTGATGTAACCGGAGCTACCCAACTATGATAAATAATAACTTCTGCAATATAATATCCAACGATCTTGATCGCACATGCACAGATAACTGCCAGCAGATACCAACGGAATCCGCGGTGTTTTTCTGTGATCAGACCCATCACAAATCCCATCAAGCCGACAACAATAAAGGTGAACGGCGCCCAAACGATCCAGCCGGAAAGCAGGTCAAATAATCCCATGCCAATGCCTCCTGCCAGAAAACCGGTCTTTTTGCCGAAAAGGATCGCCCCGATAAACAGCGGAATATTGCCGAGGTGAATCAGACCGCCATTTGCCGTAATCGGAAGACGTACATTGACAAATGCGGTAAATACATATGTCAGTGCAATAAAAATGGCTGTAATTACCAAAAACCTGATAGTATCTGTAGTAGATTGCTGCTTTGATGCAACAGCAGTATTTTGTTTGCTCATAATTGTCATTCTCACTTTCTATAACTCTTTCATTTTTCAATAGAACGACGCGTCATCTCTTTGCCCTATACTATCCCATAATTGGCATTATTTACATATCCACTTTTTTTGTTTTTAACCATGCCAGTTTTGTTCTATACAAAACTCATTCGTGACTCCTGGCGCAGAATCCGGATCAGCTTAAGCTGATATCATTATTTTATTTATTTGAACCCCAATCAGAGTCCTCAAAGATATCTCCCAGCGTCATACTGATATGGGGCATAGTTCTCAGGCTGATCACAGTATCTGCATTGTAATCCTCATCCTGCGGATCATCCTCAAGCATGTATAACGCCTCCAGGTTGTATTTTCCGTCTTCCAGATAATAAATCTCCAGTGATCTTCCCCTATAGTTCACCAGCCAGAATTCAGGCACGCCGACAGATTCATATTTCTCCATCTTTTCCATCCTGTCTCTTCTGGCCGTAGATGGGCTCAGCGTCTCAACAACAAACCTGGGGATTCCCTTGTATACCCCTTTTTCTACATCGTGCATATCACAGACGATCATAATGTCCGGAACCAGCCACTCATCTTCCGAAATGCGCAGATCCAGATTTTCCATAAACACATTACACACACTGTCCTTCAACGCACTTTTTATAATGCTGAAAATATTGCCGTTCACAATCCCATGTCCGGCCGCGGCGGATGGCGGCATATCATAAGTGACGCCATTGATCCTCTCAATCTTTCTGTACCCTTCCAAACTCGGCATATCATACCCTCCTGATCTTAAAGCTGTATTTTCCATTCTTTTTACCTTATGTTTCGTTTTATTTGCAGGAGAATCTTTCCTGAATCAATTTTGTCAAAAGACTTCCTGCTTTGTTGTGGAAAATAAAAGCATGAATCCCTAAGAAAAATAGACCATTAGATAAATCAGATAATAACAAAACACTTTTATCCCGCTTTGTTATATAAAAAGAATTAATGCTTTGGCATCAGTATAACAGCAAACATATTTTATGTCAAAAGAATTTTCACTCCGGCATATTCCGTCCGGTTTTACTGCAGAAATTTTGTATCATAGCAGGAATATCGCAAAGCAATTTCCTGCTGTGATACAAAAGGCCGCCTGCGTCAAAAAACGCGGGCGGTCTCCTGTCACAATTATGAACCCTTATTCTTCCGGGTCGATAAAATCATCGGAATCCATGTAATTGATCGCTTCCATAGCCGCGATACGTCCTGAGTTGATCGCATAAGACATTGTAGATCCCGGATTGTAGAAGCAGTAATTTCCTGCAAACACCGTTGCGGAATCCATACCGCAAGCGTATAATCCCGGAATTTTTTCCAGATCATCGTTCAGAACTTCCATATTTTCATTGACCTGGATACCGCCCAGTGATCCGTATCCGGACGGGAAGTGGCGTGCCACATAATATTTATCGCCTGTGATCGCTTTCAGGTAACGCGCCGGTTTTGTAAACTGATGGTCATAACCACCGGCCATTGCATTATATTCCTCAATCGTCTTTTTCAGGTTTTCCAGATTAATTCCCGTAACCTCCGCTACCTCCTCGATGCTGTCGCAGACCCAGAAGTTTGTCTGAGCTTCTTCCACATCCTCCAGGTTTTCATGCAGGCTGGACAGTCCTACCGCCTCAACGCCGAGGCCTTTCGTGTAATGCTCTACCTCATAATCCCATTTATCCATGTTGCGGATCCCGTGATGATATGTGATGTAATCAAGGCCATTTTCGCGGTAATAATCGATAATATCGGAGCCTACAATCGTAAATCCGCAGCGTTTTTTCTGTTGAAGCAGGGAATTTCCGGTATAGGTAGTATTATCCATGATAAATTCATTGATAAAACGTTTTCCGTCCAGGTTTACCATCAGGTTCGGCTGGCGCATCGTCTCGGAGATCGTCTTAAATATATCCGTAACCCCCGGCGTATTGTAGGTAGTCTCCATGCAGACCGGAGCCACTTTTCCGCCGATCTTCCATACCATGTTCATGCCGTCGCCGTCAAGTCCCGGTATACGGAATGTGAACATATCCACACCCCAGCGGAAACCGAGATGTTCTTTGATCATTTTTACGTTGTTTCCGATACCGCCGGAGCATACGATAACCGCATTACACAGGCATTCCACTTCCTCACCGTCGGCGGTGACAGCTTTCACGCCGCGCACCTGTCCCTGGGAACCGACCAGAATCTCTGTCGCAGGAGTGTTGAACTGAAAATCAACCCCAAGTTCCTTTGCATAGTCTGTCATCTTCTTGATCATATGTGTGGCAGAGCGCTCTGTCGGCTTGTTGGAGCTCGGATCTTTTACCATATGCTGGGTGCGGTGGGAATTTTTAAAATAATTGTAAACACCCAAAAATTCCGTACCGAACGACTGCAGCCATTCAATTGTATCGGCGGACATATTAAACCAGCGGCGTACCAGCTTCGCGTCGGAACGCCAGTGTGTGTACTCCATAAAGAAATTAAAGGCTTCATCCTTTGTCCAGTAATACATCTCCTCTTTCTGAAGCTTGGATTCCACGGCAAAAAGCGCCATACCCATATTGGCCGCACCGCCTGTCGTACCTCCCTTTTCAAACACAACTACCGAACCGCCCCCCGTGGCGTTCAGCAATTCCTGAGCCTGGGTAGCGGCCGTCAGTCCTGACATACCTGCCGCAATAACAACAATATCAGCTTCCATTTCTCTCATCGTTTTTTCCTCCTTAACTTGATTTATTTCCGCGAGCAACGAGCCAAGCGGACATGCTTGCATGTCCATTTGGCGACTGCCGCG
>CAZJSI010000130.1:0-9497 GCA_964548675.1 uncultured Eubacterium sp. | reverse complement strand
GCCAGCAGTCCGCCGCCGCGCCCAACACATGCATCAATGCCTTCCAGAGATACATTATTTTCAGAGAGAAGATTTAAAATCGTCTCTTTCCGGTACGGCATCTGCGCAGATATTCCGTCAAATTCAGCCAGCTTGTCCGCATCATGAGATACATTCTTTGAAAAAAGAACGTTTTCTCCCTCAATCAGCGCAATTTTGGTAGATGTTGAACCGGGGTTAATTGCAAAAATTTTATAATTTTTCATCGTTCGCCTTTCCTCCTGAAAACGTTTCTGCACAAAAATGCAGGATCACTATTTTTTCTTGCTTCCTGCAGCACGTACGGCAGAAATAACAACATTTCCTTTGATCTCGGAAACCGGCGCCCCTCTGGAGCAGTCACAAACGACTTTGTTGAATCCCTGAAGCATCGGTCCGTAAGCATCGGCCTTTCCGAACTGCTGGATCAGTTTTACACTTGTATTTCCAACATTCAGATCCGGCCAGATCAGGACATTTGCCTTTCCTGCAACTTTACTCTCACGATTTACTTTCTTAGCTGCCACAGCAGGAACAATTGCCGCATCCAACTGGAATTCACCGTCGATCGCCAGATCCGGCCGAAGTTCATTGGCGATCTTCAAAGCATCCGTCACCTTGTCGATCAGTTCTCCCTGTCCGCTTCCCAATGTGGAATAACATACCATAGCGCATCTCGGTTCCCAGTCAAGCAGAGAAGATACCGTATCGCACGCGGAGATCGCGATGCTTGCAAGCTGTTCCGCGTTCGGATTTGTGCAGACAGCGCTGTCACCGATGGCAAGCAGAGATCCCTCGCTGCCCTCATATCCCGGGATATCACAGAGACCGATACTTGAGATCGTGCTGATTCCCGGTTTCAGTCCGATGATCATCTGGCCTGCCAGAAGTACGTCTCCCGTCGTATTGTCAATACCTGCAAATGTAACGTCAGCCTCATCTACTGCCTGCATCACCATCGCATAATATAACGGATCGGTCATACGGCGGTTCAGCGGTTTCTCCTTCAGGCGCGTATCCGGCAGAGCAACATATTTTTCGATTAACTCTTTTTTGTATGTCTCCTCATTGATATCTACAATTGTAAATACGCTCTCGTCATACCCTCTCTCGGCAATCAACCTTTTGATTTCCACAGAATCGCCCACGAGTACAGGGATAATATATCCGTCTTTTCCTGTCTCATAAGCCGCCTGCATCATCTTTTCGTTCGTCGCTTCCGGGAATGCCACTTTCTGAGGATTCAGTTTTGCTTTTTCATAAAGCTGATCTAAAATACTCATATTTTTCCTCCCACAATTTCAGGTCCGGCACCCGCACACGGGCGCCGGGTTTCACCTGATATGACTTACAATTCCTCTTCTACCAGATCAACTAATTCGCCTACTGTTGCGCAAGCGCTGGCGTCTGACAGCATTACCGTTGCGTCAAGCTCGTTCTCGATCTCGGATACCAGAGCTACCATCTGTACGGATGCTCCTGCCAGATCCTCTTTGAATGTTGTCTCCATGGAAAGTGACGCTGCATCTTTCTTATAGCATGCTGCTACTAATTCAAGTACCTGTGCTTCTAATTCTTTTCTGTCCATTGTTTTTATCTCCTTTTCTTTTTTCATATCAGTCCCTTCAGGGACATAAAATCTTATTGATCCTCATCCAGATCAAAAACGACCGTCTTATAGCCGCCTTCTCTCTGGAAAATTGCCGCGTGGCAGTTTACAGGAAGTTTCTCCCGCAGTTCTTTTGCTTTCTTTTTGTTGATTCCGCGTACAACGCCGTTCAGCCTTGTACCTTCCTCCAGTTCTATCTCACCATAAGCAAATTTCCCAAGATTTTTGTATTCCGGCTTGGAGGAAAGCGCTGCCGGCATAACGAGAGAATGCATTTTTGCTTTTCCGCTGATCTCGTACCACTCCGTCTCATAACTGCCGCAGGCGTTACATGCATAGACAGGCGGAAATTCCACATTGCCGCATTTCGGGCATTTACGCCCCATGATCCTGCCTTCTTCCAGGCTTTCATAATATTTCTCAACGACTTTTTCCAATTTAATGCTCATATTCTTCGCCCCTCCTTAATCATCAATTCTTCTGATGACTACAGCCGCAACGTTCTGCGCGCCGCCGTAACCACGTAACATTGCTGTCTTAGCCGGAACTTTCACCTGGTGATCGCCGCATTCACCCCAAATCTGCTTACAGCACTCATACATATCTGCAAGGCCGGACGCCGCGTGTGCATGGCCAAAGGATGTACGTCCGCCGTTTGTGTTGATCGGCCTGTCGCCGTCCCATGCAGTACGTCCGTCACAAATATATTTCCACCCCTCGCCATATGGAAGATACCCTGCGATTTCAGCCGCTACAAGGTGGGAAGTAATGATAAAATCATTTGCATAGAACAGATCAAGGTCTTCTCCTTTTAATCCGGTCAATTCATATACCTGACGGACAGCTTCTTCTGTCGCCCTCACTTCAAAGTGAGGCGTGGTAGCTTCGCATGCTGCGCTGCCGATACCAAGCACTTCAATTGGTTTATGTTTCAGATTTTTTGCAATCTGGGGAATCATCTCTGTGGCACATACGATTGCGGCTGCTGCACCGTCGCATTTCAGCTCTACGCCGCCTGCCCGAAGGAAATCGCCCATTCTCGGGTTATATGCGGAATTCATGTACTCATCCAGCGTCATCCCCGCTTCCTCCGCAAGAGATTCATAAGTTTTTCTCTCAATAGCCAGCGGATTCACAGATGCATTCTTTCTGTTATTAATGCACATCCAGTTCAGAGTATCATTCATCTCCTCTGCCGTAATGCCCCTGGTACGCACATACCATTCCGCCGCATCGTCATAAATCAGCTCCTGACCGGCCATCAACGCCCGCGTATAGGTACGGTCATATAACCATGAGGTTGTAGCAAGAAATCTGTCCATTGTCATCTTTTCGCGTTTGTACGGATGCTTCGGCGTTTCTATCGTATCATTCGGTCCGAAAGGTGCCGGAACACTGTCGCCAAACTCCACGGCTCCGGTTAATACACAATTGTATTTTCCGGAAGCAACGGCATTTACCGCCTGCTCAATTGCAAGATAACCTGTACAGCAGGCCTCGGAATGGTGGATAGACCCTTTTCCCTTCATGCCAAACCAATTTCCGATCTGGATGTTCGGCGTCAGGTAATTAGAACCATTCAGCGGGCTTGCCTGTCCGTGGAAATAATAATCAACATCCTGCGGATTTACGCCGGCATCCTCCATAGCTTTTAAAGCCGCATACCCAAACATTTCACCTTCTGTCAGGCCGTCGGTCTCCGGATTATCAACTGTATACATGAACGGCGTACAGCCAACACCGATGATCGAGACACTTCTGCCATACTTGTTCAACTTTGTCTGATTCATCAAAAATCCTCCTTTGCTTTATATAATTTTCTGCATGCTGCCCGTTTGTTTTGATGATTTTATTATAGTATAGCCATCTCCCAAATTCATCGTACAAACGCACAAATCTTATTGTTATTTTTTTCCCAATAATTGTATGAAACGAATGATTCCTGTTATTTTTGCCAAAAAATACCGCCTGTTTTTACAATTTTCTTTAAAAAAGTACCCTTTTTTGCGCCTTACAGAGCTTTCAGGGATAATTGGATGATTGCCCTATCATTTTCACAAATTTCTCCTTAAACGACAAAAAAACCGGCAGGTCCGGGACCTGCCAGTTTTTTATCATTTTTTCTTATGCTTTCTTTTCCTCTACGGCTTTCTTTGCAACCTCCGCTGCAGTAGCTGCATCCGGAGTATAGTAATCGGCGCCAATCTGATCTGCAAAACTCTGGTTGACCGGAGCGCCTCCCACCATAACGATATATTTATCTTTCAACCCTTTTTCCAGAAGTAAATCCACTACTGCCTGCATACCGGGCATTGTCGTCGTGAGAAGTGCGGAAATACAGATAATATCCGCGCCTATTTCCTCCGCCTTTGCGATAAATGCTTCCGGTTCAACATCCACGCCCATATCAGTTACCTCAAAGCCGACGCCTTTCATCATCATAGCTACCAGATTTTTGCCGATATCATGCAAATCGCCTTTGATCGTTCCGATCACAACCTTTCCTACCGGTTCATTGCCCACTTCGATCAGCTTCGGCTCCAGAATTGCCAGCCCTGCATTCAACGCCCGGGCCGCCACCAGAACTTCCGGTACAAACACTTCATTATTTTTAAATTTTTCACCGATGATCATCATGCCGGACAACAGACCATCATTCAGAATCTCTTTCGGATCTTTTCCCTCTTCTAACGCTTCTGTAACCAACGCCTTAACGTTTTTCGCACGGCCTTTCTGCAAAAACTCACTAATTGCCTGTATCTCTGCCATAATATCCTCCTCTGTCTTTCACTTATAAATAACCGGGACCCGCTCACAAATCCCGGTGCGGGAGTCACCCCCGATCTGATATAAATTCAGTATATCCATTCGGGGATTTTTTTTTAGAACTTTTTTTAGATTCATAGTATTTTTTTTGCAACAGATCACAAACAAACGGCCGTATTATTACTTTTATTATTTTTATTACTTTTATTACTTTTTTGCATACCGCCGCTATTGCCAGCGCCAAAAAAGAATGATAAGATAAAAGCGCAAGTATTCACGGAAAGCAGGAAAAAATCATGATTCAGCCACAGGACATTTTCAACATCCGCTTTTATGAAAAGCAGAAATTCCACGGAAGTTACAAAGGCATGCATTATCGCATTGAAAAAATTTCCGAAGACGATGAAAATAAACTCCGGGTGATAACCTGGCCCGGTCCCTACAACTTCGACACTACGGATGACAGTCTGAAAGAATCCGCTCTGTTCGACTTCAGCAATGAGGGGCTCAGGGATGTGTGCCGTTATCTCAATGACTTTCACGGGAAAAATTATTCCTAAACGCCGGTTTTACTGCTATTTGCAGATTTCCTCCGTGCGGATGATAAATTTCACGCTTCCGGTCATATCCTCATGTAAACCTGAAAACGTATGATAATTCTGTCCCGCATCAAGCACCTGATCTACCCGGTCTAACAAATTTTCCACATCGCCATGATAAGCCTCACTCAATTTTTGAATACCCTCTTCGTCAAACTGTACCATGCCTTCGCCCAGCGCTGCAGCGCCCTCATCCAGATCGCCTGCACCTTTATTCAATTCTGCGCTGCTGTCATTCAAAATGGAAGCTCCGTTTTTCAGTTCTCCGCCTTTGGAATCCAATGTATTGACGCCGTTTTTCAAGTCCGCGCTGTTTTGATTCAGCGCTGCAGCACCATCGTTTAATGTGTGAATACCTTTCATCAGATCCGGAACCCTGCTGTTTAAAGCCTGCATTCCTACTGCCAACGGCTGTATTCCTTCCCGATAGAGCTGATCCACGCCCTCATTCAACGCGTTTACGCCATCTACCAGGCCGCCCTGTTCAATCTGATCTGCGATCGCCGATTTTGCCGATGCAATACCGGATTCCACCCCCGTCTGAGCCGCATTTCTGCAGGCTCCGGCCACAGAATCCCCTACCATGCCGGACGTACCGTCAGCAATACCGGATACAAGCTGGCTGGAAACAGCAGAAATACTTGAGGATGAAGCCTGGAGCATCTGTCCCGCAAAAGCTGCCGCATCTGCATTCAGCTCCGCCTCTGTTTTTCCTGCCGCTGCATAACTTTCCCCATTCAGCTGCTTATAGGATGCTTCATAAGCTCCGTACATTGCCTGACTGACCCCGCTCTCCACACTGTCCTGAAGATCGGCGCTGTTCTTCATTGCTGCCGCATACTGACCTGCTGCCTGTTGTTTAATCCCCTGGTAAGTCTCTCCATCTGCTGCAAACATTGCATCCACAGAAGCTGCCGCCTGCTGTTTTTCCTCCTCCGTCACACCGGCATTCAGCGCCGCATCCAACTGGTTTACTCCATCCGAAACCGCCTTTGCTCCGTTTACCAGCCCGGTATCCCCCTCGAAATAAGTCTGTACCTGAGACGCCCCGTTTACCAGCTGCCGGATTCCCGTTGTCAGTTCCCCGGATTTATCAGTAAGCTGCTGTGTGCCATCCGCCACTCTTGCGACGCCGTCCGTATATGCATCCACGCCTTCTTTCACCCGGGAAACACCATCTGTGTAGGAATCGATACCACTCTTCAATGCCGATACCCCATCCGTGTATGCGCTGACGCCATCCTTCAATTTGCCCGTGCCGTCTTTCAGCCTCTTGCTGCCGTCCACGAGCTGTCCGGAAGCATCACTCAAAGCATCGACTGCCTCCTCGACTTCAGACAGGTCTACGTCCTGATCCACATTCAGCTCCTGCAGGATATCGCTCATAATAAAGGTTAACGTCATATCCAGCGAGAAGTCTGACACATCCGCACTGACCTCAATATAATCCGGGATTTCCAGTCCTCCATCCAGATCATTTTCCCCGATATCCAGACTGTCGGAAAGTCCCGGAAAAGCAAATCCCACAACCATATTTTTACTGCCATCGCTGATAACTTTGCCGTTTGTCACCTCAATATTCGTAAAATTTCCGTCCAACACCATCCCGCTGACGGCGGTAAATGGTACATATACCCCATCTGTCTGCTCTTTATTTGTGTAATCTATCCGTATTTTTACCCTGCCGCTTTTGCCCGCCAGCTCCTCCGGCGATATCTCTTTTTCGTCCAGATAATAGGTCATTTTCATATCAACGGGAAGCTCTTTCGTCGTATTTCCCTGATAATAAATGTCATTCCCATCCGCCTGCCATGTGATTTTTCCATCTTCCCCTTTTGTAAAAGTCTCATCCCCTTTTACATTCTCGATATCGGTCAGATCAGACTCATCTTCAATCGTAAGCGCGCCGCTCCTGTTTTTCAGCCAGTCGCTGACAATGACCTCGTTCGGCGTACCGTCCGGTTCTGAAACCACATAGACGGTTTCTTCTTTTTCCACCGCGGAATCGTCTCTCCCTGTCTGCACCTTTAGCACCTGGCTCAACAGATTTTCCTCCTCCGCCTGTTTTTCCTCAACTGCTGCAGTCTGTTCGGCTGTTCTCTTCTGGGCATATACATGATAACCGCCGGCTCCGCCTGCCGCGATCACAGCCGCCAGTACGCACGCTCCGGTTTTTATCACTCTTTTTGATTTAAGAAATTGCCTTACTTTCATAAATTTCATTGTTTTTCTTCTCCTTCCTGTCAGACTTGAATCCCGCGCTTGTCACACAGATCACCTTGTCAAAAATCATATACATCGCCGGCAATACAAAAATAACGACGGCCATACTGATGAGCGCCCCTCTCGACATCAACATACACAGGGAACTGATCATGTCGATATTTGAATAAACGCCGACGCCGAAAGTTGCTGCAAAAAAGCTTAATGCGCTGACCACAATAGACTGAGCCGAACCCGCCACAGCCTCCCGTACCGCTTCCTTTTTGTCCAGGCCTCTCATCCTTCCGCTCTTATACTGGTTAGTCATTAAAATCGCATAATCCACTGTCGCCCCAAGCTGGATCGTTCCGATCACGATAGATGCGATGAACGGAATCTGCGTATTTGTATAAAACGGAACACTCATATTGACATATATTGCAAACTCAATCACCGCCACCAGAATAACGGGCAGGGTAACCGAACGGAATACCAGGGCAATGATGACAAAGATAGCCGCGATGGAAACTGCACTGACCACCTTAAAATCCGTATCTGTAATGGATATCAGATCTTTCGTGCAGGGCGCCTCGCCAATGAGCATCCCATTTGGGTCATAATCCTTTACAATATCGTTAATGGCGTCAATCTGATCGTTCACCTCATCGGAAGCCGTCTTGTATTCCGAACTGATCAGTATCATCTGATAGTTTTCATCCATTAAAATTTCTCTCAGAGACTCCGGAAGCATATCCTTTGGGAACGCCGGTCCCAGAACCGTATCCATTCCGAGCGCTGCCTTAACACCGTCCAGCTCATCAATCCGTTCCAGCATTTCCTCCGCATCCCTGGATTTCATCCCGCTGTCCGCCAGCAAAATATGGGTGGCATTCAGATCAAATTCTTCATCCAGTTTTTCATTCGCCATGAAGCTCTGCAGATCCTCTGGCAATGTACCTGCCAGATCATAATAGACAGCTGCATGTTTCTGTCCATAGACAGCCGGAACCAGTATGATCAAAAATGCGATCAGGAAAACCGGGAAATGTTTCACTACAACCCCCGCTATTTTTCCCACATCCGGCATAAGCGCCCGATGTCGTGTCTTTTCCAACGCCCGGTCAAAAATCAGGATCATGGAAGGAAGGATCGTAACGCATCCGATCACGCCGATCACCACGCCTTTTGCCATGACAATACCCAGATCCATTCCCAACGTGAAGCTCATAAAGCACAGGGCGATAAATCCCGCCACCGTCGTGACGGAGCTTCCGACAACGGAACTGACTGTTCCCGCTATGGCATGAGCCATTGCTTCTTTATGGTCATCCGGATAATCTTCCTTCCAACTCTCATAACTGTGCCACAGAAAAATCGAATAATCCATCGTCACACCAAGCTGCAATACGGCACTCAAAGCTTTTGTCACATAGGATATCTCGCCCATAAAAATATTTGTTCCCAGGTTATAGACGATCGCCATTCCTATGCTCAGCAGGAAAAAGAATGGTATGAGAAAGGAATCCATCGTCATCGAAAGAACAATCAGCGACAGCACAACCGCCAGGATAACATAGACCGGCACTTCCTTATCCGACAGATCCCGGATATCAGTGACAACCGCCGACATACCGCTTAGGAAACACTGTTTGCCGGAAATCGCCCGAATATCCTCTACCGCCTGCATTGTCTCATCCGCCGACATCGTCGTATCATATAAAATAAACATCAGCGTTCCTTCGTCACTCAAAAACACATCCCGAAGTTTCTCAGGGAGCATATCCGTCGGAATACTGATATCTGCGAAGCTGTCATACCACAAAACAGATTTCACATGATCCACCTGTTCAATTTTGGTTTTCAGCTCACTGACTTCTTTATTGGACATGCCATCCACTACGAAAGTGGAAAAGGCTCCCGTTCCGAATTCATCCATCAGTATATCCTGCCCTTCCATCGTCTCAATATCCTCCGGCAGGTAAGAAAGGATATCATAGTTGACTCTTGTGCGGATGTAGCCAAAGGCGGATGGGATCAGCAGCAAAATTGCCACAATAAAAATCATAACCCTCGACTTCACTACTCCTTTTCCAAATTTCAGCATCATTCTCATCTCTTTCTAAAATTAATTCATGGCAGACTGCCATATAAAACAAAAATGCGCTTCACAAATTTTTCAGGCACATCTTTCGTTTCCTTACAATACGAAAAAAGGGGGTGTCGGATAATACCGATTTTTAACCCCTGGCATGCAGGGAAGAGGCAATCCCTGAGAAATTCGGGCTTATTTGAGTCCTGAATCC
>CAZJSI010000129.1:0-9611 GCA_964548675.1 uncultured Eubacterium sp. | reverse complement strand
TTTTGGCAACAATTTCCATTTCTTTTGTGACGATACCTTTTCTGGCGGCATCCATTTGTGTTGTGTAATTCATAATAACACCTCTCCTTAAGTAAGAATTGTGGGTTATTTGACCGAATTGTAGGATTGAAAAATAGGATTTTTTATATCGTGGCGATACAAGAAAAGTGTGCTTCGCACACTCTCGCGGGCAAAACTTCGAAAGTACAGCCTTTCTTGCCGCGCGCGTAGCTGTGCATCGTTCGCACGAAGTGCTTTTGTGTCATAGGACGAACTTTCCTGTGACACAAAAAATGCATCCCGGTCAGGATGCATTAAAAATCGTATATAGCATTCCCTACGCCGGCATTACCCGTATCAGGTTCCAGGGTCGAAATCGATCGTATTTCCTCTCAGCCGGCGCGCCAGCCCCCCCTACTTTTTTCATATACATATCATAACTGAAAGGGGATAAGTTGTCAACCGGGTGCATAGGATAATATCAGAAAAAATGTATGCGAAGCTTCATTCCACCGGTAAATCACTGGGATGTTACGTTGATCCAAATCAGGCGGGGAGTTTAAGAAAAAATACAGTCTGGTAATTAAGAAAAAAATAAGTTGAGATAAGTGCAGAAGCGTGATAGAATTTTCGGGGTAAACAAAATGTGCCGGCTGTCCAACAGATACAATATTCAGATTTAATGCGGGCAGCCGTGAAAAAAGAAAGGATTTTGAAATGGTAGAAATTTTAAAGGCGATACTTTTTGGCGTTGTAGAGGGAATTACCGAGTGGCTGCCGATCAGCAGTACCGGACATATGATCCTGTTGGATGAATTTGTGAAACTGGATGTGAGTCCGGAATTTCTCGACCTGTTTCTGGTAGTGATCCAGCTGGGAGCCATATTGGCTGTCGTGGTACTGTATTTTAACAAGCTGATTCCGTTCAGCCGTTATCATGGCAGAATACGGTTGGATGGGAAAAAATGTTCTATGTGGGTGAAGATCATCGTGGCATCGATCCCGGCGGGCGTGGTCGGTATCCTCTGGGATGACGTATTTACCGAATTGTTTTACAATTATCAGACCGTTGCCATTATGTTGATTCTTGTAGGTATCATATTTATTATTGTGGAGAATGCAAACCGGGGAAGGATCGCAGAGGTGGATTCTATTGATGATATTTCTTATGGTAAAGCGTTTCTGATCGGAGTGTTCCAGATGATCGCGGCAGTTTTTCCGGGTACATCCCGTTCCGGTTCTACGATCGTCGGATCGCTGATGCTGGGAATATCCAGAACTGCGGCGGCGGAATTTACATTTTTCCTTGCGATTCCGGCCATGTTTGGAGGAAGTGCGATCAAGCTTTTGAAATTTGAGGGCAGCTTTAATGGAAGTGAACTTATGCTTTTGGTTATTGGAATGATCGTGGCATTCGTTGTATCCATCATTGCGATTAAATTTCTGATGTCCTACATCAAAAAACATGATTTCAAGGTGTTTGGCTGGTACCGGATCGTGCTCGGCGCAGCGGTGATGGTATATTTCCTGGCGGCGCATTAGACGGGAGTTTACTCCCGTCTGTTTTTATGTCATAGAAATGTTCATTTTATGACATAAAAGCACTCTGTGAAATGATGCGCACGTGCGCCAGCCCCATTTTTTGATTGTAAAAAGTATAAAGTATAAAGCCGATCTTATCCGATTAAGTGATACACGGCAGTTAAAATTACTGCAGCACCCAAAAACAGTATCCCGGGGAACATCAATGGATTAGCGCCGCGCTTTTTTTTCTCCCGGTGCATATAATCGTAGTAGGATGCGTAACGTTTTTTCCCTCCGCGTAAGTTTGTAAAAAGACTGCTTATACCGTATTTGATTCCGTCAAATAATCCTTCGCCGGATATCCTCGCAATGATTCCAAAACCGGTCAGTAAAACTCCGGGAAGCAGAGCGGCATTGCTGAGGATTCGAAGCCATTCACGAATATCGTTTCCGACAGGAAGTTCCTGATAAAAAATACCGAAAACCAGCAGCAGGAATCCGATGATCAGAGAGGCTGCCTGTCCTGCTTACTGCCTCATAGGTATTCTCTCCGCATCTGTTCGGCGTCTTCTTCCGTACATTGAACAAAATGTCCGGGGAGAACTTCACGGAAAGCCAATTTGGCCCTGTCTTCCTCTGAAAGCTCTGGCGCCTGATAGATAAGGCGTTTCCGCTGCCTCTCATAATGAGGATCTGGTATCGGTATGGCGGAGAGCAGAGCTTTCGTATAGCCGTGGAGCGGATGTGCAAACAGTTCATCTGCTTCGGCCATTTCAACAAGATTTCCGAAGTACATAACTCCAATACGATCGGAGAAATATTTTACAACGGACAGATCGTGGGCAATGAAAAGAATACTGATCCCCATCTCTTCCCTGAGTTCTCCCAACAGGTTGATGACCTGGGCCTGTATGGATACATCCAGTGCAGATACCGGTTCGTCGGCTATAATTAGTTTGGGTTCCATAATAATGGCCCGGGCGATTCCGATACGTTGGCGTTGTCCGCCGGAAAATTCGTGAGGGTAACGTCCGGCATGTTCCGGCAGCAGCCCTACCTTGCCCAATACATCTATCACCTTTTGGTCGATCTCATCTTCGTTTTTGATACCCCGGATGCGTAATCCTTCAGCGATAATCTCTTTGATGGTCATTCGCGGATTCAGGGACGCCATGGGATCCTGAAAAATCATCTGTATCTCGGTTACGGTAGGATATTTCTGGCTCAATTCCTTAGAGAGAGAGACAGCCTGACGGTACTGCGCCTTGGCCTGAATCAGCTGTCTGCTGATCTCCTGTTTTTCTTCCTGTGAAGATGCCGCTTTTAATTGGGCTTTTGCTTTGGCAATTGCTTCCTTTTCTCCCAGAGAGCCGGCAGAAATGAGGTTTCCGTCAAACCATATTTTCCCACCTGAAATTTTATATAGCTTAATAACGGAGCGGGCAGTCGTTGTTTTGCCACATCCGGATTCTCCTACCAGTCCGATGATCTCGCCTTTTTTCATGGAAAAGCTGACATCATCGACTGCCTTTGTTATTTCATCACCGGAACCAAAATATTGTTTCAAATGTTCTACACGAAGGATTTCTGTAGAGCCGGCGGTTGTTTCAGTTGTTGTCATGACGATTTACCTCCTTTTGCATCCTTCGGATACGTTCCGTTACAATTTCAGGCGGCTCGATCTTCGGAGCATTCGGGTGAAGGAGCCAGGTGGCAGCGTAGTGAGTATCTGAGATCCGGAACAGCGGAGGCTGTTCTTCAAAATCAATGGCCATTGCATATTTATTTCGGGCTGCAAAAGCGTCCCCTTTTGGCGGAAACAGCATGTTGGGCGGCGTTCCGGGAATGGATTCCAGTTTTGCATGGGTATCCAGATCCGGAATGGATGCCAGCAATGCCCAGGTATATGGATGTGCGGGTTCATAGAAAATCTCATCCACAGTGCCGTATTCCACAATCTTTCCCGCATACATAACTGCGATGCGGTCAGCCATGTTTGCCACAACTCCCATGTCATGGGTGATGAATATGATAGAGAGCTGCCTTTCCTTTTTGATCTCATTGATCAGCTCCAGGATCTGCGCCTGAATCGTCACATCAAGAGCCGTGGTAGGTTCATCACAGATCAGGATTTCCGGATTGGCGGAAAGGGCGATCGCGATCACGATACGCTGCCTCATACCACCGGATAATTCAAAGGGATATTGTTCGTACCGGCGCTCGGGATCTGAAATACCTACGCCAGACAGCAGTTTTAAAGCCTTTGCCTTTGCATCTGCTTTGGAGATCTTTTCATTTAAAAGCATGGATTCCGTGAGCTGTTTTCCTATTTTCATGATAGGATTCAAGCTTGAGAGCGGATCCTGAAAGATCATTCCCAGTTTATTGCCACGGTAGTGGTGAAATTCCTCCTCCTTTAATTTCAGTAAATCTATGTCTTCGTAGAGGATAGAACCGTCATCAATGACTGCGTTTGGCGTCAGGATACCCATCAGGGAACGGGCTGTAACGGATTTTCCGGAACCGGATTCACCTACGATGGCCAGTGTTTCCCCTTTATAGAGGTCAAAACTGATATCCCGTACGGCACGCACCATACCATTGTTTGTACGGAAAGACACAGTCAGATCTTGTACTTGTAAAACTTTTTCTTTTTCCTGCATATGTTATTCCTCCGCGCCTCTTAATGATGGATTCAGTGCATCCCGCAGACCATTTCCGAACAGGTTGAAAGAGATCATCATCAGTGAGATGAACAGTGCCGGGAAGAAAATGGCGTGAGGATACGTGGATAAAGCTGTCTGAGCGTTGGAGAGCATAGTTCCCACACTGGTGAGAGTAGAGGAATTCAGGTTCAACACGCCCAGATAGGAAAGTGATGATTCCGTAAAGATTACGTCGGGAACCATCAGAACGCAGGAGGTAACGATCGTTCCAAGTGCATTCGGAAGGATATGTCTGGCGATCAGGCGGGTATCCTTTGCTCCGAGGGTACGCGCGGCCATAACATATTCCTGCCCCTTGTAGCGGTAAAACTGAGTGCGGACCGTACTTGCAACGCCGATCCAGCCGGTCAGCACAAAAGCCAGCAGGAGGGAACCCACGACTCCGATGCTGTCGCCGTATCTCAGCTGCAGCAGGGAGAAAAGTACGATATATGGGATCGAATAGAGTACGTCGGCGATTCGTTCCATGATCAGATCCGCTTTTCCCCCGTAATAGCCCTCGATCGCTCCGTAAACCGTACCGATGATAAAGTTGATGGCAGATACGATAATACTCAAAAGCAGGGAGAATCTTGCACCGGAGGCAAGCCGTGCCAGGATGTCATGTCCCATGGAGTCCGTGCCGAACAAAAAGCAGGGTTCCTGGCCGTTTTTATAGGTAAACCAGTCATAGTAAAAAACACGGACCTGATACTGGTTTCCGTTCATTTTCTGGGAGTGGTAAGCAAGGCCGTCCTCGCTGTTTTCGTCTGTCAGATAAATTGGAACATAATTTCCATTCGCATCCAGGAGAGCGGCTCCTTTGGCGTTATGCTCATACCAGTAGTTTGCATTGTCTTTATAGTTGTCCAGCGCCACTTTGGAAGTATCGATCATGGGATACAATAACTGGCTTCCTGTCTCTTCCTCGTAGGCAATTGCTTTTTCGTATTCACTTACCGTCAGATTCAGGTAAACATATCCCCTGGCGAGGTAGTCGTCAAGGACGACGTCATAATAAGTGTTGCTCCGTCCGTTTTCAGATTTTTCGTATGAGTCTTTCACTTTTATTACGGCGCCCATGGCGTTGTAATAGTCATAGGACTGTTGATTGAGCGTCTTATTGCTGCGTCCGTCCCAGATGCCGAAACGGCTTAAAAGCCTGCATTTTGGCAGGGCATACGTATAGTAGGATTCCGTGAACGCCATATTGTAGGTGGAGACAATCGGAGTAACCACTGCAAAAACAACCAGTAAAATAATAATGACGGCGGCAACGACAGACCCTTTGTTTTTCTTGAAACGGCTCCATGCGTCGGCAAAATATCCGACCGGTTTCGTCTCAAATTTGGTGTCATGGAGTTGTTCTTCCTGTTGGACAAAGACGAATTTGTCCTTTGGGATATCTGGAAATGTCTGTTTATTCATTGTTTTTTCCACCTCCGATACGAATTCGCGGATCGATCAATCCGTAACTTAAGTCAATGACCAGTGTCGCTACCAGGCTGATGACCGTATAAAACATGCTGATGGCCAGAAACAGGCTGTAATCACGCTCCAGAATAGAGGACACGTAAGTGTTGCCGATGCCGGGGATGGCAAATATTTTCTCGATGATAAGGGAGCCGGAGAGTACCATTACAAATTGGCAGATGATCAGCGGCATAACCGGAACCATCGAATTTCTGAGGGCGTGGCGGAGGGTTGCCTGCCGCCGGGTCAGCCCCTTGGTTCTTGCAAGAAGCATGTAATCGCTGGTCAGTGTCTCCGTCAGTTCCGCCCGGACGGAACGCATCAGGCTTGCAATGGTGCCGAAGGACATGGCCATGATCGGAAGCGCCATGGATCTCAACATGGAAGGGGTGAAATAATTTGTTCCGGAATTCACGACAATGGGGAACCAGCCAAGCTTGAAGCCAAGAAAATACTGCAGTACGAATGCATAAATGTAGGATGGCACGGAGATAAACAGCATGATAACGACGGATATCACATGATCCTGCCATTTGTTTTTCTTTAAGGCGGCATAAATGCCGAACAAAAGTCCAAGCGGTATACTTACGATCGTAGCGCTGACATTGACAGCGATCGTTGCAGGAAGCTTCTGGGCGATATGCTTCGTGACAGGCGACAGGTAAGTGCCTACTTTGGTGCAGACACCCCAATCCCATTCCGTGAACACTTTCTTTAAAAAGATTACATACTGGGTCAGGATAGGTTCGTCATAGCCCCAGGCTTTCCGCATGGCGAGAACAGCCGCCGCCGCATCGCCCTGTCCTCTTGGGAGCTGATCCGGAAGCATTCGGATCATGACAAAACAGATCGTCATGATAATAAACAGGACGCACAGCATTAAAAGAATACGTTTTATGATATATTTCCACATATTTTTCATGGGTTATTGATTTCCTCTCATAGTATTAAGAGTCTGATTTGAAAAGTGTCTGCCGCAAATTTGCATTGCGGCAGACCTGTAATGTTTCAAAATTTACTGGTAATTCAACTGATTGTTATTTTCTTTACAGAATTCTGCCCACTCGGAATCTGAGTAGTTGAAAGTCATAAAGCGGATACCTCCCTGTCCGACTTCAAATACCGGCTCGTAAGTAGGATAATTAACCTTCATGCTTTCAAGAACAGCCGTGCTGGTGCCGTAGACCGGGCAGTCGCGGTATTTCAGCAGCAGTCCCAGTTCCATGGCGGCAAGAATATCATTTTTTACAGCGGAATCTGCAACCGCGTATTCTCCGAAGCAGAGAAGCTGGTACCAGTCATAATAAGTATGTGTCTCGGTAGCGCCGTTGATATCAATATCAAGGGTCTCGGTTTCAGGATCGAAACCGAAATATGCCTGCGGAGAATAATCATTTGTTACGAAGCTTTCCATAAGACGATATGGGTTTGTTGCATCACCTGTCCATGCGCTCAGGCAAAGGTCATATTCACCACTGTCAAGCATGCCATAATAATCTTCGCTGACAACCATGTTGACCTTGATACGTCCTTCAAGGGCGGTTCCCTCCGTTGCGGCATTCAGTGCATCCTGCACGAATTGAACCTCTTTTGTGTCGCCATTGTCATTTGTCCATGTCGGATAATCGAATTCAAATACATCTGTTTCCTTTACCACGCCGTCTGCCAATGCCTGTTCATACCCGGAGACAAGAGCTTCTTTTGCAGCGTCCAGGTCATATCCCGTGATCTGGTCTACATCATCTACGCCGTAGAAAGTCTTTAAAGTGTTGATGGCTGCTTCACTGTCACGGTATTTTTCACCCGTATCTACATCGTATACATAGTAATCACTATAATATCCGTAAGCCGGTTTGCCCCATCCCTGCATAGCCGTAAATTCGCTGCGGTTGATGGAGAGCGAGATACCTTTACGGAAATCCTCATAGGTCAGGATCGTTTTATTTACGCCGTCTTCTTCGCGAGAGGATAACATTTCTTCGTCATTGTTGATATTCAGGTAGTACATATAGGAATCATCAACGTATACAAGGTAATCACTTCCAAGATATTTACCAAGATTGTCGGCATTCAGGGACAGACGATCCAGATTTCCCTGAAGGAAAAGCTGCTCCTGTGTTGCCTGATCTTCTACCGTAGAGCAGACAATATCTGTCGCCTGGTACATGCCATCGTGTTCGCCGTCCGTCCAACCGTACCAGTTTTCATTTCTGGTCAGTCTCCATTCTTTGTCTGCCTGGAAGCTTACCATCTTGTAAGGACCGAAAGATTTGTACGTATCAACGGAAGTACCGTAGTCTGTCTTGATCATATCTCCGGACTGCTGTTTGCCTGCTTCGTATAAATCCTCGGAGACCAGGCCAAATGCATTTGAATTATATTTGAAATTAAAAGGCGTCATAGGAGAGCACAGGATGACAGTCAATTCATAATCTCCTGTTTTCAGGAAGCCGACATTATCAAAAGAATTTTCTCCATAGGAAGCCTCATAGTACGCCATGTAGAGGTAATTATCTTCGGAAATTTCGCTGTCTCCCCAGAAATTCATCAGCATATAGTTGAGGTCTGCTATGACTTCATCGGTAACTTCCACATAATCTTCACTGCCGTATTTTGTCATCAGATCTTCGCCGGCCTCGTTTACAAAATAATCCTCGCTGCCTTCATAATAGTCGGAAGCGGAATAGCCGGAAAAAGCGCTGTTTACATCCGTAAAACTGATGTACAGACTGGAATCGCCGTAATCGGCAAATTCGTATGTGTCCATATCCACTACGGGAATCATTTCCGTGGAACCGGATTTTGCATAGGCTTCAGCGCCTGCAATAGGTACGCCCTGATAATAATAGTATGCGTCGTAGTTGTGCATTTCAGGGTTTAATGCCTGCTGCATGGAATAGATGTAAGAATCTGCATTGATGGCAGTTCCATCCTCCCAGACAGCGTCCTGATTCAGAGAAACACGGTAAGCATATCCTTCGGTGGCGTCGGCGGGAATACCCCATTTTTCATCACCGGCGTATTCAGCAGTGACATCTTCCGGTTCTCCCTCCGCCATTTCCGGCGCCCAGGTATATCCGTCGGCGCTGTCATTGAGGATCAGCTGCCATAGAGGAATTTCCGTATAGTCGGTAATATACTCTACAATCTGTTCCTCATGTACATTCCATGTGGTGATGGAGTCGATCGTTGCAAAATTGTAAGTGTAGGTGTCGCCGGAATCCGAATCGTTTCCGGAAGACGAGTTTTTGTCGCCGCCGCAGCCGTATAACAGGCTGGAGCATGTTGCCAGCGCTAACAAAAGCGCCAGTAATTTGGTTCTCTTTTTCATAATTTCTTTCTCCTTCTATTTTTTCCCTTTTCAGGAATTTAACAATGTTATGGTTTATGGGGGACTTGAATTCAGCAGCAGTATTTTGTTCGCAGCCATTCCGCCAGTTTTTTAATAGTCCCCCCGGCAAATGGGTTTTCCAGTCCGGCGTTTTGTACCAATTCCGAAAAACTCATTGTTCCGGTCTCGCGGCAGAAGGTCAGATAGCTCTGCCATGCCGCATCAAGATCAACATTCATCCAATGCAGATATTCCAAAGCACAAACCTGAGCCAGTGCATAGTCAATCGCATAAAAAGGCCATTGATACATATGCGGAATGCGCTGCCAGCGGCAGCCCTGTTCCAGATTCCGATGGCCCGTATTATCCCGGAACGGAAAGTAATCCTGTTCCAGTTTCAGCCAGAGTGCATTTCGCTCTTCCGGCGTCATGTCCGGCTGCTCGTAAACAATCTGTTGGAATTCATCCTGTTGGCATTGGCTGGCGATGAGGTTCAGCGCGCTTTCCAGGTGCATGGTACGGTAGTCCTCAGCCCGCTCACCGAAGAATAGTTCCATGTAAGGCCAGGCAAAAAACTC
>CAZJSI010000128.1:3870-9741 GCA_964548675.1 uncultured Eubacterium sp. | reverse complement strand
GCGTGGTACAAAGATTCACCCGGGTGTGAATGTTGGTATCGGCGGAGATGATACATTATATGCAAAAGTAGATGGTGTATTGAGATTCGAGAGAAAAGGAAGAGACAAAAAACAGGCTTCCGTATATCCAGTTGCAACAAACGAATAAAACGAACATTCATAGACTCGACTTTCGCGAAAGCCGGGTCTATTTTGTATCATAGGAAATTGCCCTGCAATGTTCCTGACTTTGTTATTCTAGTTTAAGAGGGAAAATTATTATGTTTGCAGACAGCGCAAGAATCATTATAAAATCAGGAAAAGGCGGCGACGGCCATGTCAGTTTCCGGCGTGAAAAATATGTGCCGAACGGCGGTCCCG
Organism: uncultured Eubacterium sp.; assembly: GCA_964548675.1. Classification (GTDB taxonomy): domain Bacteria; phylum Bacillota; class Clostridia; order Lachnospirales; family Lachnospiraceae; genus Eubacterium_I. Next base: position 9,381 of record CAZJSI010000128.1, on the reverse strand, counting down.
ACGGCGGCGACGGAGGAAAAGGCGGAGATGTGATCTTTGTCGTGGATGAGGGACTGAATACTCTGACTGATTTCCGTCACAAAAGAAAATATGCTGCCGAAAATGGAGAGGAAGGCAAAAAGCGGAACTGTCACGGCAAAAACGGTGCGGATATCATTGTCAAAGTTCCGGCCGGAACGATCATCCGGGAGGCCCAGACAGATAAAGTGATCGCGGATATGTCCGGCGACAATAAACGCCAGGTCATCTTAAAAGGCGGACGGGGCGGAAACGGGAACCAGCATTACGCTACCGCCACCATGCAGGCTCCGAAATATGCCCAGCCCGGACAGCCGGCGATCGAACTGGAGGTTCGTCTGGAATTAAAGGTGATTGCGGACGTGGGCCTGGTAGGTTTCCCGAATGTCGGAAAATCCACCCTGCTTTCCAGGGTGACAAACGCAGACCCGAAGATTGCCAATTACCATTTTACCACGTTGAATCCGAATCTCGGCGTGGTGGATCTGGATGACGGACAGGGATTTGTCATCGCAGATATCCCGGGACTGATCGAGGGAGCGTCGGAAGGCGTCGGTTTGGGACATGAATTTTTGAGGCATATCGAGCGCACGAAAGTGATGATCCACATGGTAGATGCGGCGTCCACGGAGGGACGCGATCCGATCGCCGATATCTATGTCATCAATAAGGAATTGGAAGCTTACAATGCGGAGCTTTGTAAAAAACCGCAGGTCATCGCGGCAAATAAGATCGACGCCATTTACAGTGAGGACGAAGATCCGGTGGAAAAGCTCCGGGCGGAATTTGAACCCCAGGGCATTAAAGTATTTGCCATTTCTGCGGTCAGCGGCCAGGGACTAAAGGAATTGTTATATGAAGTGTGGAATATGCTCCAGAATATAGATTCCACTCCGATCGTATTTGAGCAGGAGTATTTCCCGGAGACCGCAATGTACAGCGACGAGCCTTACACGGTTGAATATGACGCAGAGAAAGAGGAATATGTTGTGGAGGGTCCGCGCATCGAGAAGATGCTCGGTTATACCAATATCGAATCCGAAAAAGGTTTCCTGTTCTTCCAGCGCTTCTTAAAGGAACAGGGTATTCTGGAGGAACTGGAGAAGCTGGGAATCCAGGAGGGCGATACCGTCCGCATGTATGGCCTTTCATTTGACTATTATAAATAAGTGAGGATAAAAAATGACGAGTAAACAGAGAGCCTATTTAAAAGGCCTTGCCATGAATATTGATCCGGTTTTCCAGGTGGGAAAGGCCAGTGTCAGCCCGGAGATCGTTTCTGCCGTTGAGGAGTGTTTCAATACGCATGAGCTGATCAAGCTGGCTGTATTGAAAAACTGTTTTGATGATCCAAAGGAAATCGCCGAAGTGATCGCTGAGCGCACCCATTCTCAGGTAGTGCAGGTCATCGGGAAAAAGATTGTCTTATACAGACCGGACAAAGATAAACCGAAGATTAAACTGCCATAGAATTTACCATAGCGGAAATTTTCGTCTTTTAAAATATACAGGAAACAACAGAGGTATAGAGATGGTTCAGGAAAGAAAGAGGATCGGTATTTTTGGCGGAACATTTAATCCGGTTCACTATGGACATCTGATCATTGCAGAAAACGCCCGCACTCAGTATCATTTAGAAAAGGTGATCTTTCTGCCTACAGGGCACAGCCCCCATAAACCTTTCATGGGAGAGGATATGAATGTCCACCGCTGCCGTATGATAGAGGCAGCAATCGCCGATAATCCGTATTTTTCGATATCTTATCGGGAGATCCAAAATACAGACGTTAATTATACTTATCAGACACTGAATGAGATTCAAAAGGAACACCCCGAGATGGACCTGTATTTTATTCTCGGTGCGGATTCGCTGTTTGATTTTGAGTTGTGGAGGCATCCGGAGTTGATCTGCGATCGCGCTGCCATTCTTGCGGCTGTGAGAGATAATCTGGATGAGCAGAAAGTGGACAGCCAGATACAGTATCTGTGCAGCAAATATGGCGGTACGATCCATCGTCTGGATACGCCGAATTTTAATGTCTCCAGCAAGGGGCTCCGCGGACGCATCCAGAACGGCGATACGATCCGCTATATGCTCCCAAAAGATGTGGAACAATACATTGCAGAAAACCAATTATATCAGATGTGAGATGACTCCCGCCTCTATAGGTGGCGAGTAACGACATACCGGTGAAATAAATATCGGGAGGTTCCGATGAAGTATAAAGATATACAAAAAGATTTGAAAAAGAAGATGAAGCCATCCAGGTATCAGCATGTAATGGGTGTTGTAAAAACGGCAGAGCATCTTGCACAGATCCATGGTGCGGACGTTTTACAGGCGTCTTACGCGGCGCTTTTGCATGACTGTGCCAAACATATCGAGGATGACAAAAAAATGGCTATGTGCCGGGAATACGGCGTTTCGATCACGGATGCGGAGATGGCAAATCCGTCTTTGCTCCATGCAAAATGCGGGGCGATCGTGGCGGAATACAGTTACGGTATTGTGGATATGGACATTTTACATGCGATCCAGGTCCACACAACAGGCGTCCCGGATATGAATCTGTTAGATAAGATCATCTTTATCTCCGACTATATTGAGCCGAACAGGGATAAAGCGCCGCATTTGAAAGAGCTTCGGAAACTGGCAGATCAGGATCTCGATGAAACAACTTACCGCATCTTGAAAGACACGGTAGATTATTTGAACCAGCGTTCCGAACAGATGATGGACCCGACAACAATAGAAGCTTATCAATATTATGCGAATGTTCAGAAGCAGAGAAAGGCATAAAGAGAAAGACATAACAATTTTGGCCTGATTTTGAACATTTGTCCGAAAAAAATGTGAAAAGGAGAATGGTATTCATGAACGAGACGTCAAGAAAAATGGCAAAAATTGCCTGCCATGCATTAGCAGAGAAAAAAGCGGATGATATTCAGGTAATTGATATCAGTGAGATCTCCGTGATCGCGGATTATTTTGTGATCGCAGGCGCATCCAATACCAATCAGCTCCAGGCTATGATGGATGCAGCTGAGGAGGAATTATACAAAGAGGGGTTCAAATGCAGCCAGAGAGAGGGGAATCAGAACTCAAGCTGGATGCTGATGGATTACAAGGATATCATTATCCATTTGTTCTCAAAGGAAGACAGATTATTTTATGATCTTGAGAGAATCTGGCAGGATGGAAAATTTATTCGTCCGGAAGATCTGTAGGGCAGCCGTATCAGGATTTATCCGGATCAGCAGAAACCATTCAAAAAAATGTGTATTTGAGTGTGCGAAAAGAATACTTATTGCGGCTTATATGCCATGCAAAACAGCGCAGCAAAGGGGAAAAATCTCACATTGCTGCGCTGTTTCTTTCATCATAGAGAGTAGAAAATTTACTTTAAATTTTATAAGGATTTCCCCGTTTCAAACAGAGAGAAGATCTTGATTAAAGTCCTATTTAAAGAAACGGAATACACCGATCACTTTTCCAAGGATGGAAACCTCGGAGACGATGATCGAATCCATCGTATCATTTTCCGGCTGAAGCCGATAATGGCCGTCTTCTTTATAGAAAGTCTTTACCGTGGCGGAATCCTCTATCAGGGCAACGACAATCTCACCGTTTCTTGCGGTCTGCTGTTGTTTTACAAGGATCATGTCTCCGTTGTAGATTCCCGCGTTGATCATACTTTCGCCCTGGACCTGAAGCATGAATGTCTGCTCATTCGGCATAAACTCCATCGGAATAGGGAAGTAGTTCTCAATATTTTCCACAGCGAGAAGCGGAGTGCCCGCCGCCACTTTTCCCACAATGGGGACGTTCACCATTTCACGCCGGGTTAAGTTAAAGCTGTCGTCCACGATCTCGATGGCGCGGGGCTTTGTCGGATCGCGTCTTATGTATCCGTTCTTCTCCAGGGTTTCCAGATGTGCATGCACGGAAGAGGTGGATTTCAATTTTACCGCTTCGCAGATTTCACGCACAGCCGGAGGATATCCCCGGTTTAATATTTCTTTTTTGATATATTCTAAGATCTCACGCTGTTTTTCGCTGATTTTTCCATATGACATAATGAATCTCTCCTCCGGAATGTGTTTTATGTGTTTATCATAACACATACCCGAAAAAAAAGCAAACGTATATTCCCGAAAATTTGTTCGAATTTACTATTGACTTGCGAACAAATGTTTTGTATAATGCATTTAACAAACAAACGTTCGCGAACATACATACGAAGGAGGAGACGTTATGAATTCATGTGCATTATATAATAACAGGGGACATTATAATAATTCTTATAGATATAAAAAAGCTTCTTACAAAATGAGAAAGCAGCTGCTGACGGCAATACTTTTCTTTGCAGTTGTGCTTATGGGCATTGCAGCAGGAAGTTGTTTATTAAAAACATATCAGGCAAAAGCGTCAAATGCTTATGAGGAAGTTGTTTATTATAAATCCATCAAAGTGACAGAAGGCGATACTCTGTGGACGATCGCTGATGAATATATGGGAAATGAGTTTAAAGATAAGAAGAGTTATATAAATGAAGTGAAGAGACTGAACCATCTGAATGGAGATACGATCAAGACAGGTTCTTACCTGATGATACCATATACAGAAACCGTTCCGGAATTATAATATTTTAACACGCTGTGAGCAATTCATCCCCCACTTCTATAAGTGATGGGATGAATTGCAGATTACACGGCATTCTTTTGTATGGCAGATGTCTCTGGAATAAAGCGCCTGTCTTGCATGTCGGGCGCTTTCTGGAATAAGGTGCATATCTTGCAAGATAGAAGTGGAAAATACTTCCAGAAATATTGTAAAGTAATTTTTTTAGAAAGTAAGAAAATGTTCATAATAACCTAATAGGATGTTTACTTTTTTCCTGTATCATAATTTATGTGAAATGGTCAGAGCCGTTGGTTCCCGGCGTACATAACAGATATGATACAAATGTGGGAGAGGAGATAGGTTTGTTATGAGCAGAAAAGATGAAAAGGCTGGCATTTTGGGATGGACGTTGTTTATTATTTATTTGGTAATCCTGGTTTGGATCATTCTATTTAAATCAGTATTTTCCTGGGATGATTTACCTCATATGAGAAGTATTAATCTGATTCCTTATGGACAATCAATGATTACCAATGGAAAAATATCAGTTTCCGAATTATGGCAGAATGTAGTGGCGTTTGTACCCCTGGGGATTTATCTCGGAATGATAGGTTCTAAAGGCAGGATCTGGAAAAAGATTGTCATCGCAGCCCTCGTCAGTCTCATACTGGAAGTATTACAGTATATACTGGCAGTCGGAGCATCGGATATCACAGACATTATCAACAATACGATTGGCGGTGTGATAGGGATTATCATTTATTCCGTATTATATTTCATATTTGGAAGAAGAACGAATAAAGTTCTTCGCAGAATTGCATTGATATGTACTATTCTCATTGTCGCATTTTTAATTGTGTTGATCATTG
>CAZJSI010000128.1:0-3770 GCA_964548675.1 uncultured Eubacterium sp. | reverse complement strand
GCGCTTTAGCAAATGAGAATTTGCTGGCGCAGCCCCTTTTTTCATTTACTAAAGCGACGCGCTATTCCTTTTTTTCTCTCAGACGGACAGATTTTGCAGCCATTCGCCGACGCTCGTCGGCCTGGGCAGCATAATGCCGTTTCGTCGTGTTGACATCTTTATGCCCAAGCACATCCGCCACCAGGTAAATATCACCTGTCTCCCGGTACAGGTTCGTGCCATAGGTGCTGCGCAGTTTGTGGGGGGTGATATTTTTTACAGTAGTCACAAGCTGAGAATATTTTTTGACCAGATTTTCCACAGAACGGACATTGATCCGCCGGTTCTGCAGTGAAAGGAAGAGAGCGTCAGTACTTCCTTCCTGAGGTTTCATCAAAAGCCGCTCATCCAGATAATCGTCAAGAGCATCGGCTACCTCGTCTCCGAAGTAAACAATAACCTCGGAGCCGCCTTTTCTGTGGATCTTAATACCGTTATTTTTCGGATCAATATCTGAAATATTAAGTCCAACGCACTCCGACACGCGGATTCCTGTGCCCAGCAAAAGCGTTAAAATGGCCAAATCCCGCTTTTTTGTTTTGTTGTGGTATATTTTCTGGCGCTCCGTCAATTTTTCGCCGCTTTCGGCCTCGTCCAGCAGGATTGCAATTTCATCTATATCCAGACGGATAATATTTTTTTCATGTTTTTTTGGCATCTTCACTAATGCTGGCGGATTCTTTTCGATGATCTCCTTGCGGTAGTAGTAGTTATAAAAACTGCGTAAACTGGCAAGCTTTCTCATCTGTCCCCGCTCGTCATTTGTGTATTCTTTCCCGTTATGTGTATAGTATTTTAAGTATTGAAGATATTCTTCAATGTCCATAGGTGTGATCTGTTCCAAAACGGATATTGGAAAATCCGTTATCTCCATCTTGTTTAAAACACTGTTGTTTTCATGAAGATAATGAAAAAATACACCCAGATCATAGGCATAGGCAATCCGCGTTCTGGAAGAAGTGGAGGCCTCAATACCGATAAAAAACTCCCTGCAGAATTTTGGAAGCTCAGACATTAACACACGCAGTTTTTTTTCGTTTTCTATATTTACATTTTCGTGATATGCACGTTCTTTCATTTTCAAACACCTCATATCGTATCAAGCTTTTTGTAATTCGCCGTCTAAATCTCCGAATATGTATTCAGGCGTCAGAATCCCATCCATAATATATTCGGGTGTCAGAATCCCATACATATATGTATTCGGGCATCAGAATCCCATCCATATATGTATTCAGGCGTCAAAATCCCATCCATTGATGTTTCCGTTCAGAATAGCGGTAAACATACGGTTTTTGGCGCCCGGATTTTCCAGATTGATCTGACGGACCAGATTTTTTACGTATTCCCTTCGGGTTACTCCGTCCGCGGGACATGGATTTTTCACGACCGGGAGCTGATATTTATTCTTAAAACCGATGACATCTGCTTCTTCCACGTAGATCAGAGGACGGATCACGGTCAACTCCATTCTGTCCAGATAAGTTTTGGGCGGAAAGCAGTAGAAGCGTCCCTCGTATATGAGAGAGAGCATCATCGTCTCCACAAGATCATCTTTGTGATGGGCATAAGCTACTTTATTGTAACCAAGCTCCTTTACAGCCTGATTCAATGCCCCTTTTCTCATCTTTGCACAGAGGGAACAGGGACTTTTTTCTTTTCGTTCTTCAAATATAATGGGACCGATATCTGAACGGACAATTTTATGAGGAATTCCCATCTCATCACAGAGAGCAGTGATGGGAGAGAGGTCGAATCCCTCAAAACCCAGATCCACACTGACCGCCATCAGTTCAAATGGATTCGGATAAAACCTTTTCAAACCATGCAGCGCATACAGGAGAGCAAGAGAATCCTTGCCGCCGGATACGCCGACTGCGATCTTATCTCCGGGATCGATCAAATGGTAGTCATCCACCGCTTTTCTTGTATAACTTAATAATTGCTGTAATTTCATATTTGAATAATCCTTTGTTCTTAATATCAATCAGTATTATATCACAATTTATTGAAATGGGCGAATTCTTTAAATTGAATACTGGAAATGGAAATTCTGTTGTGATATGATTTAACAGTCATAGAGATACTTGATGGCGTCTTAAAAACTGACGATCTTGCATTTGTTTATAAAGAAAAACATAGAAAGGATATCATAAGATGAAATTTGTAATACAGAGGGTAAAACATGCATCCGTGACAGTGGATCAGGAAATAATCGGAAAAATCAACCAGGGATTTATGGTTTTGATCGGCGTGTCCGAGGATGACACAAAAGAAATTGCAGATAAGATGGTAAAAAAACTGATCGGTCTGCGCATTTTTGAGGATGAAAACGGCAAGACAAATCTTTCCCTGCATGATGTTCAGGGAGAACTTTTGCTGATTTCCCAGTTTACCTTATATGCGGATTGTAAAAAAGGCAACCGTCCGTCCTTTATCAGAGCAGGAAAACCGGAACTGGCAAACAGTCTTTATGAATATATTATTGATGAATGTAAAAAACAAATTCCGGTCGTGGAAACCGGAAGCTTTGGCGCCGAAATGAAAGTCGAATTATTAAACGACGGACCGTTCACGATCATACTGGATTCTGCAGAGATCTGTCATTAAAATTTCAAATGGGAATGCTATGGGAAAAGCGATATAAAACTATTCGCAAAACACAGCTTTAACGAATAGTTGTGGCGAAATTTTCCCGGAAACCTTAAAATATGCTCCTGATTATAGAAATCTTTCACAGTCCCTTTTTTTCTTTGAAAAACGGAAAACTCCGCTGAGTAACATTCTCAGCGGAGTAAAATTCAATTTTTTTATTTCTGAATCCGGTTTATTTTATTTTTAAAGCCGGATAACGAATCTTAATATATTCAATGATCACATCAACCGTCTTGTCAATCCCGAGAACAGAACTGTCAACGGTCAGGTCATAGCTCCTGGAATCTCCCCATTTTTTGCTCGAATAATAGTTATAGTAGTTTGCACGCTTCTTATCGGTTTTATTGATGAAATCGATCATCTTGTTATCATCTTTAAACTCTCTGTCCGTCTCCGCTTTGATGCGGGCCAGACGGAAATTCATGTCAGCGTGGATAAATACACTAAAACAATCCGGATCTCCGGCCAATGCATAATCTGCACAGCGCCCAACGATAATGCAGGATTCCTGGGATGCAAGTTTTTTGATCGCCTCAAACTGCGCCAGGAAAACTTTGTGATTTAACGGCATATCTACAAAGGGAGCTGATGTATAGCCGCTCATGGAATATGTATCCATCACCAGGGAGTATAGAAAACTGTTTGTCGGTTTTTCATCGTTCTTCTGTAATATTTCTTCGCAATAACCGCTTTCCTTTGCGGCAATGGCTAACAATTCACTGTCATAACATTTTATATTCAATTTTTCTGCTAATTTTGTACCGATTTCTTTTCCGCCGCTGCCAAATTCACGGCCGATTGCAATAACAAGATTTTTCATGGAAAAATCCCTCCTTTTCTTTTATGACCACAACTTTCCAAAACAGAAAACTATTCAGAGCATAACTCATAATAGCCTCCATAGTATTATAATACAATATGGTGAAAACCGCAAATTATTCTTTGTGGGCTGCCAAAAATGATTTTGTTTACAGGTTCCGAAACCGAATCAAAAGCTGTTTAAAGTATTCCGGAAGCGGCGCGGGCGTTTGACAGTTGAATAATTAAAAAAGTACTTGCAGGTCGCATAATACCTG
>CAZJSI010000127.1:0-9752 GCA_964548675.1 uncultured Eubacterium sp. | reverse complement strand
TGATCAATGATTCCATCAATATGACGCTGGAGCAGCTGCTCGATATCGAGCCGCATGCACAGGCAATCTGTTTTGCGAGCGAGGATCACAAAATTGGCGTTAATGCATTTTTTGCGAAAGAAAAACCAAAGTTTATTGGAAAATAAGAAGTAAAAGATACTATATAGAACTGTCGCATTCACAAAAAATCTCCTGTCTTTTGTGACAGTTCTGATATATATATAATTTGAAAAAAGAAAGGAAATAGCAATTATGGCGAAAGTAGAAATTAATATGCCCCGTTTTGGCGCACAGATGAAAGAAGGAAAGATTTTAAGCTGGAAAGTAGCTGTAGGCGATCATGTGGAAGAGGATGATTCCCTGTTGGAAGTAAAAGCTGAAAAGATGGACGCAGAAGTAGAATCCCTGTATACAGGGACAATTCTTGAGATTGTTGCAAAAGAAGGCGAAGTCTATCCGGTTGGGGCAGTTCTTGGGTATATTGATGCGGAAGATGAGGACTGATTTGTGATTTAATACAGAAGATTTTTGGCTGCCTGATCCCTTTGTGGTGTGTCAGGCGGCTTTTTTTTAAGGAGGCGGATTTTTATGGGATTGATTGCGATCGCGGCAAATCCTGCATCGGGGAGAGATATCCGGCGTATTGTGTCTGCGGCAACCGTTTTTAATAACCGGGAAAAACAGAATATCGTGGAACGGATCATCCTGGCGGGAACGCAAATGGGAAATCATCGGTTTTGTTTTATGCCAGAGACATATCATTTTGGAGAACGTATCAAAGAACATCTGTGTGATGATTTTCATGCTGTTTCGGAGAATGCCATATATGTACCGGAACTCCCCTTTGCGAACAGCCAGAAAGATACGGTCCGGTTTGCAGAATATGCGGAAGAACAGGGAGCAAGCCTGCTGATCGTCCTCGGTGGTGACGGGACAAGCAGAGTAGCTGCAAAAGCATTGAAGAACATTCCGCTTTTGTCAATCTCTACTGGTACCAATAACGTATTCCCGGAAGTGGTGGAGGGAACAGTGGCAGGAATGGCAGCTGCTGCCATTGCATCAGGGTGCGTGGCTCCACAGGATTGCGCAAAAAAATGTAAACGGATTGAAATATATTTGAATGGAGAAATGGTTGATATAGCTCTGGTTGATGTAGTTTTCTCTGATTTCGAATATTCAGGTGCAAAAGCGATCTGGAGCCGTGAGGATATCAGTAGGGTGATCGTGACTCAGTGCCATCCGGCTTCCATAGGTTTTTCTGCCATTCCGGGATCAAAGCTTCTTGTTTCCCGGTGTGTTGAATACGGAGCTATAGCAGAGTGCGGGCAGGGCATACCGAATATGAAAGTGTCGCTGGCGGCAGGTACGATCACTCCGATTCAGCTACTCGATGCAAGAAAAGTGCCATTGGATGAGAAAATGATTTATCGAATGGAAAAAAACGGTATGCTGGCACTGGATGGTGAGAGAGAGGTATCTTACCGGGCAGGCGATGAGGTTGCTGTAGTGATCCGTAATAACGGACCTCTCAGAGTTGATATCAGAAAGACATTGGAGTTGGCTATAGAGAAAGACTTTTTTGGAATTCCAAAGAGTGAATGAAAGTATACAGATATGCATTTTTTACATACTTGTTTGGATACAATAGAGTCTGGATCATAGATAAAAAGGCTGAAAATAAGCGGTTTTCCGGTTCTGTTTTTTCATGGAAAAATGGCATCAAAATTGCAACTAAAGAAATAACAGACAGGGGAAAAATATATTGATTTGAGAAAGAGAGGTTTATGTATGGAAGGTACAATGAAAGCCATGGTGTTGGAAGAACCGGGAAAATTTGTTTTAAAAGAATTACCGATTCCAAAACCAGGTTCGAGAGACGTGTTGTTAAAAACGATCTACGCAGGCATTTGCGGAAGTGATTTTCCGATTTATAAAGAAGGAAAATTTGTCCCGCATCTTCCACAGGTAATCGGCCATGAGGCCAGCGCCGTTATCGTCGAGAAAGGTGAGCAGGTGCAGGGATTTGAAGTCGGAGACCGCGTGACAGGAACCAATATTCAGTTCTGCGGCGAGTGTCCGGCCTGTAAGGCAACGCCGGAAGGTGAGTATGCATGGGGGTGTGAGAATATCGCTTCTATGGGGCTTGGCTTTGGTGTACAGGGGGTTTTCGCAGAATATTTCATGATTCATGATGTAATACCCGGAGTATCCCTTTTTAAGATTGATGACAGTGTGGATGATCTGGAAGCTGCAATGTGTGAACCGATGTGCACGGGTGTGGGCTGGTACAGTGTGCCGGATCCGAAACCTGGCGATAAGATTGTGATTACAGGCGCAGGTATCATTGGAGAAAGCATCCTTCAGCAGGTATTGAAAATTCCGGATGTAGAGGTTGTTATCTCCGATTATTCCCAGCTTCGTCTGGATGTGGCGAAAAAGATGGGGGCGCATCATATCTGCAATCCGTCAAAAGACGGAACCGCGTTGGATTATGTGATTGATCTCTGGGGAAATAAAGAATTTTTGTATAATTACGGTGACCGTATCAGCGGAAATGCAGATATTGTCTATGAATGCTCCGGCAATGCAAAAGCCTGGGGGGAGGCAATCCAGATTGCAAAACCCGGTGGAAAGGTCTGCACAGTCGGCACATGTGAAGGAATGGCAGAAGTATTTCCGCAGTGGATCCAGTTAAAGGGAGTCCAGCTTCTCGGCGGCTTATACGGCGGTATTGGACAGGCTGTAGCAGAGGTCAATGCGGGAAAATTGAATGTCAGGGATCTGGCGACACATGTATTTCCATTGGAAAAACTGGATGAGGCGTTCCAGGTTGCAATGGATTCGCAGAAGTCGATCAAGGTTCTTATCAAAGTGGATAAGGATGCTGCGGATTACCCATACAATAAACAGGATTAATAAATTTAATATGGAGGTGAATACAAAGTTATGAAGTATTCAAATAAAGAATTAATGGCGATGTATCGGACGATGGTGGAAGGCCGTATGTTTGACCTTGAACTTGACCGTCAGAATAACCAGGGAAAACTTTCCGGTATGTTCCATTTCAGTACAAATCAGGAAGCAATCGGTACTGCAGTTGCGCATGCATTAAAAGATGATGAACCGTTTATGCCGTCACATCGCTGCCGTCCGTTACATTTATACCGGCTCGATAAACGCAGATTTCTGCAGGAACAGGTAGGGTTAAAAAGTGGCTATTCCAAAGGAACAGCGAGTGATTTCCATCTCTGCCTTCCGGAAATCGGATTTGTCCCGAATCCATCGATCCTGGGTGCGGGTGCACCGATCGCTTGCGGATATGCATTTGCATTGAAGAGAAAACGTCCGGGAAAAGCAATGATCCAGTTAATGGGTGATGGTACTTTCAATGAAGGTGTTGTCCATGAGGCGTTGAACTGGGCTGCAATCCAGAAGCTGCCGCTGGTATTTCTTGTTGAGAATAACGGTTGGGCAATGAATACAGATCCGACTTTCTACCGTGCAAGTGACAATATTGCAGATCGTGCACGTGCATGCGGTCTTGATGCGGTTGTGGCAGACGGAAATGATTTGATGGCTATGAGAGAGGTTGTTGATGCGGCTCTGAATCGGGCAAGGACAAATTCTGTTCCATCCTTAATCGAAGCATGTACATATCGTGTAAAGGGACATTTCAATGGTGATACAGGCTGGTATCGTGATCCAAAATATCATGAGGAAATGATGGAGCGTTACCCGGATCCGATTCCGCGCTATGAAAAAGTTTTGATTGATAATAATGTGGCAACACAGGCGGAGTTGGATACGATCAAAAAAGAAATCAAAAAAGAGATCCGTAAGATAGCCAATGAGGTTTATGAAGAATCATTAGACCCGGCAAATAAAGTTGATATTGAAGAAATGCTGCGCCCGGAAACAATGTGGGCAATGCCGATGGAGGGACTGCAATGATGAAAAAGATTACATTAAATAATGCTCTGGATGAAGCATATCTGGAAGAAATGCAGCGAAATGAAGATGTTATTTTATTTGGCGAAGACGTTCAGACAGGCTGTGGTGCAACTTCTCATCCGCTCCTTGCAGCTAATTTCGGTCCGGATCGTCTGATCCCGATGCCAATCACAGAACAGCTGATCTGTAACAGCGCGGTAGGCATGGCACTGGCAGGAATGAGACCGATCGCAGAATTAGGTTTTGAAGATTTCTTAAGCCTTGGTTTTGATGCGCTTGCAAATCAGGCTGCAAAGATCCGTTTCTGGTCACACGGCAAGGTCTGCTGCCCGATGGTAGTTGTAACAGCAGGCGGTGTAGGCGCAGGATGCGGATGTAATCACTCCCAGAAAGCAGAAGCATGGCTTGCCAATGTACCGGGATTAAAGATCCTCTGCCCGACTACAGCGGCGGATACAAAGGGACTTATGAAAGCGGCAATCCGTGATGATGATCCGGTATTATTTTTAGTAAACAGAAGCCTTCAGTATGTAGAGGACGATATTCCGGATGATGAAGATTATGTAGTGCCAATTGGAAAGGCACGTATCGCAAGAGAAGGTGCGGATGTGACCGTTGTCTGCTGGCATCGCCCATATGTATATACAATGGAGCTTGCAGAAGAACTTGCATCGGAAGGTATCAGCCTGGAAGTCATTGATCCGCGCAGTATGTGCCCCTTTGACAAAGAGACTATCATTGAGTCTGTGAAAAAGACGGGGCGTCTGGTTGTCTCACATGAGGCTCCTTACAAATTTGGTCCATGCACAGAAATCATTACATCTGTTGTGGAAGCTGCCATGGACAGTCTGAAAGCTGCTCCGGTTCGTGCCTGCACACCGATGACAGCAATCCCGTCTCTCAGTCCTGAAATGGAGACAGTTGTCACAAAACAGCAGATCAAAGATGCAATTTATAAGGTATTGGGAAGATAAAAACTATGTAGAGAGAGGAGAAGAAAATGTCACAGGGAACAAAAAAGAAATTTTATTATGGCTGGGTAATTACATTATTGGCAGGTTTGACTTATTTCGGATCAAATGGCCTGCTTTCCGCATCTTCGGGAAATATCATAAGTCAGCTTTTATTGGAAAAAGGCTGGGATGCTACAAGCGTAAGTTTAACGTATACGATCAAATCGGTTCTTGGTTTATCGCTTCCAATTGTAGGTCTCCTGTTATTAAAGGTAGGTCCCCGTATCTGTATCTGTGCAACGACACTGATCACTGCAGTTTTCCTTGCACTGACCGGCTGGGTAAACACACCTATGATTTTTGTTTTGGTTTATGGTATTGCGGTAAGTTTCAGTATGCTGTTTAATGATCAGCTTGCATGTTTTGCGGTTGTAAATAACTGGTGGGATAAGCGAAGAGGTGAACAGGGCGGTTACGTACAGGCACTCGGCGGTCTGGGCGGCGTTGTATTTCCACCGATCATCGCATTATTATTTATGAACTTTAGCTGGAAAATGTCTCTGATCATTATGGCTGTTCTTCTCGTGGCGATCACTGCCCTTCCGCAATGGTTCCTGATGAAAGATCATCCGTCACAGATGGGACTGGAAATTGATGGCGGCGCTGCTGAGGATGAGAAAGAAACTAAAACGAAAGCGGTCGTGAAAAAGAATTATTATCAGTCATCGGTTGACTGGGACGTAAAGGATGCAATCGTAACTCCGCAGGTATGGGTTATGGGTATTACATGGGGCGGCGTAACATTCGGTTATTGTGCAGTGATGTATTTTGGCATTACCCACATGATGATGAATGGATTCGGACAGCTTCAGGCTTCCACGCTTATCTCGGCACTGAGTTTGTTCATTTTGCTCGGAGCGCTTCTTCTCAGCCGTGTTACAGACCGGATTTCGCCAAAGATATCTCTGTTTTTGATCTCTCTTCTTTGTGGTATTGGATATCTGGTATTTGATATTGGCGTAACACATAACAGTGTACCAATTATTATTCTTGGTATGGCTCTTGCCGGCCTTCCGGATGGACCGATTCTTTCCGCGGTCATGAATGGAATCTGTTCGTATTACGGATCAAAGAATTATGCTGCAATTCAGCCTTACTGTAATGTTGTGCTGACAATTGTTGCATCGATTTCATCCGTAGTTTGCGGTGCGGTATTGACCAAAAGCGGTTCCTTATCAGGTGCATATTATATCTCGGCTATCTTTGCTGTGATTGTGGCATTTGCGGCGTTGGCTTTAAGGCCGCCAAAACTGACGGAAAAACTGAAAGCAAAATATGCGGCAAGGGATGCAGCGGAAGCAACTCTTGATAATGAACTGCTCGGACCGTGATTTTGACAATTGGGATTTGAAATACAGAGGATAGTAAAATTGAATAAGTGATTTAAAATAACGTACAGCTGAACATGATTTTATGTTCAGCTTACGTTCGTGTTCGGAATGGACAATATACAGGTAAATTTGTTATAATAAACTGAAGTATTTGTAAACATACGGTTTGGGCAAAACGGACATTTATTATTAGGAGAGGACGAGACGTTATGGGGAAAACACTAAAGCATTTGAATCTGCCAGATGAAGACATACTGGAAATATTTACAGAAATGCTCGATTATCTGGATGAGAAGGTGTTGCTGATTGACAGGGATGGAAATTTTAGATATTTCAATAAGAAGTATCTCGATTATTACGGCAAGGAATGGACAAGTGCCAAAGGAATTTCAGAGAGTGAAATTTACAATCAGAATCTTTATAAAATTCCTTCGAAGGATTCAGAAATCCTGACGGATGCGATTAAAGCAATGAAGTCGATTGACAAGCTGTATAATGCTCCGGAGGTGAAAGGTAATGCGGAGCATAATGTTTTTACAGACATCTATCCTATTCGTGTAAAAAATGAATTCTGGGGTATTCTCGTGATTGAACATAATTCCGAATTGATAAAATCTCTGAACAATCAATTGAATTATTACAAGTCAGTAAACAGGAGCCTGAAACAGCAGTTGAATAATAAAAAGGAGCTCCCTTTGCCGTTTCAGAATGTGATCGGGGAATCCAGGGCGATGATGTCGGTTTTGAATATCTGTGCCCATGTGGCGTCAACAAACAGTTCAGTATGTCTTCTGGGCGAGAGCGGAACCGGCAAAGAGGTTCTGACGGAAGCGATTCACAAGAGTTCCATGAATATGAATGGACCATTGATCAAAGTGAATTGTGCTGCAATACCGGAAAATCTGATGGAAAGCGAACTGTTCGGGTATGAGGGAGGCGCTTTTACGGGAGCGAATCCAAAAGGAAAAGCCGGAAAATTTGAACTTGCAAATGGCGGTACACTTTTTCTGGATGAGATAGGAGAGATGCCTCTGCCTATGCAGGCAAAACTGTTGCGTGCCATACAGGAAAAAGAAATCACGAGAATTGGCGGTTCAAAAGTGATCAAGCTGAATTTCAGGCTGATCACTGCTACAAATCGGAATCTGGAGAAGATGATCGGGGATGGTACTTTCCGGGAGGATCTGTATTATCGTATTTGTGTAATTCCAATCAATATACCGCCCTTGAGGGAGCGTATAGAGGATATTCCTCTTCTGGTAAATGAATTCTTAAATTCGTCGGATTTTTCGTTCGGGGAACATAGAACTTTTTCGGACGAGGTAATGGAACAATTGAAAAATTACAGGTGGCCGGGAAATATCAGAGAACTGAAAAACTGTGTGGAACGAATGGCAGTGCTGTGTCCGGACGAATGTATAGATGTGGATTACCTGCCGACTCAGATTACAAAGGCTGCTGTTTCCGCATATTCTACTGTAGAGGAGCAGTATAATCTCCATGAGATTATAGATAAAGTAGAATATGATACGATAAAAACAGTATTGGCTATGGTACATGGAAATAAATCCAGAGCCACAGAAATTTTAGGTATTTCGAAGAGAAATCTTTATATGAAACTGGAAAAATTCGGGATTAAGTAACAGGATTATCCGGGATGGCCGTGCAAACGCAGGCTGTCCCGGATAATTTTATGTCGCTAAACAGTTCAGCAATCCGGTGTTTCCGGATCAATCTTCAATACGATCTTAATATTTTTACCACTTCTGTGTGCGGCAAATGCTTCTTCATATTGATCCAGAGTATATTCTGCCGTAATAGTTTCTGCAAAGTTAATACGATTCAGAATACGGACAGAACGGTCGAAAAGCCCAGGTGACAATACGGCAGATTTAATGGTAAGTTCCCTGTTGTAAACCGTAAACATATCAAGTTCATATTTTGCCCCGCCTCTATATACAGATGCAATAACAAGTGTTGCACCGGGCGCTGCAATTTTGTATGCGGTATCCAGAGCTGCAATTGCCCCTGAACATTCGATGACTACATCATATCCACGCCCTTCGTTGGATAATTTTACCTGTTCGACTACATTTTCATCATTAGAATTAAATGTACAATCCGCCCCAAGTTTTTTTGCGATTTCCAGTTTGTCTGGAACAACATCTATCAGGGCGATCGGATATGCACCGGAAAGTCTTGCAAGCTGAAGAACAAGGGCGCCAATCGGTCCGCCACCCACGATGGCAACTGATTGTCCTGGTTTGATTGCAGCTTTCTGAATAGCTCTCATTGCAATGGAAACCGGTTCAGTCAGGCAGCCCTGTTTCAGGGACAGTTGTTCTGGAATGTGATAAATCTGTGTTTCGTCGACTACAATGTATTCACCCATTCCGCCGAGAACGCCTGCCGGGAATGGACAGAGATTTTCCAATCCGTTTCTGCAAAAATAACATTTCCCGCAACTTTTGTTGTTATTGTATGTTACCCGGTCTCCGACCTTTACCGTTGTGCATCCCTCTCCGACCGCTACAACATAACCACTGGCTTCATGACCAAGCGGCATCGGATAATTTTCTGGCATTCCTTCCATCATATAATCAAATGCACCGCTGGAAATGTGAAGGTCAGATCCGCAGATGGCGCAATATTCCAATTTGATCTTGACTCCGGTCGGCGTGCTGATCTGTGGTTCGGGAATATCCTGCATAATAAGCCCCTTCCGGGGATAAAGATAAGCTAATTGTTTCATGAATGTACCTCCCTTTTTTCATAATATAAGATGCAAAAATAGTGCCAACATATGAATCCGCCTGAGGCGTATTTGAACGAGAAAAAAGGTGTAAAAAATAAACCTCAACCAGAATTCTCGTATAAAAAATAGACATAACATTGACAAAAAACTGTTAAAAACGGTGATTTTGCAGGAACAGGAAAATGGCATACTTTTTGTTACTCATATTATTAATGTATCGTAAAAATGCATAAAAATAAATGGAAAAATGGAGGTTAACTATGGCAGAGATACCAACTATCACCAAACCAATTGAAACAGCAGAAGAGTATGTGCAGAGCTTAAGAGATATGAAAACGGAGATCTGGGCTCTCGGGGAAAAAATCAGCAATATACCGGATCATCCGCTTTTTATCCCGCATGTGAATGCAGTGGCTAAGACCTTTGAGATGCCTTTCCCGGTAAAGAGCCATCTGACCGGACATACGATCAACCGGTTCAACCATATCCACCAGAGTACAGATGACCTGGTTGCAAAAGTAAAGATGCTCCGTACTTTAAACCAGCAGACTGGCTGCTGTATCCAGAGATGTGCGGGCATGGATGCCTTAAATGCGACTTACATCGTGACTTATGAGATCGATAAAAAGTATGGCACAGGGTATCACGAGAGATTTAAAAAATTCCTGACCTATGTACAGGATTACAACCTTGTAACGATTG
>CAZJSI010000126.1:0-9761 GCA_964548675.1 uncultured Eubacterium sp. | reverse complement strand
CTCGCAAGAGTAAAAGCAAAAAATGCTGCTGAACCGGAATTCCTTCAGGCAGTAGAAGAAGTGTTGGAATCCATCAGACCAGTAATTGAAGCAAATGAGGAACTTTACAAGAAGGAAGCTATTTTAGAGCGTATCACAGAGCCGGACAGACAGTTCAAATTCCGAGTTGCCTGGGTAGACGACAATGGTCAGGTACAGGTGAACACAGGTTACCGTGTACAGTTCAATAATGCGATTGGACCTTACAAGGGAGGTTTGCGTCTTCATCCTTCCGTATATCTCGGAATCATCAAATTCCTTGGTTTTGAGCAGATTTTCAAAAATTCCCTGACCGGACTTCCAATCGGCGGCGGTAAAGGCGGTTCCGATTTCGATCCGAAAGGAAAATCCGATCGTGAGGTTATGGCGTTCTGCCAGAGCTTTATGACAGAATTATCAAAATATATCGGGGCTGACATCGATGTTCCGGCAGGAGATATCGGTACAGGTGCGAGAGAGATCGGTTATATGTTCGGACAGTACAAGAGGATTACCGGTTTATACGAAGGCGTTCTGACAGGAAAGGGACTGACCTACGGCGGCTCTCTGGCTCGTACAGAAGCTACCGGATACGGTTTATTATACATCGTAGAAGAACTGATGAAAGATCATGGACAGGACATGGCAGGCAAGACCTGTGTTGTTTCCGGTGCAGGTAATGTTGCTATTTATGCAATCCAGAAAGCACATCAGTTAGGTGCAAAATGTGTGACATGCTCCGATTCTACAGGCTGGATCTACGATCCGGACGGAATTGATGTAGAATTATTAAAAGAGGTTAAAGAAGTAAAACGTGCCCGCCTGACAGAGTACGCAGCAGCAAGACCAAACGCTGAGTATCATGAGGGCCGCGGCGTATGGAGCGTTAAGTGTGATATTGCACTTCCATGCGCTACACAGAACGAATTATTATTGGATGACGCAAAAGAACTGGTTGCAAACGGCTGTATCGCAGTTGCAGAGGGCGCTAATATGCCTACTACTATGGATGCTACAAAGTATCTGCAGGAGAATGGCGTATACTTTATCCCGGGCAAAGCTGCAAATGCAGGCGGCGTTGCCACATCCGCACTTGAGATGTCCCAGAACAGCGAGCGTCTGAGCTGGACATTTGAGGAAGTTGATTCCAAGTTAAACCAGATCATGGTAAACATCTATCACAACATTGATGATGCTGCAAAACGCTATGGCAAAGAAGGCGACTATGTAGCAGGCGCTAATATTGCCGGATTTGAAAAAGTCGTAAATGCAATGATCGCACAGGGCGTATGCTAATGCAATAGAATTGGGGAAACGTTGACTAAAGCGTTTCCTTAGAATAATTAAACGAATGAGGCAATGGGGTCTGAAACAGGGCTCATTGCCTCTTTTTTGGAAAGGGAGAAAATATGGAAAAGTTTGCAAATGCTCTCAGTGCCATTGACAGTTTTGTGTGGGGACCGGTAATGCTCGTTCTTCTGGTGGGAACCGGTATCTATCTGACCATACGGCTGAAATTTCTGACCTGGAGAAATCTGGGATACGCGTTGAAGAGTACATTGAGTAAAGAAGCAAGAAAGACAACAAGAGGAACCGGTGACGTCTCACCGTTTTCTGCATTGACCACGGCGCTGGCTGCTACGATCGGTACAGGCAATATCGTAGGCGTGGCTACCGCGATGGTATCCGGCGGTCCCGGGGCTTTGGTGTGGATGCTGATCTCGGCCTGTTTCGGATTGACCACAAAGTTCAGCGAGTGCATGCTGGCAATTAAATACCGTGAGGTCAATGAGAAAGGGGAGATGTCCGGCGGCCCTATGTATACGATGAAGCGCGGTTTTAAGCACAAAAAGGCGGGGGCAGTCCTGGGATGGCTGTTCGCCCTGTTTGCAGTGATCGCTTCTTTTGGAATCGGAAATCTGACACAGGCAAATTCGATTTCCTCATCCTTTAAGACAACATTTAATGTACCGCTCTGGGTGACGGGCGTTATCATCACTATTTTGGCCCTGATCATCATTATTGGCGGAATTCAGACCATTTCAAAGGTATCATCGGTAGTTGTTCCGGTAATGGCCATTTTTTACGTTATAGGCGGTTTGATCGTTATTTTTGGAAATATCACCAATGTTCCGGCAGGAATCGTGATGATCGTCAAGATGGCGTTCAGCGTCAAGGCAGTCAGCGGCGGCGTGCTCGGTACGGTAGTGGCCTCTATGATGGGTGCGATGCGTTTTGGCGTGGCCCGGGGCTGTTTCTCCAACGAAGCGGGTATGGGTTCCGCAGCGATCACTGCGGCGGCGGCTACGACGGATCATCCGGTACGCCAGGGTTACATTAATATGACGGGAACTTTCTGGGATACGATCGTTGTATGTACAATCACCGGCTTGTGTATCGCGAGCTCCGGCGTGCTGGGAAGCAATTATACTGCGGCAGAGGGTACATATAGCCTGAATAATGATCAGGCAGTCGTTTCCTATGTTGAAGAAAAAACGGAAAACACGATGAATCTTGAGCTGGAGGGCACGACCCTGAGCTATACGGATGAGAAAGGCGTGACGACAGAGCTCACCGCGTACTTTGAAAATACGAATACGGATACGGAAACTCTGGTGGGCGAATGGAAAGACGCCGGAGGAAGTCTCTACGTATTTGGAGAGGACGGCAGTTTTGAACGGAGAGATCTGTATCAGGGATCTGCTTTGACGATCCAGGCTTTCAAGACGGTCATGGGTCCGGCGGGAGGCTGGCTTGTATGTATCGGAATCGCGCTGTTCGCCTTTTCCACGATTCTCGGATGGGAATATCATGGAGAGAAAGCTTTCGAGTACCTGCTTGGAACGCATAAGTATAATATGATCTACCGTATCATATTTTCGCTGATCGCATATGTTGGCGCTACGACAGCTCTGGATATTGTGTGGAATTTTTCTGACATCGCGAACGCATTGATGGCGATCCCGAATCTGATCTGCCTGCTGGCATTAAGCGGAGTGATCGTGAAAGAAGTTGACGGTTTCCAGAAGATCATGAAGGAAGAAAAATTGACCAATAAAAAGAAAAAAATGAGCCATCCTTAGTTGAGATTAACAGTTTTTTAAATACATGCTTGTCAAAATGCCGATTTGGGTCTACACTATAAGAGTGTATTAGACGGAGGTTAAAAAAAGCATATGAGTAAGAAAGAGGTAGTTATAGCGGATGTTGTAAAAAAGTACGACAACCCAATAGCGGAACTGGTTCAGGTAGCATGTCAATTTTCCAGCTCACTGTTTCTTGTGAGGGGAAATCATCGCATTAATGCAAAAAGTATCATGGGGATTATGGCTTTTAATCCATCTGCCGGAATGGAAGTGGAAATTGAGGTGGATGGCGTTGACGAAGAAACGGCCTTAAACGCTATGGAAGACTTTTTGCTCTGCAGGTAACTTATAATAGAATATGGAAAAAAGCACCGGTGTGTCCGGTGCTTTTTTAATGACAGGAAATTGCTCTGCAATATTTTTCCTATGCATATGGCGCGCTTTTCCCGCGCCAAGACTCACGAGCGAGTCTTGAATTTAATCTTCGTTTTTGTATTGAGCTACAAGAGCTTTAATTCTGTCATAAGGATCTAACAGGTCGCTGATAGACGCATCATGGTTTAATGTATCGATTATATATGCAATATATTTGCTCATATCGCAGCTGATGTAATAAGGCCTGTTCAGCAGCTCCGGAGACTGGTAGGTCAGGTTGGTTGTCACAACTTTGTAGATCAGACCATCCTCAACTGCTTTATCAAATTTTTCAAGTCCGTTTGTAAACAGACCGAATGTAGCGATAACGAAAATACGTCCTGCATGACGTTTCTTTAACTCCCTCGCAACGTCGATCATACTTCCTCCGGAAGAGATCATGTCGTCTACAACCCACACATCTTTACCATCCAGTGAGGAGCCGAGGAATTCGTGAGCTACGATCGGGTTCGTTCCGTCAACGATTTTGCTGTAATCACGGCGTTTGTAGAACATACCCATGTCTACTCCGAGTACACTTGCCAGGAATACGGCACGGTTTGTGGCGCCTTCGTCGGGGCTGATGATCATCAGGTGATCATTGTCGATCTTGAGATCATGTATCTCATTCAAAATTCCTTTTACAAACTGATAAGCCGGCTGCACGGTGTCAAAACCATGGAGCGGGATGGCGTTCTGAACACGCGGGTCATGTGCATCAAAGGTAATGATATTATCCACTCCCATATTGATCAGTTCCTGAAGCGCCAGGGCACAGTCCAGGGATTCCCTTGCGGTACGTCTGTGCTGACGGCTTTCATATAAGAACGGCATAATAACAGTGATCCTTCTTGCCTTACCGTTAGCGGCGGCAATGATACGTTTCAGATCCTGGTAATGGTCATCCGGTGACATGTGGTTTTCCAGACCGCATAATTTGTAGGTCAGATCATAGTTTGTTACATCAACCATCAGGTATAGGTCATATCCCCGGACGGATTCGTTGATCATGCCTTTTGCCTCACCGCTTCCAAATCGTGGACAGGAAGCGCTGATAATGTAAGAATCCCGCAGATAACCTTTAAAGGAGATATCATTTTCGTGTTCATGTTCGCGGACACATCTCCATTTTACGAGATATTTATCTACTTTCTCGCCAATTTGTTTACAGCTCTCCAACGGAATGATGCCAAGGGCGCCGGTCGGAATAGTTTCTAAGTTTCTTTCGTCGTCATGCATTTGAAAGGTTCCTCCATCAAAATCTTTTCTTTTGGTTTCTATTTAGGAATGTCGTGCAGTTTCAATACTTCTCCGCGTTAAAAGGAAAAATCTGCCTTTGTTCAGTTTTACGTTGGCATTATAGCATTGATAAGCCGGACTGACAAGGGAATATCCTTATTTTCCGGTCAATTTTTTTTGTATCCGGATATCTTTTCCAAATAAATGGAGCAAAATAAAACTGTT
The DNA here is from genome assembly GCA_964548675.1 of uncultured Eubacterium sp. Taxonomy (GTDB): domain Bacteria; phylum Bacillota; class Clostridia; order Lachnospirales; family Lachnospiraceae; genus Eubacterium_I. The sequence continues at coordinate 4,779 of CAZJSI010000126.1, read as the reverse complement.
TGAAATCCGGGAAAAGACCCGCTCCGAATAAATGGATGCAATGTCATACAGCTCCAGATTGCTGGAGATCAACGTGGATTTCCGGCTGCGGATCCGCTCATTCAGGCAGATAAAAAACTGGGATGCGGTGAATGAGTTTGGCATCTCTGTTCCAAGGTCGTCGATGATAAGCAGGTCGCAGTCAAAAATATTCCGGTAATCTGTCGCGGCATTTGTATCTTTTCCGAAAGTGTTTTTTGCCAGAATGTCAAAAAACTGATGAGCGGAAAAATAGATGACGGAATGTCCGGTATCTAAAAGTTCTTTTGCGATACAGTTGGAAAGGAATGTCTTTCCGACTCCCGTATCTCCGAATAACAAAATATTTTCGAATGTATCATCAAAGGTATGCACAAATCTCCGGCATTTGGCAAGTGCATTCCGGGCTGCATCCATCGATGAAATATGGGTGTTTGGTTCATAAATATTATCTGCATAAAAGGACAGCGAGAAATGTGAGAAATTTTCTTCTTCCAAAATATCCTGCAGATTGGACTGGGTGTAAACCAGATCAATGGACGCCTGCGTCAGGCAATGGCATCGTTTTGTGCCAATGTAACCGGTATCCTGGCAGTCCGAACATTCGTAAGGGGGAGAAAAATAGTCCACGGGATACCCCAACGAACGTAGTATATCGGCCTTCTGCGCAGAAAGCGCGTGGATCTGTTCCTTCAGGTCGGTGAGGGCGCTCTCGTCTCCGTCCAGCAGACGCCTTGCCCTGCTGACACTCAGGGAAGCGATCTGTACGTCCAGTTCGGCAATCCGGGGAGTTTTGCGGGAAACTTCTTCTTTCCGGGAAGTGATCAAACGCTGCCGGCGAAGCTGCCTCTGCTGATAAGCGCGCATGATCTCATCGTATTGTGTGTTTGTAAGCGGCATAAGTTAAATGTCTCCTTTGTCCTACGGACGAAAAGCTGCCCGCGGGCAGCTTCACGTAAATATCGTGACGGTTCTGAAGCCTACTGTAACGAACTTTGTATCAATTGTTTTTGGAGGTCTTCATAATTGTTATCACGCTGTTTAAAATTGATGAAGCGGCCGGTATTAGCGGATGAAGCGGATTTTGCATTCCTGTTCCGCTGGGCTTGATGGTATGCTTCATCTGATTTTGCTACATCTTCTAAAGTATGTATATTGTGTTTATGCCACTTTTCCAGGATGGAATTGGCATATCCGAAGCTCGGTTCGTGGGTCGCACGGATCGTCCGGCTGCACGCCTCGACGATCAGCTCGCTGGAAAATCCCATCTTTTGGCTCCAGTTTTTCAGATAATTTGTCTCTGAGGGAACCAGATTACGTCCGCGTATACCGAATGCTTTCATAACGGCATGGTAAATGGCGGTATCCTGGCTCATCAGATTTTTTGCCTCTTCCACTGTGCGGATCTGTCTGGCGGAGAAATCTTCGGCGATCCTCTGCATATAATGCAGGCTGGTATGCCCTTTGGCCACGCAGTTCTCGATTAGAAATTCGATCAGATCCGCAGAAAAATGCAATTCATCATACCAGAAAAAAATCATATTAAGGTCGCTCTGATTTAAAGTACGCCCCAGATACTGCTCAGTGATAAAGACGAGTTCCCGCACATCCTCCTTTTCGCAGAATGCTTTCATCTCATCCATGGAATAAGACGGACGGACTGGTGCCGTCGTCTGGATAAAGCAGTTTGTAATATTGCCTTTTGGCGATTCTCTGCGGGCGGGTATTGAGGATACTGCATCGGTCAGGAAGCAGATGCCTGACAGATTCTGGTTTTCGTCATATTCCAGGCGGAACAGACGGAGTTTCTCCCAGTATTTCAGGGCACGAAGAATATCCCTCTCAGTGCAGTCAAAATGGTCTGCGATCTGGGACAGGGAAAAACTGTGCTCAATCTGATTGATGCAGCGCAGCAGGTACAGATAGATCTTTACGTATTCCCCGTTTGCCTGCGTCATATAATCGTCAATAAATATATTTGGCACATATGTGGCTGTCGCTGGTTGTTCATTGTATAAAGTGATTTTTGCCATTTTTCAATCTCTCTCTTTTAGAATAGGGGTGTGCTCCACGCCCCGTTCCGGGATATAAAGAAGTATACCACACAGCCCGAAAAAAGAGAAGAAAAAGATATCCACACAGATTTTGGAAAAAACGCGAAAATCTATGTGGATAATGTGGACAAGTGTGTTTTTGGAATCCTGTTTTAACGGACGCCGAGCAGGTGTTCGCCGATTTTATAGACATCTCCGGCGCCCATAGTTATCAACAGATCGTTGTTCATACATTTTTCTAACAAAAAATTTTCAATCTCATCGAAGCTGGGGAAGTAAAAGCTTTCTGTTCCCTTTGCGCGGATGGCAGCCGCAAGATCTTCGGAACGGATTCCCAAAGTGTCTGTTTCCCGGGCGGCGTATACATCTGCGAGCACGACGATATCAGCAAGGGCCAATGCAGAGGCAAACTCATTCCAGAAAGCTTTTGTCCTGGTATAAGTATGCGGCTGAAATACGCAGATAATGCGGTCATGAGGATAATTTTTTGCTGCTGTCAGGGTCGCAGAGATTTCTGTCGGGTGATGGGCGTAGTCGTCTATGATGGTGACGCCGCCCAATCTGCCTTTGTATTCAAAACGTCTTACAGTGCCCCCGAAAGCCTGAAGCCCGCGGATGATGACATCCTCACTGAAGCCTGCTTCCATTGAGAAGGCAATAGCTGCCAGGGCGTTGGAAATATTATGCTCTCCCGGGACATTTAAGGACACGCGGCCGCATTTTCTGTTTTTGCACAGGAAGGAAAAAGAAGCGCAGCCTTTGGCATCGTATGTAATGTCTGCGGCAGTGTAATCTTCTGTACCTGTAATTCCAAATGTCACGACCTTTTCTGATAAATCCGCGGTAATCTCCTCCGGACGTTCGATGGCGCTGTTTAAGATCAATACGCCGTCCGCTGCGGTATTCCCGGCAAAGCGGTGAAAGGAGCTGCGGATATCGTTGATATCTTTAAAGAAGTCGAGATGGTCTTCTTCTATATTCAAAATGATGCTGTACTTCGGATGGAAGTTCAGAAAACTGTTCGTATACTCGCAGGCTTCTGTCAGAAATACATCGGAATTGCCCACACGGATATTTCCGCCGATCGCTTTTAATTTTCCGCCTACGGAAACGGTCGGGTCAGTTTCCGCCTCCAATAAAATATGCGCGATCATGGAAGTGGTCGTAGTCTTTCCGTGAGTACCGCTGACTGCGATGGATTTCGCATAATTATCCATCAACTGTCCGAGAAATTCGGCTCTGGTAAGCATCGGGATGCCCTGCTCTTTTGCCGCTTTCCATTCCGGATTGTCTTCATGGATTGCTGCAGTGTAAACGACAAGGCCGGTGCCGGCCATAATATTGGATGCGCGCTGGCCGATAAAAATTTTTGCCCCGTGCGCCTCGAGCTGCTCCGTAAGGTCGGACGCCTTGCTGTCGGAACCGGATACGGTGAAATGTTCTTTCAGCAGAATCTCGGCAAGGCCGCTCATACTGATCCCGCCGATCCCGATAAAATGGATGTGTATAGGTTTTTGAAAATCGATTTTGTACATTTTATTTACCACCTGTATGAAAAATAGTTAATATGTTTCCTGATCATATTGATAATATATCAAAAGTTGTGCATTTGTAAATAGAGCGGCATGAAAAATGTTTTCTTTGGAAATACATATTAAAAATTGGAGAAAAATGTCCGATATAATATGAGCATGGCTAAATACTGCTAAATATTGTCAAAAATGTCAAAAAAAGTGGATATTTTTGAAAGAAATTGTGAAAATTGGTGTGCGCAAACGAAAAAATGTGTTATAATTTCAATATCAATATTTGTATCTGTCCGGTAAAGCGTAAAAGCCTTTTAATACCGGATAGTTACTATAAACGAGTAAGAGGTGACCTATATGATTCGTAAGGAAATGATAGCGATGCTGTTGGCCGGAGGCCAGGGCAGTCGTTTGGGTGTGCTTACGTCGGACGTTGCAAAGCCGGCGGTAGCATTTGGAGGAAAATATCGTATTATTGATTTCCCGCTGAGCAATTGTATTAATTCCGGAATTGATACAGTAGGTGTCTTGACCCAGTATCAGCCGCTTCGGCTGAATACTCACATCGGGATCGGTATTCCGTGGGATCTGGACCGCAACAACGGAGGCGTGACAATTCTGCAGCCATATGAGAAGAGCGGTGGCAGTGAGTGGTATTCAGGAACTGCGAATGCAATTTATCAGAATATGAAATACATAGACGGCTATGATCCGGAATATGTATTGATCCTTTCCGGCGACCATATTTACAAGATGGATTATGAAGTGATGCTTGATTTCCATAAGGAGAATAATGCCGATGTGACGATCGCGGTTATGCCCGTGCCGATGGAAGAGGCAAGCCGTTTTGGTATCGTGGTTGCGGACGAGAATCACAAAATATGCGAATTCCAGGAGAAGCCTGCGGAACCAAAGAGTAATCTTGCATCCATGGGTATTTACATTTTCAGCTGGAAAGTTCTGCGTGAGGCGCTGATCGCCAACGAGAATGTGGAAAATTGTGATTTTGGTATGCATGTGATCCCGTATTGTTTTGATAAAGGCGAGCGTGTTTTTGCATATGAATATAATGGCTATTGGAAAGATGTGGGAACACTGGGATCATATTGGGAAGCAAATATGGAATTGATCGATCTGATCCCTGAATTTAATCTCTATGAGGAATATTGGAAGATTTACAC
>CAZJSI010000125.1:2813-9803 GCA_964548675.1 uncultured Eubacterium sp. | reverse complement strand
TTCCGCAGTCTTGTTCAGGTCAGCGCCCGTATCCGCTTCGTCCACTTCTTTGACAACAATGATATTTTTCTCGTCAACTGCAGTTACAAAATCCTGATTTTTACTCTCAAAAATGCTGCGCACTTTTTCCAGATCATTTCCTTCTTTATCCCGGTTTGTCTCTACTATATATACCACTCTTCGCACTTCAGTTTCAATATGAAGTTTCTTGGCACGATTGTAAATATCTACCAACAGCAGGTTATCCAGCAGCAGGTTTTTGATAAAATTATCTTTGTCAAAACGTTCCTTGTAAGCCACTAACAGGTTCTGGATCTGAAAACTTGCAATCTTTCCCACCATATACACATCATCGCTGTCCCCATTAGCCAGCAGCACATATTCCATCTGGTGTTCATCAAACACCTTAAAGAAATGGCACCCCGAAACGACCTGGCTGTCCGCCGGAGAATCCACTAACGCCATCGCCGGACTGACATAACGGTCCGCCTCCGCAAATGTACTTGCCAGAATTTTTCCCTCGGTATCTATAATACACAGATCTATCCGGGTAATATTTTTCAATCCATCGATTGTATTCTGCAGTATCTGATTCGAAATCATAATGTAAAAAGCCCCCCTTTCGATATTGCTTTATGTATATACAACATTCACAATAACCGAATCCAATTTTCTGATATATTTTTGTCTCTTATGTACATTCTAAGACAAAACACCCAAAAAAGTAAAGAGGAAACGCAATTTTTTTTATGCATTTCCCCTAAAATTCATAATTTGTTCACATTTCTGCCATTTTTTAGAACCCTCTTCCGGATCCCGCACAAGATTCGGGTTTATCAAACAGTCGTCGCACATCTGATCTAACATCATATCTTAGCGCTATATGTCTGAAATCCTTCTCCCCAGACTTCCCTGGCGTCGCACACGATCATAAAAGCAAACGGATCTACCTCCATGACAAAATCTTTCAGCACGGCAATTTCTTTTTTGGATACAACACAAAAAAGCATACATTTTTCTTTTTCCGTATACATGCCTATGGCTTTTAACCCGGTTACCCCGCGTTCCATCTTCTTCATGATCCGGTCTGCAATGTCTTCCGTTCTGTCTGACAGTATATAAACAGCCCTGGAAATCTGTGCGCCTTCCAGGAGCACGTCTGAAACCTTAGTCGTTATAATTATGGCTATGATCGCATACAGAGCGGCTTTTAAACCAAACAAGTATAAACCAAGCAATACGATCACCGCATCCAGGACCTGCATGATCTGCACAATGGAATATTGGCGCATTTTTATCTGGATAAGCGCGGCAACCATATCTGTGCCCCCGGTAGTTCCCCGGGCTGCCAGAATAAGCCCCGTCCCGACGCCGCAAATTCCGCCGCCGAAAATGCAGGCGATCACATAATCCCCCGTCGCCAGATTCCATTCCGGCCAGACTGCCAGCCACACGGAAAGCAGCGTCGTTGCCAAAAAGGACTTTCCTACAAACTCTTTCCCTTTTAACCGGAATGCAGCCAAAAATACCGGTATATTCAATACGAAAGATGTAACGCTTAATGGGATACCCTCTTTCATACCGATCGCGGCCGTGATGTTCTTTATCACAATTGCCAGACCAGAAAAACCCCCCGTCACCATCTCCATGGGATCATAGATGCATTTGAAAGCCAATCCCATGAGACCTGTTCCTAGAATGATCAAAATTAAATCTGTTATTTTCGACCTTTTTTTTAAAAATTCCATGCAAAAAACACCCCAATCTTTCTAATCCTCCATCTCATAGGATTGGATCTGACGCTTCATTTTGTGCCGCGCAAGAAAACGGCGATAAATTCTTTTGGGATTGCGTGGGTTCACAAGCAGATTACTTTCCGCCCCTATTCCAAACCAGACTTTCGCATTGAGCATATGACGATGTTCACAGACAAAATGTTCCTGCATCGGCGTCGGCAGCATGGCTAAAATAACATGCGGCGCCACGGAATTAATCTCGTTGACTACATGCTCCGCATCATCCTCCGGACATTCTTCAAAAGCATAGCCTCCGCAAATAAGAAGACGTCCATCATAAGCATCTCTCAGATAATCGAGGAGTGATTCTATCCGTTTCTTAGTATCCGCCAAAATATAAACACTGTGCTTTCCGCGTTGAACCCGCTTCAGAAACTCATGCAAAAGCTGATTGTTCTCCGCATCATGCAGCCTCTGACCGGATGTCACTCCCAATTCCTTCAGTATTTCCTTATTCGAAGACATTACAAGATCCATCCCGTCCAGACACCGGCGGACTTTTTCATCCTCTCCGGCGGCAACAATCGTTTTCATATTTATGGTTTCCACAATATTAAGACATTCATTATTCAAATATGCTTCTATTTTATGAAGCGCCTCCCGAATACTGCAGTTATCGACACGCACTCCCGCTAATTCTTTTCTATTTTCCATTCTGCCCCATTCCTAAAGTTTTCTCCATTGTTTCTTTATACAATAATTAATCTTCTGCGTCAAGTATAATTCTGTAAACAATAAAAAATAGACAATATACACAAACCCCAAAAATGCAACACAAAATATTAAACAAAATAATTTTTTGTCAAAAAACTTATCCACAATGAATTTGTTTGAAAATTCGCTTTTTTTTAAGTTATACACAGAGTTATGAACATTATCCACAGAAAAAAGTAGAGAATTTTCCCCTTACTCACATTTTTTACGGAACAAACGTTTTGTGCATATATAATAATTTTCCCTGTTCTAACGAAAAATATACCCGCGAAAAACTCGCGGGCATATTTGCATTTTCTAAAAAATCAATTCATTTGTCATATACTATAGAACTCTTCGAACTGCAAGAATATTTTTGTATGTCGCTGATGAAACTTTGATGCCGTCACTTGGATTGCTTGCATGTACGATCTGGCCTCCGCCAATGTAAATCGCCACATGGCCGCTGTAACAGATAATATCACCCGGCTGAGCCTCTGAATAGCTGACTCCTCTTCCAACTCCTCTCAGAGCCGATGAGGAATGTGGCAGGGACACGCCATAGTGTGCATAAACGCTCATAACAAATCCGGAGCAATCCGCACCGTTTGTCAGGCTTGTTCCGCCCCAGACATATGGATTACCCACAAACTGCAATGCATAGCTGGCAACAGAACTGCTGCCGGAAGATGATGAAGCGCTTTCTTCAACGACCGGTTTCTCTGCGTACTGATATGTATCATATACATCGACATATTCAGATGACACAAAACCTTCTCCGTCCGTACTCTCTATTTTGATCCAGCCCTCTGTCTGTTCATCCAGGACGGTAAGCTTGTCCTCCAGACCGACCAGGCTAATCACGGAAGCTTCCGTCGAGGCCTCCGAACGAACCTTCAACGTCTCTGTCTGAACCTCGGCAACCCGTAATTTAACAGAGTCAACCAGATCTTTATCCCCTACCGACAAATATTCGGCTTTTACATATCCGCTTATAGAGCCGGAAGTCACTTGATACCAGCCATCCTGCTCGCCCTCGACAACTGCAACCGCATTTTTTTCTAATTTTCCGACAACCTCACTGTCCGTGCCGGCTTCACTGCGGATGTTCAGATTATCCTCTAATGAAACTCCGATATTTGCATAGGAATCATCTTCCTGCTCGGTATCTTCCGTCTCAACTGTCTCCTGCTCTTCCTCTTTTTGTTCTGACGCTTCGGAAGAAACCGGAGCCAAATTCTGCTCCTCTGCCTGCTGCACTTCCGCAAGGAGACGGGAAACCCCGGAAACTAAACCGGATGTACCGTTGCTCTCTGTTGATACGGCCGGCTGATTTACTGTAGCTGCATTCGACGGAACAGCCCCCATTGTTATGATCATTGTACTTGCCAACAGACATGCTGCAAGTTTTATATTTCTGGTTTTCATACTTTTCTCCATTTATGATGATTTTCTTAATATTTGTTACAAAATTGTTAAATTTATTACGTTTCAGATTATATCAAAGTAACAATTCTATGTCAAGCAGAAAAAACAGGAGAAATTTAACATCGCTAAATTTCTCCTGTTCTCTTCATTTGAATATCAGTTGGATTTTCCTTTACTGTCCGTTTTCCTCGGGCTTGGCTGTTTCTGTCGGCGCCTCCCCTTCATTCGGCTGCTGTCCGCCTTCCGGATTAATCTGATCCAATATCTGATCTAAAATGCTTTCTCCCGTATGAACATCACATACCTCTGTCGGCATCTTTTCATCTTCCTTATTGGATCCTTTGACAAAGGCTCTTGTCTCCTTGCTCTCCTCCGGACAGTATTCTCCCGCAAGAAGCCCGGAATCTTTACAGATGACAGCTGTTTCATGCAGATCACATGTTTCTGACGGCTGCGTTCCCTCTGCAAAATATTCCGACGTCACTTCCGGACACACTCCGTCTATCGCTATCTTGCCCGATTCCTTACATACGGAGTACCTGCTGATACCATCCGGCTGGGAGAATCCGGGATCATCCAATCCTTCGTGTATCTCTCCCATGATCCGGTTCCAGAGTATCTTTGCATACTGGGTGGAATGAAGCTCCGAGTTGTCATCATAGCCGCCCCAGACCGCACAGGTATAGTACGGAGTAAAACCGGCAAACCATGCGTCATTGGCAGCTTCCGTCGTACCGGCCGTACCCGTCTTGCCGGCAATTGACATGCCTCCGAAGTTTGCAAGTTTTCCGGTGCCCTTCAGCACAACATCCTGCATGGCGGAAGTGAGTAAAAACGCCGTCGTATCCTTGATCACAGTATGTGTCTCAGGGGTTTTATCGATCAGCACATTTCCTTCATGGTCGAGAATCTTCGTATATAAAACAGGCTCCGTATAAGTCCCCTGGTTTGCAATTGCGGCGAATGCGGCTGTCAGTTCCAAATTGGTAACGCTTCCGACGCCCAATGGAATAGACTCCACAATGTCATCCTCGGTGAGCGTGGTTATTCCGAATTTTTTTGCCATCTCATATCCGACCTGTGGAGTAATATCATTGATCGTTTTGATTGCAACTACATTGACAGAATTCCAGATTGCTTCCCTGATACTGGTATATCCCCGGTAGCGTCCGTCGGCATTGTGTATCGTCTTCCCGTTGGAATAGGTAATAGGCTCGTCCAATACGGTAGTTGCAAGAGTATATTCCCCGCTCTCCAACGCCGGTGCATAGGTAGTCAGTATCTTAAATGTAGAACCCGGCTGCCTTCTGGCATCCGACGCCCGGTTCAACGTCTTACTCGCCATCTTTTCTCCTCTCCCGCCAACAAGGGCTTTGACCTGGCCGGTACGCTGGTCCATAATCGTCACGGAAGCCTGGGGCTGCAGAGTAAACGTCAGATTTTCTCCAATCACAGTGCCGCCTTCCTGCAAAAGAGCTTCCTTATACTCATCAACGGCCTCCTGCGCCTCTTCCTCACTACTGTAAATAAGAGTATAATTGCTATAGCTCTGCCTGAACCAGGTTCGCAGCGTCTGCTCATTGAAGTGCTCCACCGTACCGTCCGTCTGCTGTATGGATATTGCATAGGAAAAGGATATCTCTTTCCTGTTTTCATAATTCGAGTCCGTATTCATCTGCTGGTCGCAGATTTCCTGAATAGCCGGGTCCTGCGTGGAATAAATTGTAAGTCCGCCGCTGTACAGCGCATTATATGCCTGTGCCTCGGTATATCCCAGTTCTTCCTGAAGATCCTGGATCACATCGTCTGTCAATGCATCCACAAAATAAGAAGTAATGTTTGTATCGCTATTCTCAATTTCCGTATTTACATCCTGGATCCGCTCATAAACATTGTCCGCCTTGGCCTCCTCACACTCTTTCTCTGTGATATAGCCCTGCTCTTCCATATTATCCAGGACTTTCTGCCGCCGATCATTGTTATCTTCCGGGTGGGAAATCGGATTATATTTGGACGGATTCTGTGTGATGGCTGCAATTGTCGCACACTCGGCCAGATTCAATTCCGACACGTCTTTCCCGAAATATCTGCGGGACGCCGCCTGAACTCCCAGCGTATTCTGCCCCAGATTGATCGTGTTCAGATAATTTTCCATGATCCAGTCTTTGGAAACCTGTTTTTCCAATTGTATGGCAAGGTACTGTTCCTGCAGTTTTCGTTTCACGCTCTCCAGCTTTGTCTCGGAAGTCCATCCGTCAAAAACATTATTTTTCAACAACTGCTGGGTAATCGTGCTTGCCCCCTCGTCAAACCGCATCTTTATGATGTCCCTCACGCCTGCGCGCACAATTCCCTTCATATCAATTCCGTTGTGCTCGTAAAAACGCTCGTCCTCGATCGCCACAAATGCGTGCTGAAGATTCACGGGAATTTCATCCAACGTGGCGTATACCCGGTTGGAACCCGTTGCGACGAGCTGTGCCGTCACATTTCCTTCCTCATCCAGCACTGTGGACATATACCCGGATGGCGTCGCATCGATCTCGTTCACCTCCGGCGCTTCCGCAATAATCTCCTTTACATAATTGTAGCCGAAATATCCCACATAACCGGCGCCGGCCAGAGCCAGCAAAAGAATCGCTAACAGGATGCCTGAGAATATTTTTCGCTTTATCGCTGCCCCTCTCGAAGCGAGTTCTCTTTTTTTCCTTCCGGCATTCTTTCTGCCATAATTCATATCTACCTCCAATGTCTGTGGTTCTGATTCCCCACATTGATCTCTTTTTCACCTGTTTTTTTGTATTATTCTTCCATTTTACCACCAATATGTTATAATGTCCAGAAAGGCAAATGAGCAGTGCCAAAATAGATAAAAATGCAGATGCGTCATGCTCGCATGTAAGCAGATGCATTTTTAGCTATTTTGATAGGGCGAATGCCCGTGAACGAAAAAGCCTGCGGCTTTTGAGTTCGCACTGCGAATTTATTAAGCCCCGCCAAAATGGATAAAAATATAGTTGCGTCATGCTCGCATGTAAGCAGATGCATTTTTAGCTATTTTGATAGGGCGAAT
>CAZJSI010000125.1:0-2713 GCA_964548675.1 uncultured Eubacterium sp. | reverse complement strand
GCCCGTGAACGAAAAAGCCTGCGGCTTTTGAGTTCGCACTGCGAATTTATTAAATCCCGCCAAAATGAATAAAATATAGATGCGTCATGCTCGCATCAAAATCATAGCGAAAAGAGGATCTACTCATGAACTACAAAACGGTTTACCGCGGCGGCCAGGGTGAAATTGAGGAAAAAAAATCCCGTTTCATCGCCAACGTCCTGCCCATATCCAGCGAAGAGGAAGCGTTAAGTTTTCTGGCAAAAATGAAAAAACAATACTGGGATGCCCGCCATAACTGCTTTGCATACACAGTCGGAAAAAATTACGAACTCCAGAGATGCAGCGATGACGGAGAACCCAGCGGAACGGCCGGGCGCCCTATGCTCGATGTGCTCGTACGTGAAGGTATCCATGACTGTATCGTAGTCGTGACCCGCTATTTCGGCGGAACATTATTAGGTACGGGCGGCCTTGTTCGCGCGTATCAGAAAGCCACACAGGAGGGGCTGGCAAACAGTACTATCATTGAAAAAATGTCCGGCAGGCCGCTGACGATCTCTACTGATTACAGCGGAATCGGGAAAATACAGTATCTGACTGCAAAAAATAAAATCACAACCTTGGATACCCGCTACACAGACGCAGTTGAACTGGATGTGATGATCCCGATAGATCATTTCGACGCTTTCTGCGCTGAAGTAATCGAAAATACAAGCGGACGTGCCCAACTGAATGCGAAAGATCCGGTTGAATTTGCTGTCGTTGACGGGGAAATCGTTTTGTTTTCCTGACAGATAAACAAAATGTCAGATTCTTTTGACGGAACCCCCGAAAAAATCGAACATATTTTTTCAAAAAAACACTTGCATTCTACAAACATATCATATATAATAGCTTTTGTTGATACGCAATGGCCCATCGCCAAATGGTAAGGCAACGGACTCTGACTCCGTCATTTCAAGGTTCGAATCCTTGTGGGCCAGTTCTCAAAGCACCATGCAAATGGTGCTTTTTTGTATCACAGGAAATTGCTCTGCAATTTCCCGTGATACAAAATCCCTGCGGGAAAACGCTGCGCACAAGCACGAATGGAATATATTTATGTATATTTAGGAGGTCTATATGTACAGTTTTAAAAGCAGAGTTCGTTTCAGTGAAGTAGATGGCGGCCTCAACATTACCCTGCCGTCCATTATCAATTATTTTCAGGATTGCAGCACCTTTCATTCCGAATCTATCGGACACGGAGTGGAGGCCATGAAAAAAGAGGGATTGGCATGGATTCTGTCTTCCTGGCAGATTATTGTAAACCGCTATCCGAAACTATATGAGGAAATCACCGTCAGCACATGGGCCTACGGTTGGAAAAGTTTCTTTGGATTCCGTAATTATAAAATGGAAGATTCCGAAGGAAACCTGATCGCTTATGCCAACACGAATTGGATCTACATGAATATCCGAACTGGACGTCCGGTGCGGATTCCCAAAGAGGTAAGCGATTTGTACCAATGCGAATCACCCCTTCCGATGGAGAAATCCTCCCGCAAAATTGCGATACCGGAAAAGGGTATTTCCATGGATCCGATCACAGTCCATAAATTTGACATCGACTCAAACAACCACGTAAACAACGAGCGGTATGTACCGATGGCTCAGGAATGCCTGCCGGATGGCTTTGTGACGCGGCAGCTCCGCGTCGAATACAGAAATTCGGCGGTATATGGCGACACTCTCTATCCGGTCGTCTCAACAGAAGGAAACAAGATCATTGTTTGTTTAAATAACGCTGCAAATACTCCCTATGCAGTTGTCGAATTTGAAGGAGAAATTGTATGAAACTAGGAGAAAAACAGATTTTAACCGTTGTAAAAACGGTGGAATTCGGAATTTATCTTGCCGAAACCCAGGGCAGCGAAACCCGCGTACTGCTGCCCGCAAAACAGGTTCCCGAGGGAACAAGGCTCCATGACAAACTGGAAGTTTTCTTATATAAGGATTCCAAAGACAGGCTGATCGCAACGACAAAGGAACCGAAACTGACCGTCGGAGGCTTTGCGCTGCTGCGTGTGGCCCAGATAACAAAGGTCGGCGCATTTCTTGACTGGGGACTGGAAAAGGATCTGCTTCTTCCATATAAGGAACAGCTTCGAAAAGTAAAAGAGGGCGACGAGGTTCTGGTCACACTTTATATCGACAAGAGCAATCGTCTCTGCGCCACGATGGAGGGACTTTATCACCTGTTATATACGGATTCCCCTTACCAAAAGGGAGATACCGTCAGGGGACGGGTGTATGAGTTCAGCGATAATTTCGGCACTTTTGTGGCTGTGGACGACAGATACTCCGCCAGGATCCCCGCTTTTGAAAACACCAGCACATTAAAAATCGGCGATGTCATCGAGGCAAAAGTAACCAACGTAAAGGAAGACGGAAAACTTGACCTGACCATCCGGGAAAAAGCATATATCCAGATGAATGCAGACGCCGAAGAAGTGTTAAAGATCATCGATGAATTCGGCGGCGTACTGCCATTTAACGATAAGGCTTCGCCGGAGACCATCAAACGGGAAACCCATATGAGCAAAAATGCTTTCAAGCGGGCTGTCGGACATCTCTACAAAGAACGCCTTATTGAATTTACGGAAAAAGGAATCCGCCGGGTATAACCCGACGGATTTTTTATATCAGATGAGAGATGACTCCCACCTCTACAGGTGGTGAGAAACAAACT
>CAZJSI010000124.1:0-9890 GCA_964548675.1 uncultured Eubacterium sp. | reverse complement strand
AATCTGTCTGTCCGGGAAGTCGGATCTCAGAAATTCGGCACACGTACCGAGATGAAAAACTTAAACTCCTTTAAGGCGATCGCTCATGCCATCGAGGGAGAGCGTGAGCGTCAGATCGAGCTTTTGGAGATGGGCAGAAAGGTCGTTCAGGAAACCCGCCGGTGGGATGATAACAAGGAATCTTCCCATGCGATGCGTTCCAAGGAAGACGCACAGGATTACCGTTATTTCCCGGAGCCGGACCTTGTGCCGATCGTGATCTCCGATGAGTGGATCGAGGAAATTCGTTCCCGCCAGCCGGAGCTTCGTCCCCAGAAGCTGGAGCGTTATAAAAAGGAATATGATATCCCGGATTACGATGCGGATATCATTACCGGGACAAAACGCATGGCGGACCTGTTTGAGGAGACAACGAAGATCTGCGGAAAACCCAAAAAGGTATCCAACTGGCTCATGGGAGAGACGATGCGTCTCTTAAAGGAAAACGGCATGGAAGCGGACGAACTTTCTTTTGCGCCGGAGAACCTTGCAAAACTGATCGACCTGGTAGATGCGGGGACGATCAACGGTTCCGTGGCAAAGGAAGTGTTTGAGGAGATTTTCAAACGCGACATCGATCCGGAAAAATATGTGGAGGAAAAGGGTCTGAAAGCGGTCAACGACGAGGGCGCTCTGCGCAGCACGATCGAGCAGGTGATCAAAGAGAATCCGCAGTCCGTGGAGGATTACCATAACGGCAAGAAAAAGGCGATGGGATTCCTTGTCGGACAGACGATGAAAGCGATGAAGGGCAAGGCAAATCCGGCCATGGTAAATCAGATCGTAAAAGAACTGCTGGATCAGTAAAGAAAGAAGAAAAAGTCATTTTGAGGTGATTTATTTTTGAAGAAAAATCACTTTGAAATGACTTTTTTTGTTGAAAATGAAAATGTGAATGATGCGCAGATATGCGCATGGAATATTATAAAGTGTTCTGTGGAAAAGAGTTGGAAGAGAAAAAATGATTGAACATGTGTTTGTTTTATGTTATACTCAATAAAAATTGTTGAGGATAAAAAATATTTGAGGAGCTGGTATGATGTTTTCGGATTTTGTTAAGTTCATTTCTTCTTTAAATTGTAATTTTAAAGAAGCGGCAAACGAAGTAAGAGAATATATAGATCAGTTAGATAGGGCAGATTTTCTGGATATTGTCAGAAATATCGGTATGATACCTGAGAGTATTGAACATGATTCCAGTGAAGAAAAACTGTATTCGAAAGCCTCAGACATCGTATTGGCACGATGTTTTAGAATGCTTGGTTTGGCATCAAAGGCTTTGGACGAGCGTGCTGACAGTGCGGATATTATAGCTGAAAGCGTAAATGGATATAACTATAGCCTGGTTGCAGATGCAAAATGTTTTCGGCTGAGTCGTACAGCTAAAAATCAAAAAGACTTTAAAATCAGTAATTTGAGCAATTGGCGAGGGGCTGATAATGAATACGCTGTTTTGGTGGCACCGTATTTTCAGTATCCGCAGACCAGAAGTCAGATATATGCTACGGCTTTGGCTTTGAATGTGTGTCTGATAACATGGGAACATATTTCACTTTTGTTGGAATTTGAAGTGAGAGAAACGGAAAAGTTTTCCCTGGAATCGCTGTGGAATGCATCTTCAATGATGGCGCGGGATTCTTCTTTGGCTTTTTCTAATGCCCAGGTGTGTTTTTTGCCCAAAATGGATAAATTCGTGGCAAAAAAGATAGGGGTCAAGGAAAAAGATTATGTGTTAGAAATCAATAAATATAAGACATTTATTATTTTCAGAGGGAAAAAGGAGATAGAGTACTGGTATGAAAAAATAGAGGAAATACGTTCTTATACAAAAGAAAAAGCAATAGAGGAATTGATTTCCGCGAAAAAATTGAATGAAAAAATAGGGGCTATTAAGTCGTATTTGAATAAATTAGAGGAAAAATAGAACTATGGGCAGAGTAGAATTGGGAGATTCCATTCAATTAATAAAGACAATTGATGACAGTACGATTCATTTGATTTTATCAGATATTCCTTATGGCATAAATTATGATGAATGGGACGTTTTACATAATAATACAAATACTGCGCTGCTGGGACACAGCCCGGCTCAGGAAAAGAGTGGGAGTATATTTAAAAAGCGAGGAAAACCGCTAAATGGTTGGTCACAGGCAGATAAGAATATACCGAAAGAATATTATGAGTGGTGCGCAACGTGGGCAGGAGACTGGTACAGAGTTTTAAAACCTGGTGCAAGCTGTTTTATTTTTGCGGGAAGAAGAATGGCTCATCGTTGTATTTGCGCAATGGAAGATGCTGGTTTTATTTTTAAGGATATGATTGCATGGGAAAAAGATTCGGCTGCATATCGTGCGCAAAGGGTGAGTTGTGTCTTTGATAGGAGAAATGATGCGGAAAACAGTGAGAAGTGGAAAGGTTGGAAGGTAGGCAATTTGCGGCCGATATTTGAACCTGTCTTGTGGTTTATGAAACCATATCCACAGGGCGGTACATTGACTGATAATATTTTGAAATATGGTGTCGGCGCTTATAATGAAGAAAAATTGAAAGAACTGACGATATTAAATGAGGGATTAGAGGTATGTTCAAATATACTTAAGGTTAAAACTCAAAAATCGGATAGGGGACTTCATCCAACTCAAAAAGCGGTTAAATTAATGGAAATATTGATTTCGTTGGTAACGATAGAGGGACAAATAGTGTTGGATCCGTTTTGCGGTTGTGGGACAACATTGGTTGCTGCAAGAAATTTGAATAGAGATTACATAGGTTTTGAGATAAACAGAGATTATTATGATAATATTATCAAGAGACTGGAAGAAAATGTTTAGTTATACGCATATCCACATAAATATAAAACATCTGTGAAACTGTGGACGGGACGGTTGATAAAACCGTCCCGTTTATGTTATGATACAGAAAGCTTTTAAGAATAAACCGTAATAAGATGGGGAATGCCTTACTGGCCGTAAGGGATATTAACCATAAATATATTGTAGTAGAATGGAGAATATTATGATAGATAATGACTTTAGAGAAGTAGACTCAGACGGCGCCGATATAGTGGAAACTGAGGAAAAAGAGATAAAGATCGATACGGATTCCATTTTAAATAAGGACAAGGACGATGATTACGAAAATTTCTGTTATATCTGCAAACGTCCGGAGAGCAAGGTGGGCAAACTGATCCATGTCCCGAACAATATCTGCATCTGTCAGGATTGTATGCAGAAAACCTTTGACAGCATAAACCAGATGTCTGGATTCCCGGGAATGGATGGGATCAACATCGGGGATATGTTATCCTCCGGAAAGATGCCGAATATCAGTTTTGTAAATATGTCCGATCTTCAGGGACTGATGGGAAACCGCCAGAAATTAAAAAAGAAAAAACCAAAGGAAGAGAAAAAGGCTCAGGAGCCGGTACTGGATATCAAGAAGATCCCTGCGCCCCATAAGATCAAGGCAAGCCTGGATGATTATGTGGTGGGCCAGGAGTATGCGAAAAAAGTTATGTCCGTAGCGGTTTATAATCATTATAAACGCGTGGCGGCAGGAGAAGATGCGCAGAAGGATGGAGTGGAGATCGAGAAATCAAATATGCTCATGGTAGGCCCTACCGGGTGCGGTAAGACGTATCTCGTAAAGACTCTGGCGAAACTTCTGGATGTGCCTCTGGCAATTGCCGATGCAACCTCTCTGACAGAGGCGGGATACATAGGCGACGATATCGAGAGTGTGCTGTCTAAGCTTTTGAGTGCGGCGGATAACGACGTGGAAAAAGCCGAGCGGGGAATCGTCTTTATCGATGAGATAGATAAGCTCGCGAAGAAGAAGAATGCGACTCAGCGCGATGTCAGCGGCGAGTCCGTGCAGCAGGGAATGTTGAAGCTTCTGGAGGGAGCGGAGGTGGAAGTTCCGGTTGGCGCTACCAGCAAAAACGCCATGGTGCCTATGACCACGATCGACACGTCCAATATTTTGTTTATCTGCGGCGGTGCATTTCCCGGGTTGGAAGATATCATTAAGGAGCGTCTGAACGAACATGCATCGATCGGTTTTCGGGCGGACCTGAAAGATAAATATGATAAGGAAGAAAATATCCTGAAGAATGTGACTACGGAGGACGTGCGCAAATTCGGCATGATCCCGGAGTTTATCGGTCGTCTGCCGATCCTGTTTTCTCTGGAAGCGCTGACAGAGGATATGCTGGTCAGGATTTTGAAAGAGCCTCGCAATGCGATCATCAAGCAGTACAAGAAGCTTCTGGCGATGGATGAGGTTAGGCTTGACTTTGAGGACGGAGCGCTCCGGTCTATCGCAAAGAAAGCCAAGGAAAAGAATGTGGGCGCCCGTGCACTCCGGTCTATCATCGAGGAATTTATGCTGGATATCATGTATGAGATACCAAAGGATGACAATATCGGTTCCGTGACGATCACGGAGGATTATATTCAAAAGACCGGAGGCCCGTTGATTCAGATGCGCGGAGTTGCAAGCCTGGAGGACCGGACTCTGGGTGAAAATTAGAATTTGCGCTATTTTTGATTGTAAAAGGTCTTGCGTTCCGAAAGAGAAATTGATAAAGTATTGCGTGTAAATAGGACAGATGAGATAAAGAGACTGATATCATAATAAAAAGGAGTGAATCGATTTATGGCAATCAGGGTTGATGGAAAGACATTTTATCTGGAGACAAAGCATACCTTATATCAGATGAAAGCGGATGCTTATGGTGTATTGAAGCATCTCTGGTATGGAGAAAAGACCGATCAGGATATGGAATATCTTCTGGATTACCCGGATGTAGGGTTTTCCGGCAATATATATGAGGCCGGTAATGAGAGAAGTTATTCCCTGGATACCCTTCCGCTGGAATATGCAACAGAAGGAATCGGGGATTTTCGTATTTCAGCAGTAGGCGTCAGATATGAAAACGGAGCGTCGGCATTGGACCTGCGTTATGAGAAATATAAGATTTCTTCGGGGAAGTATGCGATTCCGGGACTGCCGGCAGTTTATGCGGATGAATCAGAGGCGGATACACTGGAGATTACTTTAAAAGATACAGCCAGTGACGTCAGAGTTATTTTGAAATATGGCGTTCTCGCGGATTGTGATGTTATCACCCGGAGTGCGGTGATATGTAACGATGGGGAGCGGACGGTCATGCTCAACAAGGCCCACAGTCTCTGTCTGGATATACCTTACGGAAACTGGGAGTGGGTACATTTTCATGGACGTCATGCCATGGAACGCCAGGTGGAACGGCTGCCTTTACTCCACGGCATTCAGGAAAGTTCCAGTAAGCGTGGGATCAGCAGCCATCATCAGAATCCGGCGATCCTGCTCTGCGAGAGAGGATGTACGGAGACAAGCGGGAAATGTATCGGTGCAGTGCTGATGTACAGCGGATGTTTCCAGGCGCAGGTAGAATATGATCAGATGAATCAGACCCGTCTCGTGATGGGCATCAATCCGCATACATTTTGCTGGGAACTGACGCCGCATCAGAAGTTTTATACGCCGGAGGCGATTCTTTCCTGTTCCGGTGAGGGAATGGAAACTTTATCCCACCAGTTCCACCGTGTGATACGGGAGCATGTATGCCGGGGCAGATATAAACTTGCGGAGCGTCCGGTACTGATCAACAACTGGGAAGCTACTTATTTTGATTTTAATGAAGAAAAGCTGCTTCATATTGCCGAGGAGGCGGCCCGTCTTGGCGTGGATATGCTTGTCGTGGATGACGGTTGGTTTGGAAAACGGAATAATGATGATTCAGGCTTGGGCGACTGGTTTGTCAATAAAGAAAAATTGCCGAACGGCCTGAATGGCCTGGTGCGGAAGATCAACGATATGGGTATGCAGTTCGGAATCTGGGTTGAGCCGGAGATGATATCTGAGGACAGTGAGCTGTACAGGAAACACCCGGAATGGGCAATCCGTATCCCAGGCAGAAATCCGATGCGTGGACGTTACCAGCTTGTTATCGATACGACCCGTCAGGATGTTCGGGATTATCTGTTCCAGGTGATAAGTGATATTTTGAACAGTGCGAATATTACTTATGTAAAATGGGATTTCAACCGCAGTGTCAGCGACTGGTATACGGAATCTCTGCCGGCGGGCAAACAGAAGGAGATGGCGCATCGCTTTGTCCTTGGCCTGTACGAACTTCTGGAAAAACTTACCGCTGCATTTCCGGATGTGCTTTTTGAGGGCTGCTGCGGCGGAGGCGGACGCTTTGATGCGGGAATCCTTTACTATTGCCCGCAAATATGGTGCAGTGATGATACCGACGCCTATGAGCGCACCAAAATCCAGTATGGAACATCCTTTTTCTATCCGGCTTCCACAGTCGGTTCCCATGTTTCGGCGGTGCCGAATCATCAGACAGGACGCGTCACATCGGTTATGACCCGCGGAGTGACAGCGATGGCAGGAAGTTTTGGATATGAGTTGGATCTGAATAAGCTGACGGAAGAGGAAAAAGAGGAGGTCAAAGAGCAGATCAAGCTGTTTAAGGAGTATGGTCCGTTGATTCATGGCGGAAAGTATTACCGTCTGAGCAATCCAATGGAAGATAATTATGCAATCTGGTCTTTTGTGTCTAATGACCAGAAGAAGGTGCTGGTTCAGGGCATGATCTTCCGCACGGAGCCGAACATGCTGCGTTATCCGGTTCATCTGCGTGGCCTGGATGAGGAGAAATATTATCGCTTGAGAGAAAACGGTGATATTTATTCCGGAAGCGCATTGATGAGAGGCGGTATCCTGCTCCCGAAAGCATGGGGAGATTACGTGCCGGTAGAATTATATCTGGAAGAGGCAGATATCTGACATGAGATGGCTCCTGCCGCTGCAGGTGTTGAGTGACAAATTTGTATCAGTGGGAGTTCAATCTCTCATCTGACATGTTTTGCGAGTTTCATAGAAATCAAAGTCCCATAGAAATCAAAGGTGATTTCCATGGGACTTTTATGTTATACTATCAATAAAAAGAAAGGAAGAATGAGATTGAATACGAAAAAACCTAAAATACGTATTATTATGGACTTTATCATGTTGGCAGCAGGTGCGGCGATCGCTGCATTTGCGATCGAAGAATTTCTTGTGCCCTGCACGATTCTGGATGGCGGCGTCATCGGTATTGGCATTATGGTGAATAATCTGACCCACATCCCTCTGAGTATTCTGACGATTGTATTTAATGTACCTTTTCTGATCATTGGTTCCCGGAAACTGGGACTTACTTTTATTGTAAAATCCGGTTTTGCGATGGTCATGTTTTCCATATTCCTTGAAGTGTTCGCACCGTGGGTAAATGCAACGGATCAATATTTACTTGCCGTTTGCTTTGGCGGCGTGATCCTCGGTGCGGGAGTCGGCCTTGTCATTCGATTTGGCGGCTGCCTGGACGGTACGGAGACAGTAGCTATTCTGTTGAACAGAAAATTCAAATTCCCGGTGGGGCAGACGGTTCTTTTGTTTAATATCGTAATTTATGTGATCGCCGGGTTCCTCTTTGGATTTGACCGGGCAATGTACAGCCTTCTCACATATTTTATCACATCCAAGATCATCGATCTGGTGGAGACCGGACTGGAGCAGGCAAAGGCAGCCATGATCATCACGGATGAGGGAAAAGAGATTGCGGATAAGATTTATCAGCAGCTCGGGCGCACCGTTACGATATTAGAGGGGGAAGGCCTGATCAGCGGTAAAAAAGTTGTGTTGTATTGTGTGCTGAACCGTCTGGAAATTTATGAATTAAAGAGGATCATCAATTCAGTAGACACGTCCGCGTTTATCGCGGTCAGCGATGTGTCTGAAATTATCGGGACACATATGAAAAAGACGATTCAGAGAAATCCGGAAGAGGAAAAGGGGCAGGAACATTAGGCGAAGAACCTTTTTATAAAATATGCATATATTGGCAGTAATAGAGATCAGGGAGTTTACCCGATGCGGATAAGCCAGATCGAGAACGATTTAGATGTTTGCAGGGAAGCAATCTATTCGAATGAATATTATGACATTATCATTGACTATTTGGGCGACTATTCCATAGGAGATCCGGTCTGCCTGTATCAGGTGGATGATACTTATGATGTGGGACATTACAGCAGGCAGACTTCCCGGCCATTGAATCTGCAGGACTATCCTTATCTGTCCATTCCGAAATGTTTTGCGCTGATGGATCAGTCGGCGTTGGAAGTCAGTGGAATCCTGCGCCTGCAAAATCCCGCGGCGTTGGATCTGAAAGGGCAGGGAGTACTGATAGGATTTGTGGATACCGGAATAGCATATGAGAATCCTGTTTTTCAAAATGAGGATGGCACGACGCGGATACTGGGCATTTGGGATCAGACAATTGAGGATGGAACGCCGCCGAATGGAGATCTGTACGGAGCTTTTTATGGAGAGAATGTCATAAATGAGGCGCTGCGGGCGGAAGATCCACAAAGTATTGTGCCTACGACAGATGAGATCGGACATGGCACATTTATGGCAGGAGCTGCCTGCGGAAGTCCGGATTACCAGGCGGACTTTTCCGGGGCAGCCCCTCTTGCGTCTATCGCAGTTGTAAAATGCAAACAGGCAAAGCAGTACCTGAGGGATTACTATTTTATCCCGGATGGCGTACCCTGTTACCAGGAAAATGACCTGATGACGGGAATTGCATGGCTGCATAAATTTGCATCTGAACTGCGTCTTCCGCTGGTCATCTGTGTGGGAATGGGAAGCGGGATGGGAAGCCATGCGGGCGAGTGTCCGGTATCCATACAGATTGATGAGCTGGGGCGAAGACGGCAGAGGGGAATCGTGGTGGCGGCCGGCAATGAGGCGAATCAGCGCCATCATTATCAGAGACGGGGAATCTCCGAAGGGGAAGAAGATGCCATCGAGATATCGGTGGGCGAGAATGTGAGGGGATTCCAGGTCGAATTTTGGGCATCCGTGCCCGAAACTTATAATATTTCTGTTCTGTCACCGACGGGAGAACGCCTTCCAAAATCAGGGGGAAGGGTGGGAAACAGGCAGGTATACACTTTCCTGTTCGAAAAGACGACGCTCACGGTAGATTATACGATAGTGGGAGCGCGTTTTGGGATGCAGCTCATCTATATACAGTTTGAGAATCCGTTACCCGGGATATGGACGCTTGAGGTCAGGCCGGAGCTGGTGATTGACGGAAATTTTAACTGTTGGCTGCCGATTTCACAATTTCTGAGCGGGGAAGTGTTTTTTCTGCGTTCTACTCCGGATACGACGATCACCACGCCCGGAATGTCCAGGATTGCCGTGACGGCGGGGGCATACCAGGCAAGCGGAGGCAGTATTTTTCCTGATTCGGGCAGGGGATTCAGTACGGTGAATGTGATCAAGCCGGATATACTTGCACCGGGGGTCAATGTGTACGGACCGGAGGTGCGGGGAGGATTTGGCGTGCGCAGCGGAACCAGTATCAGCGCGGCGATAACGGCGGGCGGCTGTGCTCAGCTCTTTCAGTGGGGTATTGTGGAAAATAACATGATGTATTTAAATTCAACTGATCTGTCAAATCTGCTGATCCGGGGAGCAATCCGAAGTCCGGACAGAGTTTATCCAAACACTGCTTATGGATACGGATTACTGGATGTGTATAATGCCCTGAACAGGCTGAGGCTCGTGTAGAAAAACGGGTATTTAAAAATGCGTCTGTGCGCATAAGGTTTCTTATTTTATTGGAAAGTCGGGGACTTTCCAATAAAATAAGAAAGACAGCCATCGATCTGCTGTCTTTCTTTAGGAGAAGGTATTTTTTACTATGGGGTAGCAAAAAACTATATAATGTATTGGGGGTT
>CAZJSI010000123.1:0-9906 GCA_964548675.1 uncultured Eubacterium sp. | reverse complement strand
ATCATTTTCAAAAAACGTTTGTCAAGATTTTTTTCGTATTATAGAACCGGATCTTATAAATCAAAATAACAATAAAACCCTGAGATCACACTGAAAATGAGTGTGATCTCAGGGTTTTATACAAATCAATCATTATGACGCCATCTCTTCAAACTGACTGTTATACAGCTCCGCATAGAATCCGCCTTTTTCAAGCAGTTCCTCATGATTTCCCTGCTCAATGATATCACCGTCTTTCATGACAAGGATCAGATCCGAGTTCTTGATAGTGGACAGCCGATGAGCAATAACGAAACTGGTCCTGCCTTTCATCAGGTTATCCATCGCACTCTGGATCAGTATTTCCGTACGGGTATCCACGGAAGATGTCGCCTCGTCCAGGATCAGAATGCGGTTATCCGCCAGAATTGCCCTCGCAATAGTGAGAAGCTGCTTCTGCCCCTGGGATACATTGCTCGCATCTTCATTCAGCTCCATCTGATAACCGCCGGGCAGTGTCTGGATAAAATGATGAGCGTGAGCCGCTTTCGCCGCTGCGATCACTTCCTCATCCGTGGCATCCAGGCGCCCGTAACGGATATTTTCCATAATGGTTCCCTTGAACAGCCATGTATCCTGCAACACCATACCGAATGCATCCCGAAGTTCCCGTCGGTTAAAATCGCGGATATCGGTTCCGTCGATCCTGACTGCTCCGCTGTTTACGTCATAAAAACGCATCAACAGTTTTACCATCGTCGTCTTTCCTGCTCCGGTAGGGCCCACGATTGCTATCTTCTGACCGGCAGAAACTCTGGCGCTGAAATCGTGGATGATCGTCTGGTCGTCGTTATACCCAAAGCGTACATGGTCGAATTCCACGCTGCCTTCCACGGCAGTCACATCCGCCGGATTCTCCGCCGTCTGTTCCTCCTCTTCCTCTTCCAGGAATTCAAAAACGCGCTCCGCTGCCGCCGCCATAGACTGCACCTGGTTTATCACCTGGGCGATCTGCTGGATTGGCTGGGTAAAGCTTTTCACATACTGGATAAATGCCTGGATATCACCGATGGTGATCACTCCGCGGATTGCCAGCAGACCTCCGGTCAGAGCTACCGCCGCATAACCCAGATTTCCGATAAACTGCATAACCGGCATCATAATACCGGATAAAAACTGGGACTTCCATGCAGATTTATACAGCACCTCATTCGTCTGATCAAACTGCTCTACCATCTCTTCCTCTTTGTTATAGGCCTTGATGACGAGATGGCCTCCATAAGTTTCTTCCACCTGGCCATTGATCTTTCCGAGGTATTCCTGCTGGGTGATAAAGTATTTCTGGGATTTCTTTACAACGATCGATACACAAACGCCAGAAACAGGAAGCACAACAAGGGCGATCAGCGTCATGAGCGGAGAAATGCTGAGCATCATCACCAGCACGCCGATGATCGTGGCAATGGAGGTGATGATCTGGGTGATACTCTGGTTTAATCCCATCCCCAGCGTATCCACATCATTCGTAATACGGGACAATACCTCGCCGTAAGTGCGGCTCTCAAAATACTTCATCGGCATACGGTTGATCTTTTCCGAAATCTCTTTCCGCATGCGATAACATATTTTCTGGGTAATTCCCGTCATGATCCATCCCTGAATAAAGCTGAGTGCCGAACTCAAAAGATAAATGCCCAGTACAAATAACAGAATTTTTCCGATATAAGTAAAATCAATTCCGCCGGTTCCCGCAACCTTTGCCATCAGCCCTTCTGCCAGCGCCGTGGTCGCCTTTCCCATGATCTTCGGTCCAAGGACGCTGAATACGGTGGAACAGGCCGCAAAGATCATGACGAAAACTACGGCAATCTTATATTTTCCGATGTACTGCAGCACTTTCTTAATGGAACCTTTGAAATCTTTTGCCTTTTCTCCGGGAGCTATGCCGCTTCCCATGGGGCCCGCCGGACGTCTGCGGGAAGTTCCGGAGGTTTTCATATTCTGATCACTCATCTGTCTCGTCCTCCTCTCCATCTGTCATACCCAATTCTTTCTTAGAAAGCTGAGATTTTGCGATCTGACGGTATACCTTGCAATTTTTTAACAGCTCCTCATGGGTTCCTTTTCCAACGATCCTGCCCTCGTCCAGAACAAGAATCTGATCTGCATGAAGAATCGTGCTGATACGCTGAGCCACAATGATCACCGTGCTGTCTTTTACCGTATCATTCAACGCTTTGCGCAGTTTTGCATCTGTCTTTAAATCCAGCGCGGAAAAGCTGTCGTCAAACACAAATATTTTCGGCTGTTTCGCAATAGCCCGGGCAATGGCAAGACGCTGCTTCTGGCCGCCGGATACGTTTGTACCGCCCTGGGCAATGGCGCTGTCGTATTTCTCTGCTTTTTCCTCGATAAAATCCTCCGCCTGGGCAATCTGTGCAGCCTGGCGGATCTCCTCATCGCTGGCGTTCTGTTTTCCAAAACGCAGATTGGAAGCGATCGTTCCGGAAAACAGGATTCCTTTCTGGGGCACAAACCCGATCTGGCTTCGCAGGTCTTTCATGGAAATCTCCCGGATATCCGTTCCGTCCAGCGTAATGCTGCCCTCCGACACATCATACAGCCGCGGGATCAGATTTACGATCGTGGATTTTCCGCATCCGGTACTTCCGATGATCGCGGTCGTCTCATTCGGTTTCGCCGTAAAATCAATATCTGACACGGCATTTTCCTCACTTCCCGGATAACGGAAGTTCACATGATGAAAAGCCAGCACTCCCTGTACATGTTCCACTGTTTTCGGTGTTTCTGCCTCATGGATAGATACATCCATCCGGATGACTTCATCGATACGCTCCGCCGCAACACCCGCTCTCGGCAGCATAACGGACATCATTGTCAACATCAAAAATGCCATAACGATCAACATCGCGTATGTGATAAACGCGGTCATGGATCCCACCTGCATCACGCCGAGATCGATCTTTTTCGACGCCACCCATACAATAGATATCGTCAAAACATACATGATCATCATCATTCCCGGCATCATAAAAGTCATGACACGGTTTGTAAACAACGTAGTTCTTGTCAGATCCCGGTTCGCATCATCAAACCGTTCTTCTTCCTTTTCCTCCCTGCGGAACGCCCGGATAACGGGAAGTCCCGTCAGAATTTCCCTGGATACCAGATTTACGTTGTCGACTTTCTGCTGCATCTGCTTAAATTTCGGCATTGCAAGGCGCATCAGCAGAAATACAAATGCAAAAATAACAACCACTGCAAGTACGATCAGCCATCCCATACCGGCTTTTGTCTGAACGACTTTCACAATCCCCCCGATCCCGATGATCGGAGCATACAGGATCATCCTCAGAAAGATTGCTGTCACAAGCTGTATCTGCTGTACATCATTGGTGCTTCTCGTGATCAGGGATGCAGTGGAAAAATGCTCCATCTCCGCATTGGAAAACTGCATAACCTTTTTGTAAATGCTGCTGCGCAGGGTCCGTCCCACACCGGCGCCGACTCTGGATGCAAGGAAAGATACAAAAATGGCACAGGCCGCCATCAACGCTGCCAGGGCTGCCATCTTCAATCCCTCTTTCCACAGATAAGACGTCTGGATCTTTTCTACGTCGATGCCTGCCTCTTTATCACACTGGATCGCATAGGCTGCTCCGGTGGACTTTAACATGGAACTTCCCATTGCCTCTACCATCGAATCCATGGATTCCCTCATTGTCAGGACACTTTCTTCATCCAACTGTCCTGCCGTCTGCATTGCCGTTAAGATGGAACGCATATCCACGCAGGTTTCCGTCACGGTTTCTCCATCGTCCCCCTCCACTTCCCTTGTGAAAATGGTAAGCTCTGTACCCATCTGGCTGCCGATCTGTTCCAGGCTCATCTGCTCCAGAGCGGATGCATCCACGCCCATATACTGAGACAGGATCTCTTTAAACCGGCTTTCCTCCACCGCAGACATCTGATAATTCAGAATCAGCGGAATGGCATAAGTCTCATCCAGACGCTCCAGTTCCTCTTTGTCCGTGACATTCAGACGGTATATTTCACCGTCCCTGTCATAACTCGCTTCCCAATCATTCTTTTCCTCTTCTGTCATAAACAATTTCGCATATTCATATTCCTCCGAAGTAATTCCTTCCGGGAAAATATGTTCCACACCGCTGTTCTGAATACCCACATCAATGATATCCGCCGTGTAAGTCGGCAGCGCCAGGTCACAAAATGCCTGAACGATCAGAACAAGTACGATCAAAATAATTGATCTCCAATATGGAATCATGTTCTTAAATATTTTGCCCATCTTCCAGTCACCC
Source organism: uncultured Eubacterium sp. (assembly GCA_964548675.1). Taxonomy (GTDB): domain Bacteria; phylum Bacillota; class Clostridia; order Lachnospirales; family Lachnospiraceae; genus Eubacterium_I. The sequence goes on along the minus strand of CAZJSI010000123.1, from coordinate 5,584 downwards.
TTTCCATATCTATATTACTTTTTTCGGCTGTGCTTTAGTTTTACCTATCACTTTTCCGGCTGTGCTTTAGTTTTTACCTATCACTTTTCCGGCTGTGCTTTAGATTTTACATATCACTTTCTCCGGCCGTGTTTTAAGTTTTCAATCTCTTCGCTCGCCGCATCGTACAATTGATACAGATATTCATACATCCGCCTCAGATCTTCCTCATCGATCCGTGCAAAGACATTTTCCGCAAATGTCTCCATAACTTCTTCTGCTTCTTTCAAAATATCTTCGCCTGCCTGCGTAAGCCTCACATAAGCGTTTCTCCTGTTGCTCAAGCTGATGATACGCTCTACATATCCCTTTTCTTCCAACCCTCTCAGTGTTCTTGAGACAGCCGGAGGAAGGACCCGCAAATATTCAACCAGTCTTGAAATCTGTATTCCATCACAGCCATCCCGATATCCACTATGATGCTTTGCAATACATTTCAACGTCACAAATTCGCTCTTTGAAATACCAGGCAGGATCGAAGAAAAATTCAATTTGTGAAACATATGCGATGCCTCAAGGAAATTCCGATATGTCTCTTTCATTTGTTCCTCCTTCTTCTTCCAGAAAAAACAATTAACAATGTTAATCATTTACATGTAGGTAGAATATTAACACTGTTAATTATCTTTGTCAACGTCCGGACACACAAAAAATCCTGTTTTATATTTTCTTTATAAAACAGGATTTTTCTTTATGAATATTTAAGAAAACTTTGATCAAAACATTTTCCTAGAACTTCTCCACCAAAAGGCCGCTCCGATATGCCTCAAGCAGTTCTTCCAGTTCCGAGATATTTTCCCTCAGCACTTTCCCCGTATCCGTGTCGTTGACCGTTTTTCTCTTCACCACATTCTGCTCCATGACGATATGGGAATGGATGCAGGTCTCATTGAGTACCGTTTTTTCCATGGACTCAAAGGGTTCATGGGCCGCCAGAAGCAATCCATAGGAATTGTAGATCAACGTGTATCCGGCAATACCTGTCTTTGGCTGGTATGCCTTTGAGAAACCGCCGTCGATGATAAGGAGCTTTCCTCCGCATTTTACCGGAGATTCCCCTTTTTTTACCGCCACAGGTACGTGTCCGTTGATAATATGGCCCCCCTGGGTCGGCAGACCAAATTCCGTTAAAATACGGTCCACAACCTCTTCTTTCTCATAAAGGCGGTAATATGGATTTTTCGGCTCATTATGGGTCTCCTTTTCGCTGACAAAGTACCGCTCAAAGGTCGCCATCCTCTCTTTTCCGAAAACAGGTGAATTTTTGTTTTTCCAGATAAACCAAAGAATATCTTCACCTTTCTTTTTCTCCACAGGGTCTATAGAATAATATCCTTTTCGGGCATAATGCTCCAGAATATCGTACAGCGCTTTTCCACTGTAGGTCTTGCCATATATGTTTACTTCCTTAAAACTTCCGTCCTCATTGAGAGGCACGCAGCCATGATATAAAAGGTTTCCATTATATACTTTGTAAAGGCTGCCCTTTGTATAAAGGAAACGAATATGCCGCTGAAGCCGTTCGCTGCCGAGGAAGCTCGTTTTTAAGCGTTCCACCACATCCGCCTCTTCCTGGGTCAGCTCATAAGGATTTTTCATATCGATCGTTGGAAAATATGTATCATTCAGTTTATATTCTTTTCCATAGAGCATGACAGTGCCTTTTTCCAGATCCATCTTATCCAACAGAAGCCGGTCATCCATATTCCACTCCGGATGTTCTTTGATCAGTTGTCCTTCCAGCTTGAACTGAATAATGGAAATGGCCTTGTGCATCTTTGCATCAATATCCGCCAGATCATGATCGTAATTCTCGTCACTGATATGGACATGGAACGTCTTTCCGGCATCCTTCGGATAACAATTCATTGCGAGGCGCATGAGCGGGATCATATTGATGCCATATGCATCCTCTAAGATAGACAGGTTTCCATATCGCGCGGAAATGCGAAGCATATTGCACATACATTCCAGTGAACCCGCCGCTGCTCCCATCCAGAGGATATCATGATTTCCCCACTGGATATCCAGCGAATGATGCTTCATCAGGTCATCCAGGATCAGATGCGGGTACGGGCCTCTGTCGAAAATATCTCCCACCACATGAAGATGGTCCACGGTAAACCGGCGGATCAGGTAGCAGAACGCCGCGATCAGCTCTCCCGCCCTGCCCGTGTGGATGACAGTATTGACAATTTCATTATAGTAAGCCTCCTGATCCGACACATCCGGACGTCCCGTCATCAGTTCCTCAATAATATAGGCAAAATCCTTTGGCAGAGACTTACGCACTTTGGATCGGGTGTACTTGGAAGAAGCGTTCTTGCATACGCGGATCAGGCGGAAAATAGTCACCTTATACCAGTCCTCCAGATCTTCCCGTTCTTTTAATTTTCCCCGCATCTGCTTAATCTTCAATTCCGGATAATAGATCAGCATCGCCAGTGTCCGTTTTTCCGGGATTCCCAGAGAACTTCCAAACTCATCCTCAATCTTTTGCTGGATCGCTCCGGAACCATTGCACATTACATGACGGAACTGCTCATACTCCCCATGAACATCCGTAATGAAATGCTCCGTTGCCTTTGGTAAACTCAAAATTGCTTTCAGATTCACGATTTCAGTCGCTGCCGCCGCAATATTCGGATACTGCGTGGCAAGCACTTTCAGATATTTTATATCTGCATTTTTCACGTTATTTTTCCCCCTTGTTATTCTTTATTTATACTCCATTGTGCCACTCAATTTTGGCTCTTATATTTTCGCAGTGCCTCAGCTCGATTTGGCACTGCTCAATGCTTGATCACATCGCTCATGTCATAATATCCCGCCGGTTTTCCCGCAAGATATTTCGCGGCCTCAATGGCTCCCTTTCCAAAGATGCCCTTTGAATAAGCGGTGTGCTTGAATGTGATAACCTCATCCATTCCCGCAAAGATCACTTCGTGCTCGCCCACAATATTGCCTCCGCGGACAGCCTGAATACCGATCTCATATTTTTCACGTTTTTTACGCTCCTGTGAGCGGTCATATTTATACGCATAATCCTGTTCCAGCGCTTCATTGATGGAATCCGCCAGTGCGATCGCAGTTCCGCTCGGAGCATCAAGCTTCTGATTGTGATGCTTTTCCACGATCTCCATATCGAAGCCCGCCGGCGCCAGCACCTGCGCCGCTTTCTGAAGCAAATCCATCAGCATATTGATACCGAGAGACATATTCGCGGATTTCAGAACGGCTACCTTTTTACTTGCCTCTTCCACTGCTTTCAACTGCTCTTCTGAAAGTCCGGTAGTACACAGGACAACCGGAATCTGTTTCTCCACACTGTATTTTAACAATGCATCAATACAGCTCACATGAGAAAAATCGATAATGGCATCCGCTGCCAGACCGCATTCCTCAATCGACGCGAACACCGGATATCCATAATGCTGGTCCGTGCAGATATCCACTCCTGCCACGATCTCGATATCCTGATCCGCCTCACACAGATCACTGATCACACGTCCCATATGGCCGTTACAGCCATTCATAATCACTTTTGTCATATCTTATTCCCTCCAAATAAGTTTTGTATCGCAAACGTCAGATTATTTTTATCGCCCGCCATACCTTTCCATAAACCTATATTACCCCCGCAGCCTATGCGGGGGCAAGTAAATATTTATTTAATTTTGATCATTCTCCCGATCCGGCAGAGATTTTGGACTCCCAATTATAAAATTCCAAACCGGATCATTTCTTCCCGGAGAACTGCCTTATGTGCATCCTCCATCTCGGTCAGCGGACCGCGAAGAGGACCGGCCTGCATATTAAGCATATTCATAGCAGCTTTTACCGGGATCGGATTTACTTCACAGAAAAGCGCGTTGATCAGCGGAATCGCATCCAGCTGGATCTTCATCGCTTTTTCACGGTCGCCTTCCAGATATTCCATGACCATATCATGTGTCTGGCGCGGAGCTACGTTGGATAAAACGGAGATCACACCGAGACCGCCCAGAGAAAGCAGCGGCAGCACCTGATCATCATTTCCGGAATACAGATCCAGCTTTCCGTCACAGAGATTCATCATCTGTGCAGCCTGTGACAGATTTCCGGTCGCATCCTTGATCGCAACGATATTATCCACATTCTTTACAAGATGGGCAACCGTCTCCGGAAGAAGATTGCATCCTGTCCTGGAAGGCACATTGTACATGATGACCGGAACTTTGATCTCATTCGCGATCCGGGTATAGTGCGCGATCAGTCCTTTCTGTGTCGCTTTGTTATAGTATGGCGTCACGATCAGAACGCCGTCCACACCGTCAGCATCCGCCTCCTGAGATAACTCAATTGCAGTCTGCGTGCTGTTGGAACCGGTTCCTGCAATAACCGGAATGCGGTGTTTTGTAAATTCTACAGCAGCTTTTACTACCTTTTTATGCTCTTCCTCTGACAGGGTAGCACTCTCTCCGGTAGTGCCAGCAATAATAATCGCATCCGTTCCGTTATCAATCTGATAATTGATATTTGTCTCCAATGCATCGTAATCTACTTCATAATTGTCTTTCATCGGTGTCACAATCGCAACACCCGCTCCCTTAAAAATCGGCATTTTCTTATCCTCCTGATATATTTTATACATGAAATAAAAAAGGACCAGTATCGACGCTGGTCCCTGAAAATCCAACTATAACAAGCTGATCTCTATATTCCAGTGATAGCGCCCCATCGTAATTCGATGACAGTTACAGCATTATTCACGCTGTACCCAAGCAGTATACATCCGAAATTATATACTCTTTCGGCGTGATTCCCTTTCGTCTGACCTCATCTGCCTTCCGGTGCATACGACAGCTTACTCTTAAATCACGCAACCTCTATCAAACTAATATCCTTTTCTCATGTGCCCTGCCAAAAAACTTTTAAAAGTTCTTGGTACGTTATGGTGAATATATCACTTTCCCTCTGAAATGTCAACTGCTAACATTCTTTTTTTGCGCAGATTTCATAAATCAGATCCGCATTTTCAAAAATAGCGTCGCTAATGACCCGCCCGGTCAGGATCAGATCGGTATCCTCCGATTTCACCCTGATCAGATTGATCAGATCTTCATCCGAAACGATCCGGTTATCCAGAAGCCCAAGCACTTCATCCAGAATCAATGTACTGCATTCGCCGGTCTGCAAAACCTTGCGGGCGTAATTCATTCCGTTTTTCATATTCATCTGTTCCTCAAGCTGCTCCTGCTCCGATAACTCATCGTAAAATTTTTCCGATTTCTGGAAACGGAACAGCCGTATTTCCGGCTCTAAACGCCGTATAAAACTGATCTCATCATCATCTTTCTGTTTTAAAAACTGTATAATTACAACAGAACCATCTTTACTTGCCTCATGTATCGCATACCCCAGCGCCGCCGACGTCTTTCCCCGGCCATCGCCGTAATACACCTGTACTCTTCCTGTACTCATGGTTTCCTCCTTCTAACCCGAACATACTTTCAAGACTCGCTCGCGAGTCTTGGCGCGGGATTCGGGTCAGCTTAGCTGACAT